>JBBQTP010000006.1:0-52151 GCA_038213205.1 Caulobacterales bacterium
TTCTGGGTCGCCCGGATGATGATGCAGGGCATCCACTTCATGGACGGGCAGGTCCCGTTCAAACGCATCTTCATCAACGCCCTCGTCCGCGACGCGGAGGGCAAGAAGATGAGCAAATCCAAGGGCAACGTCATGGACCCCTTGGAGCTGGTCGACGACTATGGCGCCGACGCGCTGCGCTTCACGCTCACCGCCATGTCGGGGCAGGCCCGCGACATCAAGCTCTCGCGCCAGCGCATCGAGGGCTACCGCAACTTCGGCACCAAGCTGTGGAACGCCACGCGCTTTTGCCAGATGAACGGTTGCGCGCGGGCCGCGGGCTTCGACCCCGCCGCCGTCAACAACCCCCTCAACCGCTGGATCGTCGGCGAGATCACCCGCACGGCGCAGGCGATCACCACTGCGCTCGACTCCTGCGGCTTCGACGAGGCCGCCAACGGCCTCTACCGCTTCATCTGGAACCAGTTCTGCGACTGGTACGTCGAACTCGCCAAGCCGCTGCTGAACGGCTCAGACGAGGCCGCCAAGGCCGAGACCCAGGCCACCGCCGCCTGGGTGCTGGACGTCATGTGCAAGCTGCTGCACCCGGTCATGCCGTTCCTCACCGAGGAGCTCTGGGGCCAGACCGCCGACCTCGGTGCTGCGCGGCCACACACTGGGTTTCTGATGATGGCGCCGTGGCCCGATCTGCCGTCGAGCCTGATCGACCCCGCCGCCGACGCCGAGATCGGCCTGATCGTCGAGACCATCTCCGAGGGCCGCTCGGTCCGCCAGGAGCTGAACGTCCCGGCGTCGGCCAAGCCGGCGCTGCTGGTGGTCGAGACCACGTCCGCCCAACGCGCGATCATCGAGGCCAGCGCGCCGCTGATCGCCCAGCTCCTGCGGGTTTCCGAAGTCACCTTCACCGATACGGCGCCCGACGGCTCGATCCCCTTCGTGGTCGAAGGCGCGACCTTCGCCCTGCCGGTCGCCGAGTTCATCGACCTGACCGCCGAGCGCGCGCGGCTGACCAAGGACGTCGGTGGCCTGACCGGCGAGATCGCCAAGCTCGCCGGCAAGCTCGGCAATGCCGACTTCGTCGCCCGCGCCCCGGAAGAGGTCGTCGAGGAAAACCGCGAGCGCCTGGCCGAAGCCCAGGACGCCAAGGCCAAGCTGGAAAGCGCGCTGAAACGGCTACAGGCTGTCGGCTGACTCCCAGATCCTCCCCCAGCGCGAAGCGCGATGGAGGGGGAGGTGGATCGGCGCGTCGCGACGAGACGGAGGGGGTTGCAGCCCTAGGCTCCTCGGCTGTGACAGCGCTTGGCTGCACGCACACTTTTCAGGTTACCTTAAGCACGGTGACTGACGCGACCGCCGTCGCGACAGAGAGCCGGCTGGGCATCACCCCCCTCCGTCTCGCGGCTCCGCCGCTCGCCACCTCCCCCTCATTCGCGCTTCGCGCTGGTGGAGGATCAAAAAGGGCAGGGGAGCAGGATCATGGGCCAGCGGCGTGTGTCGTTTCTCGGGTGGGCCCTCGCGGTCGTCCTGGCGGTGGCGTCAGACGCCGCGGCCCAGCCCGCGCCCACGGTGGCGGGTGTCCAGACCCTCTTCCTGCTCAGTGACGCCAAGTCCCGCTCGATCGGCCCGGAGAACCTGACCGGCGAGCCCGGCATGGGCGCGCGCACTGAACTCAAGGACGGCAGCGCAAGGTTCGCGGCCAAGGACCTGGGCCGCGGCTGGAAGGTCAATCCCTACGTCGTCATCGCGCCCGGCACGACCTTCACCCTGGGCGCCGCCAAGGGCCCGGGCGTGATTAACCACATCTGGATGACCTTGGGCGGGGCGGCGGAGAACCGCTCGGCGATCCTGCGGATCTACTGGGACGGCGAGGCGACGCCTTCGGTGGAGACCCCGGCGGGGGACTTCTTCGCCGCCGGCTGGGGGCGCGGCAATGAGCCGGTGATCAACTCGGCGGTCGTCGCGGTCAATCCGGGCAGCGGCTTCAACAGCTTCTGGCAGATGCCGTTTCGCACGACCGCGCGGCTGACCATGGAGTACCGCAGCGCCAAGCCGCTGACCATCTACTCTCAGATCGACTGCTCTCAAGGCCCCGTGCCCTCCAACGCCGGCTATTTCCACGCCCAGTTCCGCACCGGCAAGGCCGACCCGGCGGCCGGCGCCTACACCCTCATCGACGGGGTGAAGGGCAGGGGCCAGTACGTCGGCACGTACTTGCGCCACCGCGCGCTCAGCCCCGGCTGGTGGGGCGAGGGCGAGGTGAAGTTCTACATGGATGGCGACAAGGACTTCCCGACCATCGCCGGCACCGGCGAGGAGGACTATTTCCTCGGCTCCTATTCCTTCATCAAGCGCGACGCCAAGGGGGCCTATGTCGAGACCTCCTACGCCTCGGCCTACGCCGGCTTCATGGCGACCCAGGCGCGCAACATTGACGCCGACTACTTCAACCCGGACGCCGACCGACGCTATGGCGAATACCGTTGGCACATCGTCGATCCGGTGCGCTTCCAGCGCGACCTGAAGGTCACCATCCAGAACATCGGCTGGAAGGGCGCCTCGCTGGCCAGGATCGTCGGCGACGGCGCCTATCTGCCGCTGCAGGACGACCTGTCGTCCGTCGCCTACTGGTATCAGGCCGAACCCCACGCCCCGTTCCCGAAGCTTCCCAGCGACGCCGCCTTGGCCGACCCGCCCAAGCCGGTGACGCCTTAGGCCACGGGCCGAGCTTCACGGTCGCGAAAGCAACGCCGAACTAGAGTCTACGGTAATCGCCCACCGGAGACCCTCCATGACCGCGCCACTGATCATCGCGGGCGCCAGCGGCTATGGCGCATGGCCAGCCAATTCCCTCGAAGGCGCGCGGGCGTGCAACGCCGCGCCCGTCGACGGCATCGAGATCGATGTCCACCTCACGGCGGACGGCCATGTGGTGGCGCATCACGACTATCGGCTCGCACCCGAGAGCAGCCGGCTGGATGGCCAATGGCTGGACGCACCCGGACCGCTCTTGCGGGATAGTCGGCTGGAGGCCCTGCGCGCCTACGACTTGGGGCGCGACCGCCCCGGCTCGGCCACGGATTTCCGCCACCCCCTGCGCCAGGGACTGGACGGCGTAATCATGCCCACCCTGCCCGAGCTGATGGCGGTGATGGCCGAGCGGGTCGGCCCGCGCCGCAAGCTCTTCGTGGAGATCAAGACCGACCCGGCCGACTACCGGGAGTCGGCCGATCCGGTCGCCCTGCTCGACGCCGTCCTGCGCGACCTGGATGACGGCGGCTGGCTGGACGACAGCAAGATCATCGCCTTCGACTGGTCGGTGCTGCGCGACCTCAAGGCCAAGGCGCCGCGCATGCCCTGCGCCCACCTGACCGTTCCCGACTCGATGAAGCCCAAGATCCGTCGCATGGCGAACGGCGACTCGCCCTGGAACGACGGCTTCGATCCCCGCCACTATGGCGGCTCGGAACTGCGGGCCATCGTGGCGCATGGCGGCCAGGAATGGTCGCCGCACCTGTCCGACGTGACGCTCGATCGGGTGGTCGAGGCCCGCGACCTTGGTCTGACCGTGGGCGTCTGGGGCATCGCCACCGCCGCGGAGATCGACGCCTTGATGGCGTTCGACGCCGCCGCCCTTACGGTCTCCGGGCCCGCCTGGGGGCGGTAAAGGCTGGTCAGCGCGCCGGACTTGGGTGAGGCTCCGCCCAGCCCATTCAAGGAGACGGTGATGGCGAAATTCCTGGCGCTCTACATGGGGACCCCCGGCGCGGGGCCGCCGACCGACCTCGACGAGGCCACCATCGCCAAGGGCATGGCCGCCTGGGGCGGCTGGATGGGCGAGCATGCGGGTCAGATCGTCGACACCGGCGGCCCGCTCGGCAAGACCAAGAAGACCTCCAAGGCCGGGGTCGCCGACGTCCGCAACGGCGTCAGCGGCTATGTGATCATCGAGGCTGCGTCACACGAGGCCGCCGCCGAGATGTTCAAGAACCACCCGAGCTTCGCGATCTTCCCCGGCGACGCCGTGGAGATCATGGAAGTCATGCCGATCCCGGGCGGCTAGAGCACCTGAATCGTGCTCGCAAGTCTCGGCTGGCCGGTTTGCCGCGCCGGTGACTCGGCTCCGGCCGGCGCGGAGCCTCCCTCACCAGCGGTGCGCCTGGATCTCGCCCAGCGCTGAGACAATCCGTGGTTAACCGCTGTCTGCCATGCTCCCGGCCCACGGGGGACAATATGCTGTTGAGCTTCTTCGATAGCGGCCTGGACGAGATGGCGGCCGGCGCGCGCGCCTCGACCGCCGCTCGGATGGTTGCGACCGTCGGCGTGTCCTTGATTTCACTGGCGTTTCTACCCTGGAAGGCTTGCGCGGCCTGGTGCTGTGTGACCGCCGCGATTGACATGACCAGCTGGGCGGTAACCCGCGAACAGTTCCTCGGCCGCCCGGTCAGCATGGGCGTGCGCCTGCAGCATGTCGCCGCCATGGTCGCCGGAATGCTCATGTGGGTGACGCTGGGCGTGGCGTTCTGGGCCAATGGCACAGCGGCCGGCGCCATTTGCGGCGCCGTGATCTGGATGGCGATCATGGGGTTCGCCCAGGTCTACGCCTATCAGTCGCGGGCCGGCTATGTGCTGGCCGGCATCGTCCCGGCCGCGGCCATGCTGATCACCCCGCTGGCGATCCACAACCCCGCGCTCACGGACACCTTGCCGGTCTGGCTGCTGCTCGCCGTCAGTGTCGGCTTCGCCGTCTCCAGCGCGCGCCAGACCATGGCCGCGCGCCGCCGCTACGAACAGGCCACCGGCGACCTGCGCGAGAGCGAGCAGAGCTACCGCCTGCTGGCCGACAACGTCACCGACGTCATCTCGCTGCAGTCCGCCGACCACAGGCGGCTCTACGTCTCACCGTCGATCGAGCGGATCCTGCGCTTCACGCCGGGCGAGCTGCTGGTCACGCCGAACTACACCTACATGCACCCCGATGACTCCGGCCCGCTCCACACCTTCATCGAGTCGGTGACCGAGCAGACCGGGCCGCAGACCACCGAGTACCGGGTGTTCGCCAAGGATGGCGCGACGGTCTGGGCCGAGACCACCTTCTCGCGGCTCAACGACGGCAGCGGCCGCCTGCTGGCGGTCTCCCGCGACGTCACCAGCCGCAAGGCCCTGGAGGCCGAGCTGAAGGACGCGCTCGCCCGCTCCGAAGCCGCCGCGGCCGCCAAGTCCGACTTCCTGGCCAACATGACCCACGAGCTGCGCACGCCGCTCACCGCGATCCTCGGGTTCGCCGGCGTCCTGCGCAATTCCACCGCGCTCTCCGAGCGGGACGCCCGCCACGCCGGCCTGATCCATGACGCCAGCCAGACCCTGCTGGGCGTGGTCGGCGACGTGCTGGACTATTCGAAGCTGGAGGCCGGCGCCTTCGAGCTCGACCCCGAACCCTTCGACCCGGTCGCCACCGCCCGGGGCGCCGCGGCCCTGGTTGCCGAACAGGCCGCCGCCAAGGGCCTGGAGCTCAACACCTGGATCGATCAGGCGGCGCCGGCCCTGATCGGCGATGCGCCGCGCCTGCGCCAGGTGCTGCTCAACCTGCTCTCCAACGCCATCAAGTTCACCCGCGACGGCCGCGTCGAGGTGGCGCTCACCCACTGGGTCGAGGCCGGCCGCTGCAGCCTGCGCGTCGAGGTCCGCGATAGCGGCATCGGCATCGACGCCGACCACATTGCCTCCCTGTTCAACCGCTTCACCCAGGCCGACGCGTCGGTCTCGCGCCGCTTCGGCGGCACCGGCCTCGGTTTGGCGATCTCCAAGCAGATCATCGAGGCCATGCAGGGCAAGATCGGTGCGGACAGCGTGGTGGGCGAGGGCTCCACCTTCTGGTTCGAGGTCGAGCTGCCCCTGGCCGAAAACTGGACCGGCAACGCCGAGCCGGATGCCGCCGCCCTCGACCTGGACCGCCCGATCCGCTGCCTGGTGGTCGAGGACAACGCCGTCAACCGCGAGCTGATAACCACCCTGCTCAGCCCCTTCGATATCGAGATCGACACCGCCTGCGACGGCGCCGAGGCCGTCGAAGCGGTCGGCCGCCAGGCCTACGACGTGATCCTGATGGACATGCAGATGCCGGTGATGGATGGCCTGGCCGCCACGCGCCGCATCCGCGCCATGGACGATCCCGCCGTCGCCCGCACGCCGATCATCGCCATGACCGCCAACGTTCTGCCCGAACACGTCGAGCGCTGCCGCGAGGCCGGCATGGACGACCACATCGGCAAGCCGATCAACCTGACCCACCTGCTGCAGGCCCTGGAACGCTGGACCGCGCCGCAGGCTGGCGAAGAGCCGCAGACCGAGCTCCGCTCTGGGACCAGCGGGATATAGGGTCGAGACCATCCGTGAGACGCCGCGCCAGGCGATTGGCGGGGCTCTCGATCAACGGATAGACGCCTTGGTCCGAGAGGCGGCGCCACCTATCGCCGGTTTAATTTGAAACCCGCGCGATCACGGCCATTGTGCCGGGGTCGGTGGGAGATTCTGCGCATGCGAAAGACCTTGTTGGCCGCGGTGGCCGCGATGGTGCTGTCTGTCGGCCTGGCGGCGACCACGCCAACCGCCTGGGCCGATGACGCCAAGGCCGACGCCGCGAAGTCTGGAGACAAGGACAAGGCTGGCGACAAGAAGGACGAGCTCCCGCCGTTCCCGGCCGACGCCACCGTCAAACAGGTCACCCACGTGGCCGGCAAGACGCTGAGCTACACCGCCACCGTCGGCTCGCTGCCGGTTCGCGACGAGAAGGGCAAGAAGATCGCCGAGGTGGTGTTCACCGCCTACGCGCTGGACGGCCCGCGCGATCCCGACCGGCCGGTCACCTTCGCCTTCAACGGCGGCCCCGGCGCGGCCTCGGTCTACCTCAACCTCGGCGCCATCGGGCCCAAGCGCGTGCAGTTCGGCGCCCAGGGCGACGGCCCCTCGGACTCGGCCAAGCTGATCGACAATCCCGGGACCTGGCTCGACTTCACCGACATGGTGTTCATCGATCCGGTCGGCACCGGCTTCTCCCGCTCCCTGGTCGACAAGGACGAGACCAAGAAGCACTTCTATTCGATCAAGCCGGACATCGAGTATCTGTCGCGGATCGTCTACGACTGGCTGCTCAAGAACGGGCGCATGGCCTCGCCGAAATACATCACCGGCGAGAGCTATGGCGGCTATCGCGTGCCCCGCATCACCTACTTCCTGCAGACCCAGCTGGGCGTCGGCATCCACGGCATGGTGATGGTCTCGCCCTATCTCGAGCCGCCCATGGACCAGGCGCCCGACTTCTCGCCGATGCCGTGGGTCACGACCCTTCCGTCCATGGCCGCCGCCAACTATGAGCGCCAGGGCAAGGCGCTGTCGCCGGCTCAGATGAAGGACGTCGAGGACTACGCCCGCGGCGAGTTCGTCTCCGACCTGATGAAGGGCCGCCGCGACCCCGCCGCCGTCAGCCGCCTGGTCGACAAGGTCACCGGCTACACCGGCCTCGACGCCGGCTTCGTCAAACGCTCCGGCGGACGCATCGACACCCGCGCCTTCCTGCGCGAGCTCTATCGCGACCAGGGCAAGATCGCCTCGGTCTACGACAGCAACGTCACCCAGGACGATCCTTTCCCCTGGGCGCCGAACGGCCGCCGCGGCGACCCGATCCTCGACGCCATCATCGCGCCCACCACCAGCGCCATGGTCGACTTCGACACCCGCGTCGTCGGCTGGAAGGTCGAAGGCCGCTACAACGCCTTGAGCGATGAGGTCGGCAACGCCTGGGAGCCCGGCGTCGAACTCACCGAGGCCACCACGGACCTGCGCCAGGCCATCGCCGCCGACCCCAAGATGAAGGTGCTGATCGTCCACGGCTACGACGACCTCTCGTGCCCCTACTTCGTCTCCCGCCTGGTCATCGACCAGATGCCGATCGCCGGCGATCCGGGGCGGGTGAAGCTGTCGATCTACCCCGGCGGCCACATGTTCTACTCCCGCCCCGCCAGCCAGGCCGCGTTCCGCACGGATGTGATGGGGGTGTTCGGGGCGAGGTGAGGGGGGAGGAGCTTGGCCGGCTCTCCCCAAGGGTTCCCGGAAGAGGCGCGGGTTCAATGGACGTCGGCAAGCTTGAGACTCTGTGTACCGTCTGATTGGTCAGTCGGAGGGTTCGACCGACCCGCCCTCGGAGATTGCGTCATGCATAGAATAACCCGCGGCCAAATGACCACTGGGGCTGCGCAGCGCAACGTCGCCGTGGCGCTCGTGCTTGTCACGCTTGCCGCATGTTCCAAACCCGCCCCCGGTGTCGCGACCCCCACCGGCGCCGCGCCGGTCGCAGTTGCTACAGGCCCCGAATTTTCAGCGACGCTTTGTGGAGCGCTGCGCAAGACGGCGCTGGAGGCCAAAGGCATGGCCCCCGCGCCTGCGCGCGCGCAACTCGTCCTCGATATCGCCGACGCGTTCCAGGCTAAACGAGAGGCATTGGCCCGAGTATCTTCGGACATCGACACGATCTCCACGACCAGTTGCCCCGACGTCCGCCCGCCGCTTCTTGCGGCGACCGGATCGGCGTCCCTCCAGGAAGCCGTTCGCTAACGCTGAGCGCCATTCTCTCCCGGGGCGAACCCTGCAAGGGCATGACAAGCACTGTGGAGTAAGCGAGACGCGCCTGTTGCTTCAGGTCGATGTTCAACCTGGCGCCGCCTGAAAGCCGAGTTTTGGAACCGCGGCTTTGGGGCGGAAAGCGGACCTTTCCTCCGGCACGATCCTGCGGTGTACCCCCTGTTGTCGAGCGGACCATGGCCTGGATTTCACTGAGATCACTGACCGTCATCGCCACCGTCGCCACAAGCCTCGCCTTGGCGCCGCTGGCGGCGCACGCCCAGGCGACGTCGCGGACTTGCGCCGGAGAGGTGGGAGAGACGCCGGGGCCTGCTTGCCTGGTCGCCCACCAGGACCTTGGCGTGTTGCCGCACGGCGCAATCTACTGGAACATCTACACCTTTACCGACGCACAGAGCGCCCAACGGGCCCTGCCGCCCCACGGCGCCATCGTCCAGGCTTTCGGTCAGGTGTGGCTGTTCGACGTGGGCGGCAAGGGACGCGAACTCAAAGGCGCGCGTCAACTCGCCGACATCGGACCCCTGCCCATGGAGACGGCGCAGGGCGCCTTCAGCGCCGAATATTTGAAGTCCACCTTCACGCCCGGCATGACCGCCCCGGTGCATGTGCATTCTGGCCCGGAGGCGTTCTATGCAATCAGCGGCGCGACCTGCCTGGAAACGCCGGAGGGCGTGCAAGTCGCAAGCGGCGTTGGGCACTCGCTGATGGTGCGGCGCGGCCCGCCGATGCTTCTCATGGCGGTGGGTCACGAGACGCGTCAAGGCTTCGCTTTGATCCTACATGGCGAAGGCAGCCCGCCGACAACCTTCACGTCTGAGTGGATACCCAAGGGGCTGTGCGCGAAGCACTGAGGGAACGCACCCCACGTTCGCGATGAGTCGCGACCAGAATCGCGGCGCTTGATCCGCGCGCTGAGCCTTCAGGCGATCGCCAAACTGATTCTTGACGACGGGCTCTAAGTGTTCTATGTTTGTTCTCAATGGACGCAACCGATCCCCGCTGCTTGAGGCTCTCCGAATTGAGCCAGTGCGCCTACCGGCTGGGGCTGGCCTTTGGCGATGAGGCGGAGCGGGCGGAGGACCATGCGCGGCGGCTGGAGTATTTCCAGTTGTTCGACCGGTGTTTCTTCGCGGTGCGCGTGGCCACGGCGCTGGAGCTGCGCCTGGCGCGCTCGCCGGTGACGTCGGACGAGGCTTCGACGGACCGGGAAGACCGGCGCGAGCGCGATAGAGATGACGACTGCGACCGCGACCGCGATCGCGACCGGGAGCGCGAGGTCGAGCCCGCCAGCCTGCCGGTGCTGTTGCGCACGCTGGGCGCGATCGCCGTCGACGCCTCGGTCCTGCCGGGCCCGGAGCCGGCGGCGTTGCCGACGCTACGCGAACTTCTGGCCGGCCTGGGCTCGCCCACCGCGGTTTCGGCCCCTGATCTACGCACCCGCCTGACCGGTTCCGCGGCCACCACGGTTGTGACCCGTCCACGGCCTTTGCGCGGCGGGTCACCCGCCTTGCAGCCGATCCGCCGCGCCACTGGCCCGCCCCGACGCTAAGTCACTCTGACAACTAAGTTCGACACAGCCTCAACCCGACGGAAGCCCCCCGGCGCGGGACGCGTCGCCGCGCCCTGGTGGAGGGGTCTGGCGTGTGACGCCGCCATATGCTTCTAAGCCCGCGACGGCGGGCGTGACGCCCCTGTCAACTTGGGGCCGTCGACTTAGGAGTTTTGCGTATGTCCGAAGCTGATCTGCCCGCCGGCTGGCCCGCCATGTCGATCGCCCAGGCCCACACCATCCTGGCCGGCCCCGGCATGCCCACCGAGGTCGGCGAGGCCGAGATCCGCGGCGTGACGACCAAGATCTGGAAGAACCTGCCGCCGACCCTGCGCTCGGTGGTCGAGGCCTCCCGCGTCCACGGCGACAAGGTGTTCCTGGTCTATGAGGACGAGCGGGTCACCTTCGAGGCCTTCCACCGCGCCGTCGCCGGCTTCGCCGCCGAACTGGCCGCCCGGGGCGTGGCCAAGGGCGACCGGGTCGCGATCGTCATGCGCAACATCCCCGAGTGGGTGATGGCCTTCTACGCCGCCGCTTCCCTGGGCGCTGTGGTCACCCCGCTGAACGCCTGGTGGACCGGCCCGGAGCTGGAGTACGGTCTCACCGATTCCGGGGCCAAGATCCTGGTGGTCGACGCCGAGCGCTACCAGCGCCTGGCCGAGCACCTGCCCAACTGCGCCGACCTGGTCCGCGTCTATGTCTGCCGCGAGCCCGACGAGATCGCTCACCCGCTGGTCACCAAGCTGGAAGACGCCATCGGCGCGCCGGACACCTGGACCTTCCTGCGCGACACGCCGATGCCGACCGTCGCCATCGATACCGATGACGACGCGACCATCTTCTACACCTCCGGCACCACCGGTAAGCCGAAGGGCGCGCTGGCCACCAACCGCTCGGTGAACTGCAACATCATGGCCGGCGTCTGCGGCACGGCGCGCGCGTTCCTGCGCCGCGGCGAGACCCCGCCGGCGCCGGACCCCGAGGCGCCGCAGCGCTCGTCGCTGATCTCCGTGCCGTTCTTCCACGTCACCGGCTGTTTCGCCGTGCTCAACCCCAGCCTGTTCGGCGGCGCCAAGCTGGTGATGATGCGCAAGTGGGACGCTGTGCGCGCCTTCGAACTGATCGAGCGCGAGCGCGTCCAGTCGGCCGGCGGCGTGCCGACCATCGCCTGGCAGCTGATCGAGCATCCGGCCCGCGCCGACTACGACCTGTCGTCGCTGGAGTCGGTGGCCTATGGCGGCGCCCCGTCCGCGCCCGAACTGGTCCGCAAGCTGAAAGAGACCTTCCCAAACTCGGTCTCCGGCCAGGGCTGGGGCATGACCGAGACCTGCGCCACTGTCACCGGCAACGGCGCCGAGGACTACGCCAACCGCCCCGACAGCTGCGGCGTCGCCGTCCCGGTCTCCGAGCTGCAGATCCGCGATCCGGTCGACGGCAAGACCCTGCTGGCCCCCAACACCGTCGGCGAGCTGTGGTCCTCAGGACCGCAGAACATGAAGGGCTACTGGAACAAGCCGGAGGCCACCGCCCAGACCCTCGTCGACGGCTGGGTGCGAACTGGCGACCTCGCCAAGCTCGACGAGGAGGGGTTCTGCTTCATCATCGACCGGGCCAAGGACATGCTGATCCGCGGCGGCGAGAACATCTACTGCATCGAGGTCGAGAACGTCCTCTATGACCACCCCGCCGTTATGGACGCCGCCCTGGTCGGCATCCCCCACCGCACGCTGGGCGAGGTGCCGGGCGCCGTGGTCACGCTGAAACCCGGCGCACATGCGACCGAGGATGAATTGCGCGCTCACGTCGCCGAGCGCCTGGCCGCCTTCAAGGTGCCGGTGACGGTGAAGTTCTGGCACGAGGTCCTGCCGCGTAATCCGAACGGCAAGATCCTCAAGAGCGAGCTGAAGAAGCTGTTCGAGGAGCAGGCCACCTGAAGACCCGCGCCGACCTGCTGCTGGTCGCCCGAGGCCTGTTCGAGAGCCGCGCCAAGGCGCGCGCCGCCATCGAGGCCGGCGGGGTCAGCGCTGACGGCCGCATCGTCGCCAAGGCCGCCGAGCTGGTGGCTGACGACGCGGTGATTGCCGCCACGCCGGCCCATCCCTGGGTCGGCCGCGGCGCCCTGAAGCTGGAGCATGCGCTCTCGCTCTGGCCGATCCGCCTGGAGGGCCGTGTGGTCCTCGATGTCGGCGCCTCGACCGGCGGCTTCACCGAGGTCTGCCTGGCCGCCGGCGCGGCCCGCGTCTACGCCGTCGACGTCGGCCGCGGCCAGTTGCACTTAAGCCTCGCTGATGATGCTCGAGTGGTCAGCCTGGAAGCCCGCGACGCCCGCACGCTCACCGCCGCCGACGTGCCCGAGCCGCCCGGCCTGATCGTCTGCGACGTCAGTTTCATCGGCTTGGCCAAGGCGCTGCCGGCCGCGCTCGCCCTGGCCGCTGACGGCGCCGACCTGGTCGCCCTGGTGAAGCCCCAGTTCGAAGTCGGTCCCGAGCGGGTAGGGAAGGGCGGGCTGGTCAAGGACGAGACCGCCCGTCTTGCTGCGCTCGACGGTGTGAAAGCCTTCCTCACCGGCGCCGGCTGGCCCGTTCAGGCAAGCGCCGACAGCCCCATCGAAGGCGGCGACGGCAATCGGGAGTTTCTGGTTTGGGCCAACCAAATGCCCGCCCACCGCAGAGCGGACGGCCAGTGAGATGTTCCGACAATCAGGCTTAGTCCGCGATGGCGTCGGCGGTCACGGCCAGGGCGCCCTTGGCGAAGGCGAAAGACTTGGTCATGGATAGTCCCTCTTGCTCGATCTTGCCCTCTAGACGGGGGCGGCCACCTTTTTCGGCGGCTTCAAGCGTGACCATGACTTGCCAAATCTGAACGGGTCTCAAGCGACGCGTTCAGCTTCTTTTTTTCCTGAATCCTCCCCGAGGGCCCAAGCCAGATGAGATCCGCGCGCCGGCATCGACCGCCTGTTCGGCCGGCCCGCCCCTCCGGCCCGCCGGTCGAGCTGGTCATCGAATCACTGGGCGGCGAGGGCGACGGCCTGGCCGCCGGCCCGGCCTTCGTGCCCTTCACCCTGCCCGGCGAGCGGGTCACCGCCGTCGGCTCCGGCGAACGCCGCGAGCTGGTCGAGGTGCTGACCCGCAGCGCGGAGCGCATCGCGCCGGTGTGCCCGCACTTCGGAATCTGCGGCGGCTGCGCCTTGCAGCACTGGGCGCCCGAACCCTACCTCGCCTGGAAGGTCGAGCGTCTGGCCGGCACGCTTGCGCGCCAGCACATCGAGACCGAGATCCTGCCGCCCTTCGCCGCCGAGCCCGCCACCCGCCGACGCGTGGCGGTGCACGCCCGGCGCGGCAGCCGTGAAGCCGCCAAGCTCGGCTACAAGGCGCGGAAATCCTGGGACCTGGTGGACATCGACGTCTGCCCGATCTCCGACCCCGCGATCCAGGCGGCCATCCCGGCGCTCAAGCGCCTCGCCGCCCCGCTGTTCGAGCACCCCAAGTCGGCGCCCACCCTGCACGTGACGCTGACCACGAGCGGCCTCGACATCGACATCTCCGGCATCGAGCGCAAGTCCGGCGGCCTCTCCGCCGACGCCCGCGTCCAGCTGGCCGAACGCGCCGCCGAGGCCGGCTTCGCCCGCGTCACCCTCGACGGCGAGGCAGCTTACCTGGCCCGCCAACCGCAGGTGTGCCTGGGCGCGGCGACCGTGGCGCTGCCGGCCGGCGCCTTCCTGCAGGCGACGCCCCAGGCCGAGGCTGCCCTGACCGCCTTTGTCGCCGAGCAGGCGACCGGCGCCGCCCGCATCGCCGACCTGTTCTGCGGGGTCGGGACCTTCACGTTCCGCCTGGCTGAGATCGCGTCCGTCTACGCCGTCGACGTCGCGCCCGAGGCCATCCGCGCCCTGTCCTCGGCCCTGGCCGGCGCGCCGGGCCTGCACGGCGTCACCGCCGAGGCCCGCGATCTTGTCCGCCGTCCGGTCCTGGCCGAGGAGCTGAAAAAGACCGACGTCGCGGTCTTCGACCCGCCGCGCGCCGGCGCCGTCGAACAGACCGCTGAGCTGGCCCGCTCCACCGTGGCCCGGATAATCGGCGTCTCCTGCAATCCCGGAACCTTCGCCCGCGACGCCCGGACCCTGATCGACGCGGGCTTCAGCCTTGACCACGTCCTGCCGGTCGACCAGTTCCTCTGGTCCCCGCACATTGAGCTGGTCGGCGTGTTCAGCCGCTAGCCTTCCCCTCCTGAGCAAGCAGAACGCCGCGATAGTTCTTGTTTTGTTCCGGTCGTCGGAGTAGTTTGGGTGGGTGACCACATTCACGCAGCAGACCCAGACGGTGCGCGGCCGCGGCGCGCGATCTAACGCGTCCGGCCGGTTCGAAAGCCAGGCGCGTGAGGCCTTCGACGACGGCTGGACGGCCGACGACGTCGAGCCCGAGCGACTCACCACCACGGTCACCGCCGAGAAGGCCAAGGTGATCATCACCCACAACGACAGCCCCGATGTCGGCTTCTCGGCCTCGATCAATCCCTACCGGGGCTGCGAACACGTCTGCATCTACTGCTACGCCCGGCCGGCCCACGCTTACATGGGCCTCTCCCCGGGGCTCGATTTCGAATCCAAGCTGTTCTTCAAGCCGGGCGCAGCCGACCTGCTGGAGCGCGAACTGTCGCGGCCCCGCTATGTCCCCGAACTGATCCACATCGGCGGCAATACCGACCCCTATCAGCCGCAGGAGCGGCGCTTGCGGGTGACGCGCGGCTTGCTGGAGGTGATGGAGCGGTTCAACCACCCGTTCTCGATCATCACCAAGTCGGCGCTGATCCTGCGCGATCTCGACATCCTGGCGCCGATGGCGGAGCTCAACCTGGTGCGGGTGGCAGTCTCGATCACGACGCTGGACCGCAAGCTCGCGCGCTCGATGGAGCCTCGCGCGGCGACGCCTGAAAAGCGGCTCGCCACCATCAAGGGGCTGAGCGCGGCCGGCGTGCCGACGGTGGTGATGTTCGCCCCCTCGATCCCCGGCCTCAACGATCACGAGATGGAGGCGGTCCTGGAGCGCTCTGCGCAGGCTGGTGCGCGCGGCGCGGGCTATGTGGCGCTGCGCCTGCCGATGGAGATCGCCGACCTTTTCCAGGAGTGGCTGGCCACCGATCACCCCGACCGGGCGAAGAAGGTGATGTCGCTGGTGCGCCAGATGCGCGGCGGCAAGACCTACGACGCGCAGTGGGGCAAGCGGATGAAGGGCGAGGGCCCGATCGCCGCCCTCATGTCGCGCCGCTTTGCGACTGCCAAGGCCCGCTATGGCTTGGCCGCGCCCCGTGAACCTATGGATCTCGGCCAGTTCCGCATCCCGCCCCGGACCGGCGGCCAGATTGACCTGTTCGGATGAGCCTTCCCCGCGCCTCGCGGGGGGGGGGGTAGCAAAAACAAGCCTCAGCAGGGGATTTCTTGCATTGATTCCAGACTCATAGGCCCTTGGTCCGGGGCATTTGAAAGTTGAGTCCAATGAGGGAAGCCACCTACGTCGCCTTCGTGCCGAAGCAGAAGAGCGACATGTTGCGCCACACGCTGTCGACCGAGGACACCGGCCCCTTGCTGTGGAAGGAGCGCAAGACCTTCTCCGGCAGCGAATTCTACTTCACCGGGCCGCCGGACCTGGCGCGCCGGGCGCACGCCTATGTCGCCGAGTGGGTGATCCTCGGCTGAGGCCATTGACGCGAACCCCGACGCGCGGGCTTCTGGCGCCATGCTGAGCGTTATCGTCGAAACGGGAGAGGCTGGCGACCGGCTGCCGGCCCTGCTGGGCGCGCTGACCTCGGCGGCCGTGGACGGGCTGGTGCGTGAGGTGCTGATCGCCGGTGGCGGCCCGCCCGAGCTGTTGGCCGTACTGCGCGAGGAGACCGGCGCCGACCTGGCAGACGGTTTGGCGCAAGCCCTGGCCGCCGCGCGGTCAGACCGGCTGCTGATCCTGCCGGCGAAGATCCGCCTGCGGTCCGGCTGGCTGGAAGCGCTGGGCGGCCACGTGCGCAGCGGCGGCGACGACGCTCTGATCGTCGGCGAAGGCGGGGCGTTCTCGGGCCGATGCTACGGAGTGCTGATCGGACGCGGCACGGCTCAGGGCCTAGCGCATCCCGACTTGAAGCGTCTGCGCGGCGAGTTGGGGCGCGGCGCGGTTCGGCTGACCTAGGTCCAGCCGCTCATCGACCGTGCGGTCGCCGGAGGCGAGCGCGTCCAGCGTCGGCGAGGCCTCGCCCCACATCCGTCGATAGGTCCAGTAGCCGGCCAGGACGTGCTGCACATAGGCGCGGGTCTCCAGCGCCGGCAGGCTTTCCATCAGCAGCAACGGGTCAGGGTTGTCGCCCAGCGTCTGGGCGGCCCGGGACACGGTTCCGAGCCCCCCGTTGTAGGCGGCCACCGCGCGGATCAGGTCGTGGCCGACGCCCTTGTTGAGCAGCCAGGCGAAATAGTCCTGGCCGACCTGCAGATTGAGCCCCGGCTCGAACAGCGGCGTCATGTCGGACTTCAGCTTGTCGTCGCCGGCCCCGGCCAGCGCCGCGCCAGGCATCAGCTGCATCAGGCCGATGGCGCCCTTCTGGGAGATGGCCTGCGGGTTGAAGCGGCTCTCCTGGCGCACGATCGCGTAGACCAGCGCCCGGTCGAGCGTAAAACCGGCGCGGGGCGCGAGCTCCGGCGCTGGATAGTCGAGATCAGCTCCGCGGGGCGGCACCGCGCGGTCGGCGAGTGAGGTTCCCAAGGCCAGGGTCAGCGTCCGCCAGTGGGCCTGATCGGCGGGCGTGCGGGCCAGCGCCATGCCGGCGCGCAGCTCCTGGATCGCTTCGGAACCGCGGTTGATCTGGGCCAGGGCCGCGGCGCGGTGGGCGCGCGGATCGGCGGCCACGAACTGGGCGAGCTCGGCGGAAGGCGCGGCGTAGGCGGCCAGGATCAACTGGGCGACGCGGTCGTCGGAGGCATGGGCGGCGGCCTTATCGGCGAGCTTGAGCTGCCGGGCGGCCAGCATGCCGTAGAAAGTCTCGCCGTTGCGGGCGGCCGAGCGCAGGTTGCTGGCGGCGGCGGTGGCGTCGCCGGCCGCGTCCGCGGCGCGGGCGGCCCAGTACCAGGCGGCGGCCTGCTGCCAGGCCTCGTTGTCCGAGTCGCGGGCCAGGGCGGCGAAGTTGCGCTGAGCCTCGCTCCAGGACTTCAGACGCCATGACGCCAGGCCCACAGCCCAGCGGTCGCCGGCCTCTGAGGACAGCCGCAGCGCCCGCTGCACATCCCCCGCATAGAGAGCCTCGCGGCCGCGACGGGCTTTCTCGGAAAGTGGAGGTGCGGTCGGCGCGTAAGCCCCCCCATCGCCCAATGTCAGCGAAGAGGGCGCCAGCAGCGGGTGAGGGGCCTCTGTCGAGGTATCCGGCCTGCGCTTGGAGGCGAGCGCGAAGATGCGGTCGGCCACCGGCAGGTCGCGGAACTTGGCGAGCCAGCCGGCCAGCTCGTCGAACGCCGCCACATGCGCCGTCGGGTGCATCAGCTGGCGGAAGGAGAGGTAGCCCAGCAGGGAACGGTCCTGCACCTCGGTCGCCTGCATCTGGGCGTCGATGAAGTCGCCGCGCTCCGTGGCGTCGAAGGCGGCCGAATAGGCCTTGGCGTCGATGGGCGAGAGCGCCGCCAGACCCTCGGCGCGCGTGGACGCCGCCGCTGCGGCGGTGATGGCGGCGGTGCAGGCGAGCATGGCTACCCGACCCGCGAGGCGCTTCTTCAGCGTCATCCCGTCGTCCGCCCGCGCGTCCCGTCTGATACGGGTGGGCGCGGTCCTTTTTCTCAAAGTCCCCGGACGTAGGGTTAGGCGGGGTGGCAAGTGCGATCAACCCCTGACAACCGCCAGGCGTGGTTTCGCCGCAGGATGCTTAGACCTGCATCATCCCCCAGGTTGCGTGGCTATTCTGGCCGCTCGGGGCGGTCGAGGCGCTCGGCAAGCATCAGCAGGTCGGCCCAGGCCTTCTTCTTGGCCGCCGGTTGCCGCAGCAGGAAGGCCGGATGCAGGGTCGGTAGCGCCGGGACCTCCAGGCTGCCGTCAGTCGAGCGCCACTCAAGCCAGCGTCCACGCAAAGACAGGATGCCCTGCTCGGTCTTCAGCATAGACTTGGAGGACGGCGCGCCGACCAGCAGCAGCATCTTGGGTTTCACCAGGGCGATGGCCCGCTCCAGGAACGGCAGGCAGACCGCCTGCTCGGCGGGCGTGGGGTCGCGGTTGCCGGGCGGGCGCCAGAAGACCGTGTTGGTGATGAACACCCGCTCGCTGAGGCCGGCGGCGGCGAACATCTTGTCGAGCATCTGGCCGGCGCGGCCGACGAAGGGCTGGCCCTGCCGGTCCTCGTCAGCCCCGGGGCCTTCGCCGATCACCAGAACCGGCGCGGCTGGGTCGCCGCGATAGAACACCGACTGCGAGGCTGCGCCGGCGAACTTCAGCGGGCAGCCGTCGAAGGCGGCAATGGCGGCGGCGAGCGCGTCCAGATCCTCGGCGGCGGCGGCCAGTTCGTGCGCCTGGGCGACGACGGCGGAGACATCCGGCTGGGCGGATTGGCCGGCCCGGACCGGCGCCGGCGCGGCGGGCACGACCTTGCGCGCCGCGGCTGGCGGCGGGGCGATGCGGCCTGCCGCGATCCGGTCGACGGGCTCGTCCAGCAGCATGGCGTCGACGCCCGCGTCGGCCCAGAAGGCCAACAGGGATTCGGCGGTGGCGGAGGCTGGGAGCACGCCGAAGTCTTGGCCGACCTGGAGCCGCTTGTCAGCCGCTCATCTGCCCGTGCGGCTTGCGCAACGCGTCCGCTGGGTTCTGAATGGCCGCGACGATAGGGAGTCTGCCATGCACGACGGAGCCGTCGACATCCAAGCCGAGGCGCGGGCGCGGATCATGAACCTGCCCATCGAAGCCGTGGACCCGGCGCAGCCGGACCTGTTCGCCGCCAACGCGTTCTGGCCGATCTTCGAGCGCCTGCGCGCCGAAGACCCGGTGCACCACATCGATTCGCCGACCTATGGCCCGTTCTGGTCGATCACCCGCTGGGACGACATCATGGCGGTGGATTCCAACCACCAGGTGTTCTCCTCGGCCGACGGCATCACCCTGCAGAGCCTGGAGTCCAAGGCCGAGACCGCCAAGCGGGGCGTTCGCCCGAGCTTCATCTCCATGGACCCGCCACGCCACGACGAGCAGCGCAAGACGGTGAGCCCGGTGGTGGCGCCGTCGAACCTGCAGGTCATGGGCCCGGTGATCCGCGAGCGGGCCGGCAAGATTCTCGACAGCCTGCCGATCGGCCAAGAGTTCGACTGGGTGGAGCAGGTGTCGAAAGAGCTGACCGCGATGACGCTGGCGACCCTCTTCGACTTCCCGCAGGAGGATCGTCAGCTGCTGCCCTTCTGGTCGGACATGATGACCAATGCGCCCGGTCACGGCCCGGTGCAGAGCTGGGAGCACAAGCGCACCGAGATCGACAAGATGGTCGAGCGTTTCACGGAGCTGTGGAATGAGCGGGTCAACGCCCCGCCGGCCGGCGACCTGATCTCCATGCTGGCCCACGGGCCGTCGACGCGGAACATGGACCGGGCCGAATACGCCGGGAACCTGGGCCTGCTGATCATTGGCGGCAACGACACCACGCGGAACACCATCTCCGGCTCGGTCTATGCACTGAACAAGCACCCGGACCAGTACCGCAAGCTGCGTGCCGACCCCTCGCTGATCCCGGCCATGGTCTCCGAGACCATCCGCTGGCAGACGCCGCTGGCCCACATGGCGCGCACGGCCACGGAGGACCACGAGATCGGTGGCAAGACCATCCGCAAAGGCGACCGAGTGGCCATGTGGTACGTCTCCGGCAATCGCGACCCGGACGCCGTGGCTGATCCCGACAGCTACATCATCGACCGCGAGCGGCCGCGCCACCACATGTCCTTCGGCTTCGGCATCCATCGCTGTGTGGGCAACCGGCTGGCCGAACTGCAACTGAAGATCATCTGGGAAGAGATCATGAAGCGCTTCCCGACCATCGAGCTGGCGGGCGAGCCGTCGCGAACGCACTCGATCTTCGTGAAGGGCTACGAGACCATGCCCGTGGTGATCCCCGCGCGGGTCTGAAGCCGCTAGACCATCCGCATCCAGAAGCTGGCGCCATAAAGGTCGAGGCCGGCGAGCGGGCCTTTGCGCAGCAGGCGGTTGGCGTGGGCGATCAGCTCGCGGTCGCGCATCACGAACCAGCTGGGAAACAGGATCTCGAAGCGCTGCGCGCCGAACAACAGGGCTGAGGCCAGCAGGTACTGCTCGTTCCACATGCGCCGGAGGTGGCCGGAAATGTAGTCCTCGGGCAGGTAGATGTCGTGGATATGGACGATCACCCCGGGCTTCAGACGCGGCAGGATTTCCAGGAAGAACACCGTGACGTCCGAGCCCTGAAAGCTGCGGTGCGAGCTGTCGAGGAAGAAGACGTCGCCGGCCGTCAGCGCCTCGAACATCGCCGGGTCGCATTGTTCCAGGGGCTTGCGGATCACCTGGTCGCAGAGCTTGTCGATCTCGTTGCGCGGCTGCGGGTCGATCGAGGTGAGTTTGGTCCGCAGGCCGTACTTGTCGATGGCGCGCCGCGCGTACTTGGTGGAGACGCCGGAGCCGATCTCGACCATGCGGGGCGGGTCGTGGGTCCGCAGCATGCCGGTGAGCGCCATGGCGTCGAGGGCCGAGAACCACGAGTTCAGCCAGAAGGGCTCCGGGGTCTCATAGGTCCCGCCGAGCGACACGGTCGCAAAGTCCGCCTGCAGCTCGCCCAGGCCGGTCAGGAAGGCGCGGTAGCGCTCGCGGCCTTCGCCGATCAGGGCGGCGAGCTCAGGGTGGGGCGGTCGCCCGGCGCCGTAGCGGATTTCGGCGCGGTAGGGGTAGTCGACCACAGTGAAGTCATAGGCGCCGACCTCGGTGCAGAACACCTGCTGGGCCAGCGGCGGCGCGCTCGCGCCCGGCGACTGGGCGGCGAGCGCATGGGCATAGGTCGCCTCCGCGGCTGCCAGCCCGCCGTTGTCGCGCAGGGCCACGGCGAGATCGGCCCAGGCACGGGGGTTGTCGCCCTCCTCGTTGGCGCCGGCGGCGATGGCGGCAATGCCCTCCTCGCGCCGCCCGAGCTTGAAGAGGGCGATGCCATGGAGGCGGCGGGCGCGCGGCGCATCGGGCCGCGCAGCCAGCACCGCGCGCAGGGTGAGCTCCGCGTGGTTCAGCAAGTTCGCCTGCAGCCAGCCGATGGCTTGCTGCAGCTTGACGTCGATCGGGTCCGGCGTGGCGTCAGTCATGCCGCGAGAGTCTAGCTGAGCCCCTTGCTCGGGTTGATCAGGTATTTCTCGCCGGTGGTCTTCTTGTTGTAGGCGGCGATGACGGCGGGATCGAGCGCCTCGGCCAGGCCGATCTCGGCGGTGTAGTGGCTGGCGAAGGTGGTCTTCAGCTCGTCGGCGACACGCTGGCGCAGCTTCTGGGCCTCGGCGGGACCGATCTTCATGATGAAATAGGTCAGCAGCCATCCGCCAAGCGCCCACATCATCCCGAAATTGCGGCCGAGCTCGGTGACGCCGGTGTTGAGGCCGCCATAGATGTAGAGCTGCTTGAAGGTGGTCGAGCCGTAACGGCTGTAGGCGCCGGCGGTGCGGTTGGCCGCGGCCTCCATGGCGCCGAGGATCTGACCCGCCAGCTTGCCGCCGCCGATCGCGTCGAAGGCGATGGTGGCCCCGGTTTCGGCGAGCGCATCGGTCAGGTCGTCGATGAAGCTGGGCGAGGTGGAATCGAGCACGTGTTTGGCGCCGATGCCCTTCAGGATCTTCGCCTGCTCGGGGCTGCGCACAATGTTGACCAGATCGACCCCGTCCTTGAGGCAGATCTTCACCAGCATCTGGCCGAGGTTCGACGCGGCGGCCGTGTGCACCAGCGCCTTGTGACCCTCGCGTCGCATGGTCTCGACCACGCCCAGCGCCGTCAGCGGATTGACGAAGCAGGAGGCGCCGTCGGCCGGCGTGGCGTCGGCGTGTAGCAGCAGCGCGTCGGCGGCCTTCACGGTGCGGTACTGGGCGTACATGGCACCGCCGAGGATGGCGACGGTCTTGCCCATCAGCGCCTGGGCGGCGGGGTCGGAGCCGGCGGCGATCACCACGCCGGCGCCCTCGTTGCCCACCGGCATCGACTGATCGACCCGCGCGGCCATGCCCTTCATGAAGGGCGCGGGCACGGCGGCGGTGACCGTTCCGCCGGCGGCCTTGGCGGTCGACATATCGGCGGCGCCCAACAGCAGGCCCAGGTCGGACGGGTTGATCGGCGAGCCTTCGACGCGGACCAGGATCTCATCCGGGCCCGGATCGGGGACGTCCACGGTGGCCAGCGAAAGCTCAAGTTCTCCCGAAGCCTTGATCAGCGAGCGCAGCTGCAGGCCGGTGCGTTGAGCCATGGTCATTTCCCCTCGATTTGGTTGCGGCAGGGAGAGAAGCCTTTTGCGCCGCCGGGGGCAACGCCAGAGAAGCTGTTCGGGCTGTGAGCAGAGCAGGGCTAGTCTGGCCTCATGACCGACACCATCCCCGCCGGCGCCCGCGCCTCGCCCGCCACCGCCCGAAACCGCGAGCCGATCCTGGAGGCGTTGAGGCCGCGCCTGCCGCCCGGCGCGCGGGTGCTGGAGGTGGCGAGCGGCGCCGGGGAGCATGCGATGTTCCTGGCCAGCGCCTTGCCGCAGGTAAGCTGGCAGCCCACCGACCGCGACCCCGAGGCCCTCGCCAGCATCGCGGCTTGGCGGGCACAGGCAGGGCTGGCTAACCTTGCGGAACCGATCCGGCTCGACGCAGCCGCCGCGGCGAGCTGGCCGTCCGGGCCGGTGGACGCCATCGTCTGCATCAACATGGTCCACATCTCACCCTGGGCCGCGACCGAGGGGTTGATGGCTGGGGCAGCGCGTCTGCTCACGCCGGGTGGGAAGTTGATCCTCTACGGCCCCTATCTGGAGGCCCAGGTGGCGACGGCGGCCTCGAACCTGTCCTTCGACGAGAGCCTGAAGTCGCGCGATCCGGCCTGGGGCATCCGCGAGCTATCCAAGGTCAGCGAGCTGGCGGAAAGTCACGGCCTCTCGTTCGCAGAGCGGATCGCCATGCCGGCCAACAACCTGATCGTGATGTTCGAGAAGCCCTAGCTCTTCGGCTTCAGGTCCGGCCGCGAGGCCAGGAACGCCGCGCGCTCCGCCGCCGTCAGCACCTTGGCAGGCTTCTGGCGCTTCACCATGGGGGTGGGCGGGGCGTAGACGCCGGGCTTGGCTGGCGCGGGTTTCAGGTCGGCGAACCGTTTGATGGGCGGCTTCATGTCGTCAACGCTTCCTGAAACGCGTGGCCTCGGCCGCCAGGGACGAACCCCAGGGGTCAGGCGTGTTGTCTTCCGGCTGGAACGGCAGCGACCCGGCGACCCCGCGCAGCGCCAGCCAGAGCTGCTGGTTGAAATGGGCGAAGGTGCGCAGGGGGCGGCGCTTGTCGTCGGTGACGTCCCAACTCTCGGCCTCGAACGCCGCCACCTGTTGCAGGATCGGCCGGCTCTCGACGTTGTCCCAGCCGGCGGGTCGCGCATGCGCCTCAGCCTCGTCGGCGGTCAGGCCGAAGATCTTGGTCGAGCAGTCGTCGATCTCTGGGAATTCGGCGCGGGCTTCCGGCTCGGCGAACTCGCGCTTGAGCAAGGCGCGGTACTCCAGGTCGGCGACGCCGGGCAGGTCGATCAGGCGGCGAAGGCGCTCCATCCTCATCGCCCTATCGCGATTGCGGCTCTGGCGGTGGAAAAAAGCGCAGGTCAGATCGTCTGGCCCATTGTCGGAATGTGCGCGGTAGCTGCGTCCTTTGGGCTTACCGACCCCCGGGAAGGGCAAGACCCAAGGGAGCAAGACATGCCGAAGATCCACCCGTTCCTCTGGTTCGATAAGGAAGCTGAGGAGGCGATGAATTTCTACGTCTCGATCTTCTCCAACTCCAAGGTGTTGAGCGTGCAGCGCTATGGGCCGGGCGGGCCGGGACCTGAGGGCAGCGTGATGACCGCCGACTTCGAACTGGACGGCCAGCGCGTCACCGCGCTCAACGGCGGGCCGCTGTACAGCTTCACCGAGGCGGTCTCGTTCGTGATCGACTGCCAGGACCAGGCGGAGGTCGACCATTACTGGGACAAACTGGTGGACGGCGGCAAGCCCAGTCAGTGCGGTTGGCTGAAGGACCGCTTCGGCTTCTCCTGGCAGGTGGTTCCGAAGCAGCTCTTCGAGACCCTCGGCGGGCCAGACGCGGAGGGCCGTAAGCGGGCCATGGCCGCGATGATGAAAATGTCGAAGCTGGACGTCGCCGTGCTGGAGCGCGCCTACCGCGGAGACTAGCGGAACAGCGCCAGGTCCACCGCGTCGCCCATCACCCGGTAGCCGGCGTCGTTGGGGTGTAGCCAGTCGCCGGACTGCAGGTCGGCGCGCATTCGCTCCGGCTTGGCCGGGTCGCGGATGGCGGCGTCGAGGTCGATGACCCCGTCGAACGCGGGGCCGGTGCGGATCCAGGCGTTGATCTTCTGCCGCTCGGCCTCGCCGGGCGCGCCAAAATAGCCCGCGCCCCCGTAGGGCAGCACCGTCGCGCCGATGATCTTCAGGCCATGGGCGTGGGCGCGGTCGATCAGCTGACGGTAGCCGGCGATCAGGGCCTCGGCTTTCGGCGGGTCGGTCTTGCTGGCGCCCAGGTCGTTGACGCCTTCCAGCACGATCACATGGGTGACGCCGGGCACGGAGAGCACGTCGCGGTCGAAGCGGCTGAGTGCGCTCTGCCCGAAGATCGGCATGATGCCGTCGCTGATCACCCGGTTGCCGCCGATGCCGGCGTTGTTCATCCCGATCGGTCGGCCCGGGTATCTGGCCGCGAGACGCTCGGCCAGGCGGTCCGGCCATCGGTGGTTGGCGCCCGTCGTGGACAGGTAGCCGTCGGTGATCGAGTCGCCGAACGCCACGATCACCGGGGCCGGTGCTGCCGTAGTCTCGACTTCGACCGCGGAGAGGAAGGCGCGGTAGGTGGGAGAAGCGGGCGTGGTCGCGGAGGTGGTGACCGGCTTGTCGGTGGTGTCACCCGGCGAAACGTGGACAACCTCTGAGCCGCTCATGTGGCAGGTGCAGCCGTTGGTGTCGGCGGGCAGGTAGAGGCTCAGCCGGATCTTGGCGAGCGCTGTGGTCGGCAGGGCGACGGGATCGCTGATCAGCGGCGCGCCAGGCGCCAAGCTGGCCGCGCGGCCGCCGGCGAAGGTGATCGGTCGGTCGCTGCCCGCCACGACCGCGCCGTCCGCGCCCACCAGGGCCATACGGGCTGCGCCGACCGCCAGAGGATGGGTCCCGTATTCGTTGGTCAGGCGGATCCGCAGCTGTGATCCGCCGGCGCTGAGACGCACGGTCTGCACCAAAGTCTGGTTGTTGAAGGTGGGTGTGCCACGGGCCGGATTGTTGGCTGGAGCGGCCATCGGCATGGCCGGGGAGGCGGCCCAACTGCCGATCCAGCGGCCTCCCGCGGCCTGCGCTTGCGAGGCGCAGAACATCAGTGCGCAGATCAGGACCAGTCGCTGCATCATGTCGCTTCCCCCGGTTTCTCTTGACCGCCGCTAGGTGACCTTCCGATAAGTCGGGCAAGGGATCAACGGGAGCCTCGGGGCATGAGCGAAGACGTCGCCGAACCGCGTGAAGCGATGGAGTACGATGTCGTCATCGTGGGCGCGGGGCCGTCAGGCCTTGCCGCGGCGATCCGGCTGAAGCAACTCGCCGCCGCGGCGGGCTCGGAAATCACCGTCGCGGTGCTCGAAAAGGGCTCTGAGGTCGGGGCGCACATCCTGTCGGGCGCGGTGATAGATCCCAGCGGCATCGCGGCCCTGCTGCCCAGCTGGAAGGAACTGGGCGTCCCCTTGGAGACCAAGGTCACCCGCGACAAGTTCGTGATGCTGGGTCCGCAGGGCGAACTCGATATCTCCTGGCTGCCGTTCCCCAAGTGGATGTTGAACCACGGCAACTACATCGCCTCGCTGGCCAATGTCTGCCGCTGGATGGGCCAGCACGCCGAGAGCCTGGGCGTCGAAGTGTACCCGGGCATGGCTGCCTCCGAGGTGGTCTACAACGACGACGGCTCGGTGAAGGGCGTCGTGGCCGGTGTGTTCGGGATCGGCAAGGATGGCAAGCCCGGTCCTGACTACCAGCCCGGCATCGAACTGCACGCCAAATACACCTTCATCGGCGAGGGCGTGCGCGGTTCGCTCGCCAAGCAACTGCAGGCCAAATTCAGTTTGGGCGAGGGCAAGGATCCGCAGAAGTTCGGCATCGGCATCAAGGAGTTGTGGCAGGTTCCTGACGCAGCCTTCGAGTCCGGCTTGACCCAGCACACCTTCGGCTGGCCGCTAGACAACGCCACCGGCGGCGGCTCGTTCATGTACCACTTTGGTGACAACTACGTTTCCATCGGCTTCGTACTTCACCTGAACTACAAAAACCCGTGGCTCTCGCCGTTCGACGAGTTCCAGCGCTTCAAGACGCACCCCTCGATCAAGCGCTACTTGGAGGGCGGCAAGCGCATCGCCTATGGCGCGCGCGCCATCACCGAGGGCGGCGCCCAATCCCTGCCGAGGCTCTATTTCCCGGGCGGCGTGTTGCTCGGCTGCTCGGCCGGGATGGTCAACGTGCCCAGGATCAAGGGCAGCCACAATGCAGTGAAGAGTGGCATGCTGGCCGCCGAGGCGGCGTTCGCGGCGATCGGCGCGGGCCGCGCCGGCGACGACCTGGTGGCCTACGAGGAGGCCTACCAGAAGTCCTCCATCGCCAAGGAACTGTGGAACGTCCGCAACTTCAAACCCCTGTGGTCGAAGCTCGGCACCATCCCTGGCCTCGTCCTAGGCGGCATGGACGCCATCCTCGCCACCCTGCTCGGCGGCTGGTCGCCGTTCGGCACCCTGTCTCACGGCAAGAGCGACGCCGACTCGACCGGCCTGGCCAAGGACTACAAGCCCATCGTCTATCCCAAGCCGGACGGGGTGCTCTCCTTCGACAAGCTCTCCAGCGTGTTCCTGTCGTCCACCAACCACGACGAGAACCAGCCGGCGCACCTGCATCTGCGCGATCCCGCCGTGCCGATCGCGATCAACCTGCCGAAGTATGGCGAGCCCGCGCGGCTCTATTGCCCGGCCGGGGTCTACGAGGTGCTCTACGACGAGAAGGGCGAGAACCCGAAGTTCCAGATCAACTTCCAGAACTGCGTCCACTGCAAAACCTGCGACATCAAGGACCCGTCGCAGAATATCGACTGGACGACGCCGCAGGGTGGGGACGGGCCGAACTACCCGAATATGTAACCCTGCGGTGAGAGTGTGAGGGCGCCAGTCTTGTGACGGTGTGCCGCCTTGCGGCCGCCATGCTTACGTCGGAAGGTCCGTCCATGCGCCTGCCTCTGCTTCTGACCGCCGCCGCCCCGCTGATCCTGCTGGCCGCCTGTGCGACCAGCCCGGGCGGCGCAAGAGGATTGGCTTCCAATGATCTGAACCCGGGCTCATCCGCTTACGGCATGTTCCTGGCCGGCCAGTCGGCGTTGAACAGCGGCCGCCACGGCGAGGCTTCGCGGTTCTTCGCCCAGGCCCGCGCCGAGGCCGGCGGCGATGCGATGATCTCCGAGCGCGCCTTCACCTCCGCGGTGCTGGCCGGGGAGATCCAGAAGGCGGCGTTGCTGGCGCCGACCGGCGACGAAGCCTCGGAATCCTCCAAGCGCCTCGGCAAGCTGGTGGTGGCGGTCGAGGCCCTGGCCGAGGGCCGCGGCAAGGAGGCCAAGGCGGGCCTCGCCGACGCAAATATCGCCTTCCCGCACAAGCCCGCCGCGGCGCTGCTGGCCCCTTGGGCGGCGGCGGCGGCCGGCGACGTCGAGGGCTCCCTGGTACGCCCGCAGGTGCGCGGCGACCGGCTGGTCGACTACTTCGGCCAGCTCGGCCAGGCGAGCCTCTACGAGCGCGCCAAGCGCCACGACGAGGCCGAGACCGACTTCAAGGCCCTGGCGCAGGGTAGCAATCCCACCGAGATGGCGGTGCTCGCCTACGGTGCGTTCCTCGAGCGGCGCGGCCGCAAGGTCGATGCCGTGGCGCTCTACGGCGACAGCCTGCGCGGCGAGCCAGACAGCGTCGCGGTGAAACAGGCGCTGGCCCGCGCCCAGGCGGGCAAGGCCGCGCCGCCACTGCTGACGCTGCGCGAGGGCGCGGCTCAGGCGATGCTGGCGCCCTCGGCCAGTATGATTTCCGGCAAGCAGGCCTCCGTGGCGCTGGCTTATTTGCGGCTGCTGCTGCGGCTCGATCCGTCGCGCGACGAGGCCTGGGTGATGGTCGGCGACCTGCTGCTCTCCCAGGGCGACAACGACGGCGCGCGGCTCGCCTATTCGCGTCCCAAGCCCGGCTCGACCGAGTTCGGCGCGGCCCAGGCCAAGCTCGCCTGGACCTACCAGTCGGCCGACGACAAGGAGAGCGCACTGAAGGTGGCCCGCGCCGCGGCCCAGACCGGCAACCGCGACGCGCGGGTGACGCTGGCCGACCTGCTGCGCGCCGACGAGCGCTACGCCGAGGCGATCCAGGCACTCGACCCGCTGATCGCTGAAACCAAGGCGCCGGACTGGCGGCTGCTCTATTCGCGCGGTGTGGCCAATGAGCGCTTGGGCCGCTGGCCGGAGGCCCAGGCCGACCTGCGCGCCGCGCTGAAGTTGCGCCCGGACGAACCGGAGCTGCTGAACTACCTCGGCTATTCCCTGATCGACCGCGGCGAGCAGCTGAAGGACGCCATGGCCATGGTCGAAAAGGCCGTGGCCTCCGACCCGCGCTCCGGCGCCATGGTCGACAGCCTGGGCTGGGCCTACTACCGCCTGGGTGACTACAAGACCGCGGTGGCCAAACTGGAGGAGGCCGTCGAGCTCGAGGCCGGCGATCCGGAGATCAACAATCACCTCGGCGACGCCTACTGGAGGGTCGGTCGCCGCGACGAGGCGCAGTTCCAGTGGCGGCGCGTGCTGACGCTGAAGCCCGACGACAAGATCAAGGCCAGCGCCGAGGCGAAGCTTGCCTCGCGCTTGGGCCCCGACGGGCCGACGCCGAAGCTCGCCGACAAATAGCCATGACCCGCGTGGCGCTCGCGCCCGCCAAGCTCAACCTGTACCTCCATGTCGGCGCGCCGGGCGATGACGGCTATCACCCGCTCTGCAGCCTGATGGCCTTCGCCGACCTGGGTGACCTGGTCTCGACCTTCGAGGCCGAGGCGCTGAGCCTGCGGGTGAGGGGACCGTTCGCCGGCGATCTGGGCGCTAACGACGACAACCTGGTGCTGCGCGCGGCCCGCGTGCTGATCGCAGAGGCGCGGCGGCCGGTGGCGCCGGTCGGCCTGTCGCTGGAGAAGCGCCTGCCGGTGGCCTCGGGCCTGGGCGGCGGGTCGAGCGACGCCGGCGCGGCGTTGCGGCTGCTGCGCGAGGTCTGTTCGCTGCGGATCGACAACGATCGGTTGGAGGCGGTGGCGGCCTCTCTGGGCGCCGATGGCGCCGCCTGCCTGTGGGGCGCGCCGACCATCGCCCAGGGGCGGGGAGAGCGGCTCTCCGCAGCTCCTGGCTTGCCGCCGCTGGACATCGTGCTGGCCAACCCGCGGGTCCCGGTTTCCACCGCCGAGGTCTATCGCCGCTTCGACGGGGCGGGCCGGTTCAGCGACGTGACCCCGCCGACCGCGCCGGACGCCTTCGAGGATGCGACCGAACTGGCCGCCTGGCTGGCCGTCCAGCGCAACGACCTGGAAGGTCCCGCGATCGCCGTCGCGCCGCCGGTTGGCGCGGTGCTGGAAACTCTGGCCGGGGAGCCCGAAACCTTGCTGGCCAGAGTCTCCGGCTCCGGTGGCACCTGCTTTGCGCTTTGCGCCGGCGATATCGAGGCCGAGGGCTTGGCCGAGCGCCTTGAGGCCATGGCTCCGGACTGGTGGGTGGCGCGCTGCCGGCTGGGCGGCCCCTGGCCGGATCCTGAGTAGCGCAAACGAAAACGGGGGCCCCGAAGGACCCCCGCTCCCGTACTGACACTCTCATCGAGGGCTTAGGCTTGCACCACTTCGCCGTGGAGATTGATGTCCAGGCCTTCAACCTCGGCCTCTTCGGAGACCCGCAGGCCGATCGTCAGCTTGATCACGAAGAGGATCGCGAAGGTGACCACCGCACAATAGGCGAAGGTCGCGCCGACATCGATGAACTGCAGCTTCATCTGCGCCCAGTTGCCATCGTGGACGCCGCCCTTGGCCAGCGAGTTGATCGCATTGGACGCGAACACACCGGTCAGAAGCGCGCCCAGCGCCCCGCCGACCCCGTGCACGCCCCAGGCGTCCAGGGCGTCGTCGTAGCCGAACATCTTCTTCACATGGACCGCCGAGATGTAGCAGACCACGCCCGCCAGGAGGCCGATGATCAAGGCATCGCCCGGATTGACGAAGCCCGAAGCCGGGGTGATCGCCACCAGGCCAGCCACCGCCCCGGACACCATGCCCAGCACCGACGGCTTCTTGGAGATGATCCACTCGGCGAACATCCAGGCCAGAGCCGCACCGGCGGTGGCGATCTGGGTCGCCGCTGCCGCCATGCCGGCGTTGACGTTGGAGGTCACCGCCGAACCCGCGTTGAACCCGAACCAGCCGACCCACAGGAGGGAGGCGCCGATCACGCTGTAGGCCAGGTTGTGCGGGGCCATGTTCTCGGTCCCCAGGCCTTTGCGCTTGCCGAGCATCAGGGCCGCGACGAGGCCCGCGGTGCCGGCGTTCAGGTGAACGACGGTGCCGCCGGCATAGTCGAGCGCGCCCATCGCGCCGAGCCAGCCGCCACCCCACACCCAGTGGGCGATCGGGCAATAGACCAGCAGCAGCCAGGCGCCCATGAAGGCCAGGAACGCCGAGAACTTCATCCGGTCGGCCAGCGCGCCAGCGATCAGCGCCGGGGTAATGATCGCAAAGGTCATCTGGAAGAACATGTAGACGGATTCAGGGATGGTCGGGGCGAGTGAGCTCGTCGCGTTCAAACCCATCGGACCCAGCAGCAGGTACTTCACGCCGCCGATCAGCTTGTTGTTTGCTCCGCCGTCGGTGAAGGCGATCGAATAGCCGATGACCATCCACAGCACGGTGATCAGCGCCGTGGCCGCGAAGCTCTGAGCGAGCGTCGCCAGGATGTTCTTCTTGCGCACCATGCCGGCGTAGAAGAGCGCCAGACCCGGGATGGTCATCATCAGGACCAGCACCGAGGAGGTGAGCATCCAGGCGGTGTCGCCCGTGTCGATCTTCGGCGGCGTCGGCGCGGCCGCGGGTGCGGCGGCCGGAGCCGGGGCGGCCACAGCGGCGGCGGGCGCGCCAGCAGCAGCGTCAGGCGCCGGCGTAGCGGCCGGGGCCGCAGCCGCGGCAGGCGCCGGTGCGGCCGCGGTCTGGGCGATGGCAGATCCCGCGAAGGGTCCCCCGATCACCGCGGCGGCGAGCGCGAGCCCTGCCAGCCTTTTCAATCCGATGAGCTTCATTGCTTTCATGTCCCCTGATTACTGACCGCTAGAGCGCCGCAGCGCCGGTCTCGCCGGTCCGGATACGCACGGCGTCCTCGACGTTGAGGACGAAAATCTTGCCGTCGCCGATCTTGCCTGTGGCCGCGGCCGCTTTGACCGCCTCCACCGCCTTGCCGACAGCGGCGTCATCGACGACCGCCTCCAGCTTCACCTTCGGCAGGAAATTCACCTGGTACTCAGCGCCCCGGTAGATTTCGGTCTGCCCTTTTTGCCGGCCGTAGCCTTTGACTTCCGAAACCGTCAGCCCCTCGACACCGGCGCCGACGAGCGCTTCGCGCACGTCGTCCAGCTTGAAGGGTTTGACGATCGCCATGATCAGTTTCATCCGCTCGCTCCCGCGCGACCCTTGAGGCTGGGCCGGGCCTTTCCTGTTGACCGAAGGCCGCTCACGACGTGTCCCCATCCCCGTGTCGCGACGGCCAATCGGACGCTATCGGCGCGGGCGGCGAGGGGCTGCGCTGGGGCGGCATGGCGCGGCATTAAGCGGCCGCCCGCCCTTTTCGTGGGCGACCCAGGGGCACGGCGCCTTATTTTTGTGCGATTGCGGCTCCCAGGCTGTTCCGGGCGTGCCAGGAGGGCAAATCTCACGAAGCCGTGACGGCGGAAACCCAGCCCGTCTGCGAGGCGTAGTCACAACGCGGTGGTTTCGCTATGCGTTCGTCCGCGCGGACATTTTGTACCCAACTCGAGGACCTGATGACGATCCAACGTTTGCTGGCCGCCGCTGCGGCCGTCTCCCTGCTCGGCCTCTCTTCGCTTGGGGGCACGGCGTACGCACAGGCCCCGGCGCCTGCGCCCGCGCCTGCTGCTCCGGCCGCCGCCGTCGCCAAGCTGGCGGTCAACGGTGACTCGATGACCACGCTGCGGACCTCCGCGCAGTTCACCACCCTGGTGAAAGCGCTCGACGCGGCCAACCTGTCTGCCCTCTTCCAGGACCGGACGCGCAGCTTGACGCTGTTCGCGCCGACCGATGCGGCCTTCGCTGCCCTGCCGGCCGGCCAGCTCGATAAGATGATCGCCGACCCGACCAAGGCCGACCTGCGCAAGCTACTGCTGCACCACGTCATCGCCGCGCCGGTGCCGTCGACCAAGATCAAGGGCACCCGCGGCCCGTGGCCATCGGGCGGCGGCGACCACATTGTTCTCGACGGCAGCACCGACGGCGTCCTCAAGGCCGACAACGCCACCAGCACCCAGGCGGACGTGGCGACCTCGAACGGCACCATCCAGGTGGTTGATCAGGTGATGGTCGCCGGCTCGGTGCCGGAAGCCCTGCCCCAGGCCGTGGCGGAGCCTGCCGCTGCCTCTGCGCCGACGCCCGCGCCTCCGCCGAAGGCCCCGGCCAAGCGAAAGAAATGAACCTTCACGGCAGGTCGGGCTTTTAGTTGCCAACGAAGGCAACAGGAGCCCCCGCCATGAAGATCAGTTATCTCATCGCTGCTACCGCCGCGACCGCCCTGATCGGCGGCGCGGCCTATGCGCAACAAACCACCGTCACGACCACCACGACGACGGTGCCGCCCGCGACGACGACCACCGACGGCGCGCCCGTCGGACAGGCGACCCAGACGTCCGTCACCGCCACCGCGCCGTCAGGCGCCAGCGTGACGGCCACCATGGTCAGCAATGGCCCGGTGCCGGACACAGCCGAGAACCGCGCCAAGTACGGCGGCCCGATGTCCAACGCGGGCAAGCACACGCCCGCGCACGGCAACTAAGGCCGGCGCCAGGACATCACCGCGTCTGAGCGGTTGAAGCTGAGGTCGGCGGGCCCTATGGTCCGCCGACTTTTTTTGCGCCTGCGAACAAGCCCAGAAACCAGCCCGATTCGATGCCTGACAAACCCCTCTCGTTTCAGGGCCTGATCCTGAAGTTGCACGATTATTGGAGCCGTCAGGGCTGCGTGATCCTGCAGCCGCACGACATTGAGGTCGGGGCAGGGACCCTGCACCCGGCCACGGTGCTGCGCGCGCTGGGGCCGAAGCCGTGGCGGGCGGCCTATGTGCAGCCCTCGCGCCGCCCTGCCGACGGCCGCTATGGCGAGAACCCCAATCGCCTGCAGCATTATTACCAGTACCAGGTGATCCTGAAGCCGAACCCGGACGACTTGCAGGACCTCTATCTGGGCTCGCTGGCGGCCATCGGGCTGGACCTGCGGCTGCACGACATCCGGTTCGTCGAGGATGACTGGGAGAACCCTACCGTAGGCGCCTGGGGCCTCGGCTGGGAGGTCTGGTGCGACGGGGCTGAAGTCAGCCAGTACACCTACTTCCAGCAGGTCGGCGGGCTGGACGTGTGGCCGGTGTCGGGCGAGCTGACCTACGGCCTGGAGCGCCTGGCCATGTACATCCAGGGCGTCGACCACTTCACCAAGCTGGCCTTCAACGATCCCGACGGGCCCTCGCCGATGACCTATGGCGAGGTGTTCCTGGAAAACGAGCGCCAGCAGTCGGAGGCCAATTTCCACGGCTATGACGTGGACATGCTGAAGCGCGAGTTCGAGGACATGGAGGCCGAGGCGCCGCGCCTGCTGGCGATGAAGGACCCCTATGGAAAGTCGCTGGTCCTGCCGGCCTACGACCACGTGCTGAAGGCCAGCCACCTGTTCAACAAGATGGACTCGCGCGGCGCGATCGCTGTCGCCGAGCGCCAGAGCTACATCGGGCGCATCCGCGACCTGACCAAGATGTGCGCCGAGGCCTGGGTGGCCAACGAAGGCGGGAACGCCTGACCATGCCGCAGCTGTTGCTCGAACTGTTCTCCGAAGAGATCCCGGCGCGCATGCAGGCCAACGCCGCGCGCGACCTCGAACGCCTGGTGCGCGAGAAGCTGGCGGCCGAGGGGCTGCTGCCGGAGGCGCTGAAGACCTTCGCTGGCCCCAGGCGCCTGACCCTGGTGGCCGAAGGGTTGCCGGCGTCGCAGAGCGACCGGCATGAGGAGCGCAAAGGCCCGCGCGTCGGCTCGCCCGACCAGGCGATCGAAGGCTTCCTGCGCTCCACCGGCCTGACCCGCGACCAGCTCACCGAGAAGGACGGGGTCTACTTCGCCCACCTGCACAAGGCCGGCCGCCCGACCGCCGAGATCGTCGCCGAGATGGTCGACGCCATTGTGCGCAATTTCCCCTGGCCCAAGTCGATGACCTGGGGCCGCGGCACGTTGAAATGGGTGCGGCCGCTGAAGCGCATCCTCTGCGTCTTCGACGGCGAGGTCGTGCCGTTCCAGATCGACGGCATCGACAGCGGCGACGCCTCCGAGGGCCACCGGTTCATGGGTGACGCCCAGCCGTTCTGGGCCCGCAACTACGATGAATACGCCGACGAACTCGCTGCCCATTTCGTGGTCCTCGACCCCGAGGAGCGGAAGGAGCGGATCATGGACGCCGCGCGCACCCTCTGCTTCGCGCGCAATTTCGAGCTGGTCGAGGACGAGGGGCTGCTGGACGAGGTCGCGGGCCTGGCCGAATGGCCGACCCCGATCCTGGGGGACATGGACCCGGACTTCCTCGACCTGCCGCCAGAGGTGATCCGCACCTCGATGCGCACCCACCAGAAGTATTTCGCGGTCCGCGACTCGGCGACCGGGTTTCTGGTCCCGCACTTCGTAACTGTGGCCAACGTCGAGGCCGCCGACGGCGGCAAGACCATCGCCAACGGCAACGCGAGGGTGCTGTCTGCGCGCCTCTCCGACGCCCGCTTCTTCTGGGATGAGGACCGCAAGACCCGGCTGAAAGCGCGCCTGGAGAAGCTGAAGGGCGTCACCTTCCACGCCAAGCTGGGCACCATGTACGAACGCGTCGAGCGGATCGTCGCCCTCGCTGGCGAACTTGCCCCTTACGTCCGCGACGACGAGGGCACCAAGACTTTCGCGCAACAGGCCGCGCTGCTCTGCAAGGCCGACCTGGTCACCGGCATGGTCGGCGAGTTCCCCGAACTGCAGGGCGTCATGGGCGCCTACTACGCCGAGCAGGAGGGCCTGGAGCCCGAGGTCGTCGACGCGATCCGCACCCACTATCGCCCACAGGGCCCCACCGACGACGTGCCGGTCCAGGCCGTGGCCGCCACTGTGGCGCTGGCCGACAAGCTCGACACCCTGGTGAGCTTCTTCGCCATCGACGAGAAGCCGACTGGCAGCCGCGATCCGTTCGCGCTGCGCCGGGCCGCCCTTGGCGTGATCCGCATCATCCTGGCGACCCGCGCGCGCCTGCCGCTTGGCAAGCTGGCCTCCGACGACCTGCTGGCCTTCTTCGCGGACCGGTTGAAGGTGCTTCTCCGCGAGCAGGGACAGCGGCACGATCTGGTCGACGCGGTCTTCGCGCTCGGCGACGACGATCTGGTGCGGATCGTCTCGAAGGTGAATGCGCTGGAAGGTTTCCTAGGGACCGAAGACGGCAAGAACTTGCTGGCTGGGTACAAGCGCGCCGTGAACATCCTCAAGGCCGAGGAGAAGAAGGGCGCCCTGCCGACCGGCGAGCCCGCCGACATGGCGGATGCGCCGCCGGAAGAGGCCGGCCTGATCAACGCCGTGGGCCATATGGAGATCGAGGTTGGCAAGGCGCTGGACAAAGAGGACTACGCCGCGGCCATGCGCGAGCTGTCGGCGCTGCGTCCCGCGGTGGACGCGTTCTTTGACAAGGTTTTAGTGAACTCCGACATAGCTTCGGAGCGCGACAATCGCCTTCGGCTCTTGGCGAAGGTGCGTGACGCCATGGGCCGGGTCGCCGATTTCGGCCAGGTCAGCGGGTAAGACGAGGGATAGCGATGCCGGCCGAGACGATGTCCAAGACGCGTTGGGTCTACGCCTTTGGCGGCGGGAGCGCGGACGGCGACGCCTCGATGAAGGACCTGCTGGGCGGCAAGGGCGCGAACCTCGCCGAGATGTCCTCGCTGGGCCTGCCGGTGCCCCCAGGCTTCACCATCACCACGGAGGCCTGCACCCATTTCTACGCCAATGAGCGGCAGTACCCCGACGACCTGAAGGCTCAGGTGGCGGCGGGCCTCGCCCGTGTCGAGGAGCTGACCTCTAAGACGTTTGGCGACGCGGCCAATCCGCTGCTGGTGTCGGTGCGTTCCGGCGCGCGGGCCTCGATGCCCGGCATGATGGACACCGTCCTCAACCTCGGCCTCAACGACGAGACCGTCGAAGGGCTGGCCAAGCTGGCCGGCGACCGGCGCTTCGCCTTCGACAGCTACCGCCGCTTCATCCAGATGTACTCGAACGTGGTCCTGAACCTCGACCACCACATGTTCGAGGAAATCCTCGACGAGCATAAGGAACGCCTCGACGTCACCGTCGACACGGCGCTCTCCGCCGACGACTGGGAAGCCGTGGTCGCCGACTACAAGGCCGCCGTCGAGAGCGAGCGCAACGAGCCATTCCCTCAGGACCCGCATGAGCAACTCTGGGGCGCGGTGGGCGCGGTGTTCGCCAGCTGGATGAACGACCGGGCGAAGTTCTATCGCCGCATGCACGATATCCCGGAGAGCTGGGGCACGGCGGTGAACATCCAATCCATGGTGTTCGGCAACATGGGCGAGACCTCGGCCACGGGGGTCGCCTTCACCCGCAACCCGTCGACCGGCGAGAACCGGCTCTACGGCGAGTTCCTGATCAATGCGCAAGGCGAAGACGTCGTCGCCGGCATCCGCACGCCCCAGGCCCTGACCAAGATCGCCCGCGAGGAGATGGGCGAGAAGAGTCCCTCGATGGAAGAGGCGATGCCGGCCGTGTTCTCGGAGTTCAAGGCGGTCGTGGAGCGTCTGGAGACGCATTACCGCGACATGCAGGATATCGAGTTCACCGTGGAGATGGGCCGCCTCTACATGCTGCAGACGCGCAACGGGAAGCGCACCTCCAAGGCAGAGCTCAAGGTCGCGGTCGACCTGGCCAACGAGGGCCTGATCAGCCGCGAGGAAGCGGTGATGCGGGTGGAGCCGGCGCGTCTCGACGAGCTGCTGCACCCGACCATCGATCCGACATCGAACCGCGAGGTGATCGCCAAGGGCCTGCCGGCCTCGCCGGGCGCGGCCACCGGCAAGATCGTCTTCACAGCGGCCGAGGCCGAGATCCAGGGCGGATCGGCGGGCGCGGTGATCCTGGTGCGCGAAGAGACCTCGCCGGAGGATATCCGCGGCATGGACGCCGCGCGCGGCATCGTCACGGCCCGGGGCGGCATGACCAGTCACGCCGCGGTGGTGGCGCGCGGCATGGGCCGCCCCTGCGTTTCCGGGGCGGGCGAAATCCATATCGACAGGCGCGCGGGCGAGCTGCGGGCGCGGGGCCGGACCTTCCGGGCCGGCGACGTGATCACCATCGACGGCTCGAGCGGCGAGGTGCTGGCCGGCGTGGTCAAGATGATTGAGCCGGAACTCTCCGGCGACTTCGCCACCCTGATGGCCTGGGCCGACAGCTTCCGCCGCCTGAAGGTGCGCGCCAACGCCGAGACCGCCGTCGACGCCAAGACCGCGCGCCAGTTCGGGGCCGAGGGCATCGGGCTCTGCCGCACCGAGCACATGTTCTTCGATCCGGCCCGCATCGCCGCCGTGCGCGAGATGATCCTGGCCGATGACGAGGCTGGCCGCCGCACGGCGCTGACCAAGATCCTGCCCATGCAGCGCGCCGATTTCGTCGAGCTGTTCGGGATCATGGAGGGCCTGCCGGTGACCATCCGGCTGCTCGACCCGCCGCTGCACGAGTTCCTGCCGCACACCGAGGAGGATGTGGCCGCCGTGGCCGCCGCCACCGGCCTGGACGCCGCCAAGCTGATGCGCCGGGCTCAGGAGCTGCACGAGGTGAACCCGATGCTGGGCCACCGCGGCTGCCGCCTGGGCGTGAGCTACCCCGAGATCTACGAGATGCAGGTCCGGGCGATCATCGAGGCCGCCTGCGAAGTGGCCGCCGCCGGGCGTCCGGCGCCGATCCCTGAGATCATGCACCCTCTGGTCGCCAAGGGTGAGGAGATGGCCTTCCTGCGCCAGCTCACCGACCGGGTCGCCAAGCAGGTGATGGCCGAGCAGAAGCGCGAGATCGAATACGCCGTCGGCACCATGATCGAGTTGCCGCGCGCGGCGATCCGGGCCGGCGACCTGGCCGAGAACGCCGAGTTCTTCTCCTTCGGCACCAACGACCTGACCCAGACTACCTTCGGCATCAGCCGCGACGACTCCGGCCGGTTCCTCAACGCCTATATCGACAAGGGCATCTTCGAGAAGGACCCCTTCGTCAGTCTCGACCAGGAGGGCGTCGGCGACCTGATCCGCATCGCCGCGGAGCGAGGCCGCGCGGTGCGGCCCGACGTCAAGCTCGGCATCTGCGGCGAGCACGGCGGCGACCCGGCCTCGATCACCTTCTGCGAGAGCGTCGGCTTGGATTACGTCTCCTGCTCGGCCTACCGCGTGCCAATCGCCCGCCTGGCCGCCGCCCAGGCCGCCCTCGGCGAGCGCGAGAAGGACCGCTAGTCGCATCGGACTGGACGCGCGTCGATCCGGCGCGATGCTGGGCCTTCGCTGAGGAGGGGTCCGCCATGGACATTCGCGTGGAGCGCCTGATCAAGGCCACACCGGCGCAGGTGGCGAAGGTGATGTTCGATCCGCGCCACGACCCGCAATGGATCGGCGGCGCCAAGTCGGTCGAGCCGCCGACCGCCGAGCCTACCGCCCTCGGCGCCCAGGTGCGCCGTCACGGTGGCTTCTTGGGCCGCAAGTTCTCCTGGGTGACCGAGGTTGTCGCGTTCACGCCCGAGCGCCGGCTTGAGATGGCGTTCGTGGAAGGGCCGATGAAGGGCGCGGTGACCTATGACATCGCCCCGGCGCCGGACGGCGCGATGGTCAGCGTGCGAAACCACGGCGGGGCCGACTTCGGCGTGCCCGGCATGGCGTGGATGCTGCGCCGCTCGGTAGCCAAGGACCTCGAACGGCTGGCAGGGCTGGCCGAGGGCTAGGTGGGCCGGCTCGCGGCCTACCACCTCCAGGCCTGCGCGCTGGCGCGGCAGCCGCCGTCTTTCCAGCCCTTCCAGCCGCGGCCGCGGACGACCTGGCCGGCGTGCGCGCCGGTGGCCTCGCTGTCCTTCAGCACCGGCTGGCCGTTGACCAGGACGTCGGTGACGCCGGTGGCGAGCTGCTGCGGCTTTACGAAGGTGGCGTGGTCCTCGACGGTCTTCGGATCGAACACCACCACGTCGGCGTAGTAGCCGATCTTCAGCAAGCCCCGGTCGTGAAGGCCGAGGTTGTGGGCGGGCAGGGCGGCCAGCCGGCGGACGGCCTCGGGCAGGCTCAGGAGCTTTTCGTCGCGGCTGTACCTGCCGAGTACGCGCACGAAATTGCCGTAGGCGCGCGGGTGGGTCGAGGACAGCAGGAACACGCCCTCCGGCGCCATGGCCGAGGCGTCGGAGCCGAAGCTGACCCAGGGCAGCTTCATCTGCTTGGCGACGTTCTCCTCGCTCATCGAGGAATAGACCACCTGGATGCGCGATCCGTCGGCGATGATCAGGTCGATGATGGTGTCCTCGGGCGACGTGCCGCGCTCCTTGGCGACCTCGGCCAGGGTCTTGCCGGTCAGCGGCTTCAGGGCGGCTGACTTGAAGCCGACCAGCAGGGTCCCGTCCGGCCCCGACTGGCGGTAGGAGTTCTCCCAGTCCTTGGGGTGGTCCTGGCGCATCTCGGCGAGCACCTTTGCCCGCGTGGCCGGGTCCTTCAGGCGCGTGATCCACTGCTCCAGGCCGCCGGCCTGCACCCAGGTCGGCATGGCCGCGTCGAAGCCGGTCGAGGAGCGGGTGTAGGTGTACATGTCCGCGGTGATCCGCTGGCCCTTGGCGCGGGCCGCCTCGATCCTGGCGATGAAGGCATCCTCGCTCGGCCAGTTGTCGCGGCCGGCGGCCTTCATGTGGAACACCTCGGCCGGGGCGCCGGAGCGGCGTGAAATCTCGATCAGCTCGTCGGTAGCCTCCAGCAGACGGTCGCCTTCCGAGCGCATGTGGCTGATGTACATGCCGCCGCATTGGCCGGCCTCGGTGACCAGCCCGGCCAGCTCGTCGGTCGTCGCGAAGGTCCCAGGCGCATAGATCAGCGCCGAACCGACCCCCACGGCGCCGTCCTCCATCGCCTGATGCACCAGCCTGCGCATCTGGATCATCTGGGCCGGCGTTGGCTGCACCGCGTCTTCGCCCAGCACGTTCACCCGCACCGTGGCCGCGCCGACGAACGAGGCGACGTTCAGCGAGACGCCCTTCTTGGTCATCGCCTGCAGGCCGCCGTCCAGGGTCGTCCAGGTGACCGGATATTTGATGTCGTGCTGCCGCTTTTCCTCCAGCTTCTGCATCTTCGGGCTCAGCGGGCCGATGGAGGAGCCTTCTCCCATCACCTCCAGGGTCACGCCCTGGCGCAGCTCGGATAGGCCCCGGCCGTCGGCCATGAAGCTGTCCTCGGAGTGGGAGAGCATGTTGATGAAGCCGGGCGCCACCGCCTTGCCGCGCGCGTCGATCTCGTGGGCGGCGCGGCCCGGGGCGTGTGGGCCGACGTAGGCGATGCGGTCGCCCTTCACAGCGACGTCGCCGATCATCGGCTTGCCGCCGGACCCGTCGAGGATCTCCCCGCCGCGGATCACGTAGTCGTAGACGGCGGGGCCGGGCTTGGCCGCGCCCCAAGCCGCGAGAGGGGGGTTGGCGAGGGCGAGAAGGGCGAGGCTGGCGGCGGTGGTGAAACGGGTCATTTGGGGCTCCGGATTCGCCAAACTCTAGCGCGCTTTCGGACCTGACAAGCGTCGCAATCTCTGGCCTTCTCCCGCCACAACTTTAGGGGGAGGGCGCTATGGCCCAGGGATTCGATGCGGCCGCCGCGACGGCCGCCTATCTGGCGGCGCTGACGCCGGAACAACACGCCAAGGCGACGGCCTATACGCAAGGCGGCCACTGGCTTCTGCTGTGGGGCGCGATCGTCAGCGTCGTGGTGTCGTGGATCGTCATCAAGTCCGGGGTGCTGGTGCGCGTGCGCGGGGGGGTTGAGAGCAAGAAGCCCCGGCCCTGGCTGGCGGTGGCGGTCGTGGTGGTGGTGGACGGGATCATCGAGGGCCTGCTCAACACCCCCTGGGACGCCTATGCGCACTGGTGGCGGGAGAAGAGCTACGACTTGACCAGCCGGGCCTTCCCCGGCTGGCTGGGCGAACACGTCCTGCTGATGGCGGTGGGCGTTATCCAGGGCCTGATCATCTTCTCGCTGCTCTACTGGATGATGCGGCGGTTCCCGAAGACCTGGTGGCTGTGGAGCTCGGTGGGCGTGGTGTTCGCCGTCCTGGCCTTCTTCATCGCTCAGATCTTCCTGCTGGAGCCGCTGCTCAACAACTACAAGCAGGCGCCGCCCGGAGAGGTCCGCGACACGGTGGTGGCCATGGCCAAGCAGGTCGGCGTGCCGTCGGACAAGATCCTGATCTACGACGGCTCCAAGCAGTCCAACCGCTACACCGCCAACGCCGGCGGCTTCCTGGGCTTCGGCCGGGTGGCGATGAGCGACGTGATGTTCAAGAAGGACGCGGACCTGGCCGAGGTGAGGGGCGTGGTCGGCCACGAGATGGGCCACTACGTCCACGGCCACGTGCCGCTGATCGGCGTGGAGCTGGCGCTGGAGGCGCTGCTGGCGCTGTTCCTGATCGATCGGCTGTTCCCGCTGGGGATGCGGCTGACCGGGGCCAGGGGCGTGACCGGGATCGCCGACCCGGCCGGGCTGCCGGTGTTCTCGATCCTGTTCACGGTCATCGCGCTGGTCGCCACGCCGCTGACCAACAGCCTGAGCCGCTGGAGCGAGGCCGACGCCGATCATTTCTCGGTGGTGAACTTCAACGAGCCTGACGGGCTGGCCAAGGCGCTGGTGAAGACCATCGAGTACCGGGCCGACAGCCCGTCCAAGCTGGAAGAGCTGATCTTCTACGATCACCCCTCGGTGGGCGCGCGGGTGCGGGCGATGATGGATTGGAAGGCGGCGCATCCGAAGGCCGTTGAAACGCCGCTCACCCCGGCGAAAGCCGGCGCCCAAGCTGAGGCGCCGCACTAAGGCTTCTGGAATTCCACTGCCCGCCTGGGTCCCGGCTTTCGCCGGGATGAGCGGAATTTGGTCTAACGCTTCCTGACGAACACCGTGCCTGCGGAGTAGCCGGCGCCGAACGAGCAGATCAGACCCGTCTCGCCGGCGGCGAAGTCGTCGTTGGCCCGGTGGAAGGCGATGATCGAGCCGGCCGAGGAGGTGTTGGCGAACTCGTCGAGGATGATCACGTTTTCGCCCGGCGCCGGGTCGCGGCCCAGGACGCGGCGGCCGATCATCTCGTTCATGTTGATGTTCGCCTGGTGAAGCCAGAGGCGCTTTAGCGTCGTGGCGTCGATGCCGATGTCCGACGCGTGCTCGATGATCATCTCCGAAACCAGCGGCACGACCTCGCGGAACACCTTGCGGCCTTCCTGCACGAACAGCTTGTCGGTGGCTCCGATGCCCTCCGGCGCGGCACGGTTCAGGAAGCCGAAGTTGTTGCGGATGTTGTTGGAGAACTGGGTCTTCAGGCGCGTGCCGAGGATGTCCCAACCACCCGTGGCGGTCTCCGAGCTCTCGACGATCACCGCGGTCGCCACGTCGCCGAAGATGAAGTGGCTGTCGCGGTCGCGGAAGTTGAGGTGCCCCGAACAGATCTCCGGATTGACCATCAGCACCGCGCGCGCGGAGCCGGAGGCCACGAAGTCCGCGGCGGTCTTGATGCCGAAGGTGGCGGAGGAGCAGGCGACGTTCATGTCGAAGGCGAAGCCGCCGATGCCGAGCGCCTGTTGCACCTCGATGGCCATCGCCGGATAGGCGCGCTGCATGTTCGACGCCGCGCAGATGACGGCGTCGATCTCGCTGACCGGCTTGCCCCAGCGCGCGATGGCTTGCTTGGCGGCCTCGACGGCCATTTCGGCCAGCACCGAAATCTCGTCGTTGGAGCGCTCGGGGATGTTGGGGCGCATGACGTCGGGGTCGACCAGGCCGGTCTTGTCGACGACGTAGCGGGCCTTGATGCCGGAGGCCTTCTCGATGAATTCGACGGAGGAGGGGGTGAGCGCGACGACCTCGCCGGCCTCGATGGCCGCGGAGTTGGTCGCGTTGAAGCGCTCGACATAGGCGTTGAAGGCCTCGACCAGCTCGGCGTTCGAGAGGCTGTTGGGCGGGGTGTAGAGGCCGGTGGCGGCGATGACGGCTTCGGACAAGGTCTGACCTTCGATTGGCGAAGCGGCTTGATAGCACGCCAAGAGGTCCAGTGACCCCCATCCTCGCCCCCACCGTGGCGCGCAAGCCACAGACTGTGTTCGCCATATCAATAAGGCCGAACCGACAATCCGAGGCCGCGTTTGGAGCCGATCCCGAAAGGGTCAGGGCTGTTCGCGTGCGTAAGGACGATACCCAATGAAACTTTTGATGACTGCGGCCTCTGTGGCCGCCCTGGCCGCCCTCCTTCCCGTGGCGGCCTCCGCCCAGGCGACCAGCACCAACACCGGGACCAGCTTCTACGGGACGCTGGGCTATGCTGACACCAACCTCGACCATGTGAACCTGGGTTCGATCCAGGGCCGAGTGGGCGCGCGGTTCGGCGAGCACTTCGGCGTCGAGGGCGAGCTGGCCGGCGGCGTGAAGAGCGACACCGTCAACGTCGGCGGGACCGACGTGAAGGTGAAGCTGAACAGCCAGGAGGCGCTCTACGGCGTGGGCTTCCTGACGGTCGCGCCCAACGTCGAGCTGCTGGCCCGTGTCGGCTTCGGCCACAGCCAGGGCACGGGCTCGGTGGCCGGCGTTTCGGCGACAGCCAAGGGCGACTCCGTGAACTATGGGGTCGGCGGCCAGTACAGCTTCGACGGCGCCAACGGCGTGCGCGTCGACTACACCCGCGAGGCATTCCGCCAGCACGGTTCGGGCGACGCCAACGTCTGGTCGGTCGCCTACATGCGCAAGTTCTAGGGTCGCGATCGCCGCTTTCCCGGAAAAGCCCTCCTCGAAAGAGGGGGGCTTTTTCTTGACCGGAACCACCGGTCGCGCGCAGCTTGCCGGCCGCGGGAGGAAGCCCTTGAACCAAGCTCTGTTCACCCAGCTCGCCTTCTCGGGATTGGCCGTGGCCATTCTCGTGGGCCTGGCGGCATGGGCCAGCATCGCCAAGTCCGCGCCGCCGCTGGACGACCATCGGGCGCGGCGCATCCTCGGCGAGGAGTTCCCCGGCAAGAAGCTCGACGGCCTGTGGGTCGCGATCGACGGCATGGGGGCGGTGGCCAAGTCCGGCGGCATGGCGCTGGTGCTCTGCCGCCTGGGCGACGGCTTCGTGGCGCGGCAGATCCCCTGGGCCCAGGCCCTCGCCGCCAGCTTCAAGGACGGCCGTATCAGCATCGACCTGACCGACGTGGCCGCGCCCAAGGCGGTGATCTCGCTCCCGTCCTGGCCGCCCACCGGGCCGCAAAAAGCCGCCACGACAAAGGACCGGGCCGCCTGATGAAGACCTTCGATCCGGTCACGCTGGCGACCCCGCTGTTCATCCTCACCGTCATTCTTGAGATCGTCCTGGCGCGGTTCCGGGTGGTGAAGGCGAACTACGAGACCAAGGACACGGCGACCTCGCTGGTGATGGGCCTGTTCTCGACGCTGTCGGCCCTGCCGGTGGCCGGGCTGGTGGTGGCGACCGGGCTCTGGGCCTACCAGCACCGGCTGTTCACGATCTCGATGGGTTCGCCGGTCGCCTGGGTGGCGATCTTCTTCCTGGAGGACGTGACCTACTACTGGTTCCACCGGCTGAGCCATGAGCGGCGCTTGTGGTGGGCGAGCCATGTGAACCACCACTCCTCGCAGCACTACAACCTGTCGACGGCGCTTCGGCAGACCTGGACGGGCGGGGTGGCCGGGACGTGGCTGCTGTGGATTCCGCTGACGCTGATGGGCTTCCCGCCGGCCATGGTGGCGATCGAGAAGGGGATCAGCCTGGTCTACCAGTACTGGATCCACACCGAGGCGATCGGGCGGATGCCGCGCTGGTTCGAGGCGGTGTTCAACACCCCCAGCCACCACCGGGTGCACCATGCCAGGAACCCGCGCTACCTCGACCGGAACTACGCCGGCATCCTGATCATCTGGGACCGGATGTTCGGCAGCTTCCAGCCGGAGCTGGACGAGGAGGCGCCCCGCTATGGGCTGGTGCATAACCTCGGGACCTTCAATCCGCTGCGTGTGGCGTTCCACGAGTGGATCGGGATCGCCCAGGACATCGTGCGAAGCCCGCGCCACATCCTGGGCTGGATATTCGGCCCGCCGGGCTGGAGCCCGGACGGCAGCCGCGACACCAGCGCGAGCCTAAAGGTGCAATGGGCGGCGCGTCAGGACGCACCGCCCAAGGTTCGCGAGACGGAAGCCGCCTAGCTTAGGCGACGGGTTCCTCCTCCTTCGGAGCCGGCGTCTGCGTCAGGCCCAGGGGCAGGTCGAGCTTCTCGGCCATCAGCAGGGTCATCAGGGCCTGCAGAACGCCGCCCGAGGCGCCGCCGGCCCCGCCGTCGATCTGCACCTTCGGCACCACGTCGACGCCCGAGGTTTCCAGCGCCTCGGCGAAGCGCTCGGCCACCTGGCGGGCGAGCTGGTAGCGCGGGCCGCCGGACGCTGCGACTTGGCTCTCGATCGCTTGGGCCTGGGCCAGACCCACCTTGGTGGTGCGTTCGGCCTCGGCGCCGGCCAGGGCGATGATCTTCTTGGCCTCGCCTTCGCCCAGAAAGCGGATCTGGTCGGCCTCGGCCTTGCCCAGAGTACGGGTCTGTTCGGCCTCCTGCTCGGAGCGGGCGAGGTTCGCCCGGCCCTGGTTCTGCTGCACCTTGATCGACAGCTCGCTCTCGGTGATCGCGGTCTGCTGCTTGGCCTGGGCTTCGGCCTCGCGCAGCTCGCGCTCCTTTTGCGCGGCGAACTTCTGCCGCTCATAGGTGCCGACCTGCTCATCGGCGATCTGCCGCTGGCGAAGCTGGGTCAGGATGCGCTCGATCTGGTCGTCGCCGGCCGCGTTGGGTCGCGGCGTGCCGATCAGCACCTCCTGCAGCTCGAGGTTATAGACCCCGAACTTGGCCTGCATCTCTTGGGAGGACAGCGACTGGATGGCGCTGCGGTCCTGCAGGAGCTCGATCAGGGTGCGGGTCTGGCCGATGTTCTTGAAGTAGGCCGAGACCATCGGGTCCAGCGTCTGTTCTACCAGTTTCTTAATGTCGCCGAAGCGTTGGATTACCAGTGGCGCCTTGCGGTAGTCGATGTGCACCACGACCGAGACCGGCAGGGTCGGCTCGAAGGAGTCCTTGGTGATCAGCGACACCTCCGCCAGGTTCTCATCGAACTGGTGCGAGCCGACTGCGGTGGCCTCCCACTTCAGGATGAAGTTGGTGGTCGGGACCATGGTGATGCGCCCGGCATAGGTGTTGAAGGCGTACTTTCCGGGCAGCAGCGGGTCGGCCCAGACGCCGCGGCAGCCGGTGCTGACCAGCTCGCCGTGGCGGTAGCCCTCGCCGGAAGAGTCGACGCCGGCGTCGCCGGTGTAGGACACCACCACGCCCACCTGGCCCACCTCGACCACGGTCTTGGCGATCGGCTCGACCGTCGCGAACAGGCGGTTGATGTAATAGGTGCCCTCGACGAGGACCTGCAGCTGGCGGCCCTTGCAGCCCCCGGCCGCGAGGAACTTCTCAGGCTCCTGGAAGGCGTTGTGGAAAGTCGCGGGCTCGGCGGAATTGAGGCCCACCGCGGGCGCGATGATCTCGCCCGAGCTCAGCCCAGGGCCGTCGTGGACGGTGACCACGCCGATCTGGTCGTCGGCGTCCTTGATGACCATCGGCTCAAAGCCGTCGCGGGCCTCGATGATCTCGGCCATCTGGCTGAGCAGGCCGGCGTCGGCGCCGTCGAGCTGCAGGGCGAAGGTCGCGTCCTTCGTGATCACAACGAACTGCGCGAGGTTGATGGCATAGGCGCCCTCGCGCAGGATTTTGCGCTGCGGGCCCTTCTGGCCGCCGGCCTCGAGGAAAGCGCGGGTGTCCTGGAAGTCGGCGTCGGCCGGGTTGGCGGCCAGGGTCTGGTCGGCGCTCAACGGATGGCCGTCGCGGGCGAAGACATAGCCGATCCGCCCCTGGGGAATGGTCACCAGGGAATGCACGTGCAGCCGGTACTGAAACGGCATGAAGACGTGGATACCGCCGCGCAGGACCGCGGGCTGGAAGCCGGCTTCGCCGTGCAGGGCGATGATGCCGGATCGGATGGAGCCGGAGCCGCTCCACAGTTTCTCGACGACCGCCACGCGGTTGTTGGCGATGTAGCGGATGGCGCCGGAGGCTCGGATGAGCACCAGCGCCACGACGACAGCGATAATCACGCCGACAATCGGCGCGTTAGTCCAAAGGATGTTCATGATGGCCCCTATTGGCGAGGTCTGGCGTTCATTGGTCGCCACGCTCGCACAGGGAAATATGGGATCGCGCCCCGGTGGTGCGTAAGGCCCTCAGCACGTCAATCGCGCAATTGTGAAGCCTGGCGAGTGGCGGATAGGGCGAGCTGCATGCGCAGCGCTCAATTCAGCCTGGACGACCCGCGGAGCCTGAGGCTTGCCCCCTCCACCACGCGCTCTTCGCTGCGCTCGGCGAGTGGTCCCCCTCCCGCCGCTTCGCGGGGGAGGTAAGGGTGGCGTAAGGCGGCGCGCAGGTCCCGCGCGCACTGGAACGCGTCGGCGGCCGCGGCGTCGGGGTCGTCGAGGATTCGCGAGGCGGGGATGCGCAGGCGGCTGATGCCGTGCGCCTCGCACCAGCGGTCGCGGACGGGGCTGCCGGGGCCGCGGCCACGGTCGATCTCCACCACCAGCCGCGCGACGGGGCAGTAGAACTGCAGGATGGCCGAGCCGACCGGGTAATCGAGATGGAACATCGGCCGCCCGAGCCGGTGACGGCGCAGGCGTCTCCAGAGCCGCTCTTCGAGGGCGGCTGAGGCGATCTGGTGGGCGCGGGAGCGGGTGCGGATCAGGGTGCGGCGCGGCGGGATCATGGGTCGTGGCCGACGGGGATGAGGCTTGCCCCCTCCACCACCCGCTCCTCGCCGCGCTGTGCGGAGGAGGTAAGGCCCAGCGTATGGGCGAGGCGGGTGATCATGCCGTCGATGGCGGTGTCGGTGAAGTCGGGCGTGAAGGCTTCGAGGTCGAGGAGGTCGTCGAGTTCGTCGCTGAGTCGTTCGGCGTCGCCGGGCTCGGCTTCGGTCCAGATCAGGCGTTCGACGGCGGCCTGGACGTGGGCCTTGCGGTGTTGGGTGCGGGCCTGGGCGGCGCGCTCGGCGTCGGCGTGGACCTGGCGGGCGGCCTGGCGCTGCTCGTGGTCGAGCTTGGCCTCGAGCGCAATGATCTGGCGGATGCCGCGGGTGACCCTCTGATAGGCCAACGCCAGGTCGCGGACCTCGGCGGCAGTCTCGGCGGTGGCGATACGGTCCTCGATGCCGCGGGCGATCACATCGGCGCGCGCGTCCATGTCCGCCAGGCGGCGGAGGTGGCGCTCATGGATCGGTGAGGGCTCGGGCATGCGGAACAAAGAGAGAACATAAAAACCGGCAGGCGTCAAATTGAAGATGGAAAATCCTCGCGCCCTGCTCCTCTCCCAGGGGCGCCGCCCCGTGGGAGAAGGGGCGGACTGAGACTCTCAGTCGCGCAGGAGGGGGAGAGAGAGCCCGCTGACCGGGCGGGCGCCGAGGATTTCGCGGCGGAAGCGGTAGAGTTCGGCGGGGCGGCCGCCGGTGTCGGCGTCCATGCGGCCCAGGCCCTCGACCAGGTCGGCGCGTTCCAGGGCGCGGCGGAAGTTCTGCTTGTGCAGGGGGACGCCGGCGATGGCCTCCACGGCGCGCTGCAGGGCCGACAGGGTGAAGGCCTGCGGCATCAGTTCGAAGACCACCGGGCGGTACTTCAGCTTGCCGCGCAGGCGGCTGACGGCGGTGGCCAGGATGCGGCGGTGGTCGGAGAGCATCGGCTCGCCCAACGCGGCGGCCAGCGAGGCTGGGAGGTTGGCGGCGGCCTCGCCGCGGTCGCGGGCGGCTTCGCGGGCCAGGCCGGCTTCGTAGAGCAGCTCGTAGCGTTCGAGAACGCGTTCCTCGTTCCAGGGGGCGGCGTCGAAGGCGAACAGCAGCCGCGCGCGGGCCAGGCGGGCGGGGTCGCCGTCGGCCCAGCGGCGCAGAGCGTCCTCAATGAGGGGCAGGGCGGCGGGGCGGCCTTCGCGCCAGTCCTCCCAGGGGAAGAACCGCACCCAGGGCCGCCAGTCCGAGCTGGGGGCGTGGGTGTCGACGGCGGTGGGCGCCAGCGCCAGGTAGCCGACGGAGATCACCCGGCCGTGGTCTGAGCGCGCGCCCATGTCGGCCAGGGGCGCGTCGCGGCCCTTGTCGCCAAAAGTGTAGAGCTGCTCGACGTAGCCCAGGTTGAAGCGGGTCTGCGCGGTGACGAAGGCGCGCATCGCGAGTTCGAACGTGCGATGACCCTTGGGGTCGAAGGGGCCGAAGGGCAGGCCCTCGGCGCTGGCCCCGGGCGGCCGCACGCTGAGCACCACGGCCTCGCCCTCATGGATCGCCACCACCACCGCCGAGAGGCCGATCACCACCGCGCTGTGCCCGGCTTTGCTTTTTGGGGCGACGCTCATTCGGTGTCGAACGCCAGGGCGTGGGGCGCGTAGCCGGCGGCCTCCGAGAGCAGGTGGTAGCGCTGCAGATAGCGTTCCTGCGCCTGGGCGGGGGGCAGGGGATCGATGGTGAGGCGGTAGCCGGGGGGCGGGGCGTCGAAGAAGGCGATGGATTCCTCGTGGTCGAAGCCGGCCAACTGGGTCGCCTCGAAGAAGGCGCAGGCGCGGTCGGCCCGTTTGATCAGCGTCTTGATGATCGGCGGGGTCTTGGCCGGCAGACCGAAGCGGGTGTGGATGGCGCTCTCCAGCCGTTCCTCGAAGGTGCGGTAGTCGACGCCAAGCGCGGCCTTGAACGGACTGATCATGTCGCCGATCACATATTCCGACGCGTCGTGCAGCAGGGCGGCGAGGCGCCACTTGGGGGCCACGTCGGGCTGGATGTGGGCGACAATCTCCTCGACCACCACCGAATGCTGGGCCACCGAGAAGGCGTGCTCGCCGATGGTCTGGCCGTTCCAGCGCGCGACGCGGGCCAGGCCGTGGGCGATATCCTCGATCTCGATGTCCATCGGCGAGGGGGCGAGCAGGTCCAGCCGCCGGCCCGAGAGCATGCGTTGCCAGGCGCGGGGCGATTTCGCCGATTGACGCAGCCCTTTCCTCACCGGCGCATTCCCTCCACAGTCCAGTTGGTGAACTGGCCCAAGGCCTTCGAAATATCAATGCGAGCATAGGCTCAAGGTCACGAAGTTCACGATAGACCCTGACCCGTTCAGGGACTGAACGGGCTAGAAGGGTCGCTTTTTTGTTTGGGAGCGCGTCGGACGAGTGAACTGGTGGCCATTTCACCCTGACGCGCTCTGGGAGGCGCCGATCCAATGAGTTGGGCTCGTATCATGGCGCCCCTGTCGGGCGGCTCAGGCGACGCGGCGGCGGTGGCCGCGGCGGTCATGCTGGCCGAGCCGTTCCAGGCCGAGATGGTTGGCGTCTACACCCCTGCCGACGTGGCCGACGTGATGCCGTGGATGGGCGAGGGGTTCCTGGGCGGGGTGCAGACCACCGCGCTCGAGAGCCTGAAGGAGGCCGCCCTGGCCGGCGAGAAGAACGCCCGGGCCGCCATGGAGACCACGACCTACGCCAAGAGCCGCTTCATCGCGCTACAGACGCCGGTCTGGGCGGGGCTGTCGGCGGAGAGCCGGCTTTGCGACGTTGTGGTGTTCACCTCCGACCCGGCGCGGGGCCGCGGGCCGCTGGCCGAGGCCTTCCAGCAGATGGTGGCCGACGAGCAGCGGCCGGTGCTGATCGCACGCGCGGGCCTGAAGATCGGCGGGACGGTGGCGGTGGCCTGGGACGGCGGCAAGGAGGCGAGCCGGGCGGCGCGCCTGGCCCTGCCGCTCCTCGAAAAAGCCTCGAAGGCGGTGATCCTGGCGGCCCCCAAGGCGAGCTCCCGGAGCTTCGATCCGGGGCGGCTGAAGTCCTACTACGCCGCGCGCGGGGTGGACGCCGAGGTCGATATCCTGCCGGATACCGGGGATGCAGCCCCGGTGCTGCTCTATGCGGCGAAGAAGGCGGGGGCGGACGTGCTGGTGGCCGGGGCGTTTGGCCATCCGCGGCTGCAGGAGTTTATATTCGGGGGGACGACGCGCACACTTTTGAACTCCGACGAGCTGTCGCTGTTCTTGTCTCACTAGTCTCACGAGCTTTCGAGAAGGACGTCCAA
>JBBQTP010000007.1:0-49574 GCA_038213205.1 Caulobacterales bacterium
CCTGTCGCGTCCCGAGGCCAGCGCCGTCCTGGTGGGCGTCACCTCCGCCGCCGAACTGTCGGCCGTGGTCGCCGCCGCTTCCAGCCCGCCGCCGGATCTGGACTGGGACGAGATGGCAATCGACGACCCGGTCGCGCTCGATCCGCGACGTTGGGTCGCTTAACCGTCAAGACGAATCACCCGCGACACTGACCGTCGCCGGTTGCCGCCGCGCGCCTTTTCGCGGGTCGGAAAATCATGGCTAATATCTCACAAAAACTTGATTCATAACGCTTTTATCTTTGTCGACTAGGCTGGGTTTACCCTAGCGCTCAAGGAGCCGCCCGATGATCCTCGCTGTACTGCAGGCCCGCATGGGCGCCGGTCGTCTGCCCGGCAAGGCCATGGCAACGCTCCGGGGCGAGCCGATGATCATCCGGCAGTTGGAGCGCCTGCGCGGCGCGCGCGGCCTGAGCAAGATCATCGTCGCCACCAGCACCGACGCCGCCGACGATGCCCTGGCGGGTTTCGTCGTTTCGCGCGGCTATACGGTGCACCGCGGGGCGGGGGCCGATATTCTGGACCGTATCGCCCGCTGCGCCGAGGCCATCAGTTCGGTCAGCCATGTGGTTCGCATCAAGGGCGATGCGCCCTTTGTCGATCCGGCTATTGTCGATGACGCCGTGCGCCTGGCCCTGGCCAGCGGCGCTGACTACACCTCAAATCGCGCGATGCGCAGCTATCCCGCCGGCCTGGAGGTCGAGGTGATCAAGGCCAATGCCCTGCGCGCCGCCGCCGCCGAGACCCGCGATCCGGCCGCCCGAATTTCGCCGACCGCCGCCATCCGCAATGCGCCTGACCGGTTCAGCCAGGCGCATCTGAAGGCGCGCCGCGACTGGTCGCATCTGGACTGGCGGGTCAAGACCGCCGCCGACCTGGCCTTTGCCCGATCGATCTATGACGCCCTTCACCCGGCCGATCCGGATTTCTGCATGAACGACGTGCTGGACCTGGTGGAAAGCCACCAGGACCTGGCGCGGTTCGCGGCCTAGATTTTAGAAACTGTCATCCCGGCCCAGCGCGTAGGGCGCCGAGCCGGGACCGTAGGGCGCTCGGCGCGACACGACCTGCCGACCCAGCGTTGGCGGCGGTCCCGGGTCTTTGCCCGGGATGACAGCGCCTGTTATGTCCAGGCCCCATACGGATCTACCGACGGCTTCCCCAGCGCCTGGGCCACGGCCGGGTGGGTCAGTTGGCCGTTCAGGACATTGAGACCGCGCGCCAGGTGGGCATTGGTCTTCAGCGCCTCAAGTCCGTGGTCAGCCAGGGCCAGGCCGAACGGCAACGTGGCGTTGCCCAGGGCCTCGGACGAGGTGCGCGGCGCGGCGCCGGGCATGTTGGCCACGCAATAGTGCACAACGCCGTCGACCGTATAGGTCGGGTCGGCGTGGGTGGTCGGCCGGCTGGTCTCGAAACAGCCGCCTTGGTCGATGGAGACGTCGACCAGCACCGAGCCGCGCTTCATGCGCTTCAGGTCTTCTTTGCGGATCATCTTGGGCGCGCTGGCGCCGGCGGTCAGCACCGCGCCGATCACCACGTCGGCCTTGAGAATCTCTTCCTCCACCGCGTCCTGGGTCGAGTAGCGGGTCAGGATGCGGCCCTGGAACATGTTGTCGAGCTCGCGCATGCGCGGGATCGAGCGCTCGACGATCACCACCTCCGCTCCAAGACCCGCGGCCATCCGCGCGGCGTTCATGCCGACCACGCCGCCGCCCAGCACGACGATGCGCGCGGGGGGCACGCCGGGCACGCCGGACAGCAGCAGGCCCATGCCGCCGTTGTGCTTCAGCAGGGTCTCGCCGGCCGAGAACACGGCAATGCGGCCGGCCACTTCGGACATTGGAGCTAAGAGAGGAAGGCCGCCTTGCGCATCGGTCACCGTCTCATAGGCGATGGCCGCGCAGCCGGAGTTCAGCAGGCCGTCGGCCTGGGCCGGATCGGGCGCCAGGTGCAGGTAGGTGAAGAGGATGTGCTTGTCGGTCAGGCGCGCCCACTCGATGGGCTGCGGCTCCTTGACCTTGACGATCAGCTCGGCCCCCGAGAACACCGCCGCCGCATCGGCGCCGATGGACGCCCCGGCCTTGGTGTAGGCCGCGTCCGGATAGCCGGCGCCGTCGCCCGCGCCCTGCTCGACGATCACCTGGTGGCCGTGGCTGACGTACTCGCGCACGGCGGTGGGGGTGAGCCCGACCCGGTATTCGTCCGGCTTGATCTCACGAGGCACACCAACGCGCATGGGAGGCTCCTAAAGGGGAGGTTTTTGCTGAGGTGGGCGGGTTTTAGGGCATGGGGTGGTGGGTGGCTAGTCTCTCCCGGCTAGCTGCTCGCCGAGCGAGACAATTGGGTTCCGGCCGAAGCCCTTTCGAATGGCAGCCGCGCTGCGGCGGTCCTGCGACCACAGGAATTCTTTCGCGCCCTTTATGGCGAACTTATTTTGGTTTCCAACGAGATCGGTCGGCCGTGCTTTCCGAAGTATCTCAATGGTGGAAGAGCGGTTGGCGGCGACGAAAAGCCTCTTTGGCCCGATTGGGAGCGCGATGAAGGCAAGCGGGTCTGCCAAGCCCCGAACCCTTTCGACAGCGCGATCAGAAGTGAGGAAACGCAGGCTCGGAACCGACACCTCCAATACACCCCAGGCCATGTTGTTGATGTGCTTGCCGAGCTCGGCATATCGATCAGGCGCGTCGCCATCCACATACCGATCCGTTCAACGATCAGCGGGTCACCTTTGCCGAGATATTCCTCAAGCTTCTCGGGATCGCTCGGCCCCCTAATGGCATCGTACTTCGCTTGAAGCGGGGGGATCGTCTTGTTCCACTCCCACTCTGTCCGCCTCTTTATCCCTGCGATGTCAGCGGGCGTTCGCAACTGGAGTGATTGAATAAATCGGGTCCAAGCGCTGCGCAAATCGGTGGTCCAGTTGGTGACCACGCTCTGCTCTAGAAGATCGAGCGCTTCGGCTGCACCTTGATCGACTTCTTGCATGAACTTTTGCTCGACATGCTGAACCAAATGATCCGGCAATCCGGGCATAGCGTAGAGATCTTCGCTGTAGCCGGTGGCGGCCGGATAGACGCGTCTGACCTTCACCACCGAGGCGTTCGGGCGACTGAATTGCTCAAGCTTGCCGTCCGGACCGGTCCCGCGTTTCAAGTAGAAGATCGGAGCGTAGTGATGTTTTCGGGGCGGGTTCGCGGCCATGGCCCGGGCGACCTCTAGCACGACGGGTCGCGATGGAGGCATCGGCCTAGCCTGAGCCTTAAGTCCATGTTGGCCAGTCTGCCTGCCGCCCCGGTCACTCAAGCCGCCCCCTTGGCGCGCCGCACGGCGGCCGGCCATTGGCCGGTCCTTAACTGACCGGGGCGGCAGGCTCGCATCTGACCATGGATTTAAGGATGATCAGCATCCGGGGGATGCCGAGACGAAACCTGAGCGCCGGGTCTAGGGATGATTTGCGCTCGTCTGCGTCTGCGTCTGCGTCTGCGTCTGCGTCGGCGCCGGCGCCGGCGTCGGAGGATGAGGGACGATGGACGGCGCGACCGACACTAGCGATGACGCTTTCGCGGGGAGCGCGGCGGGCTTCGCCGGCGGGCCGGCAGCGGCCCGGGCGGGCGTCAGGTCACGATGCTTGTTTCCACTTGGAGCGTCGGCATACTTCAGCGCCGAGACCGCCGCCACAAGGCTTGCCGCCACGAGGGACAGCGCTAGCCAGTTCTGCCCCATCGCGACGCGGTGCTGCTCGCCTTCAAGCCGGCTCGCGATATTGGCGATCATCGCTTCGAAGCGGTCCACCCGTGCGTTCGACCGTCCGTCGAGCTTCACGACCTCAATTACCTTGTTGAGCGGGTCAGCGCTGGTGAAGAAGCCGTGCGCGGTGCGCAGCAGCCGAATGACCGGGACGTCCCATCGGCTGATGCGTCCGCGGAAGTAGAGCGCCATGGCCGTGCACAGCGCCGTAAGGAGGAGTGAAACTCCGTCGCGCGGTCCAAACCTGTGCGGCGGTGGCAGCAGGACTAGGAAAATGAGGGCTGCTGCGATCAGCCCGAACGCGACGAACGAAAGGCGGCCGAGAGGGGATCGTACCCGGTTGTTCTGAGTGCGGCGATGCTCTCGCAGGCGGAAGGCCATGCTGTCTTCGAGGCGAATGTATCGTTGCCTAAGCTCGACCAGAGCCTGAATGCCGGCGGCCGTGCCGGGGACGCCGACGGCGATTGCGCCGCGCGCATCTGCATCGGTGAACTGTGCGGCGCGGAGCTTGCTGCTCCAGCCCCGCGCCTCGATTTGGACCGCTGGCACAAGTAGGATTTGGGATGGCTTCAGGACGAAGGCCTTACCTTGGCCCGGCATGTTGTGATGGTAATGAGTGTGGTCGAGTTTGGTCTTCATGACCATCGACGCCACGTAGGCCAGTTCGTCCAGATCGTTGGGGTTCAGCCCCTTGGATGGATCGATACCGATTTCCATCACGAAAAGGCCGTCGCTGCGGGCCACGGCGCGGGCGTGGACGAAGGCGTCCGCCTTGGGGATCAGCGACGCGGCCGAGTCGCCGGCCGCTGCGCGGCGATAGATATACGGCCTGATGTCGGCGTAGGTCAGGACTGGGCTGCGTGTTGGCTGATCGCGGTCAGCCGGCAGTGCGCCGATTGGGCACCAGTCGAAGTAGTAGAAGCGCTCAAGCGGGGGGCTCGACGCTTGGCCTCTTGTCAGGCGTAGGCACCCATAGTGATGAACCGCAGGAGCGGATTGGGCGTGTGGTGCACGACAACCGTGCGTCCCTTGCAGTCGGAGAACCGGGCTTCGCCGGATTCCACCATGGCCTGGGCCACCTGCTTTTCCTCAAACGAGAGCTGGTTATAGTCGAGGCCCCGAGGTGCCTTATTGAGCCGCTCGCTAAATTCGTTCAGGTGAACGTACAAAATTCCACCTCTAGATGTGCCGCGTCACCGAATTCGCCCCCCGCCAATTCCATGCTCCGGCAGCGGGACTATCAGGGGTTTCGGCGACTTGGGCAATATGGGCGTTCGATCATGCAGAACAACTCTCAGATGTCCTGAGTGGTTCAATAAAGCCTAGCTTACTCAGCGTTCGCGTCGGGTTAATTGATCCAGATCAGGCGCGGTCCACGCTTATAGACGGCTGGTCCAACCGCAACTTAACGATTCGTCACTGCACTCTCACCGGCACTCCGGTGGATATTTCGGCATCCCAGAGAATCGGCGTTGGGCGCGGGGGGCGGGTCTCCCAAGGCGCCTCCAAAACAAGGGAACCCCAGACTATGAACATCGATCTTTCCGGGCGCGTGGCGCTGGTGACCGGGGGCGGCCGGGGTATTGGGCGGGCGATTGCTTTGTCGTTGGCGCAGGCGGGGGCCGACGTGGCGGTGAACTATCGCAGTGACGCGGAGGCGGCGGCGGAGGTGGTGGGTGAGATCGAGGCGATGGGGCGCCGCGCCAAGGCCTATGCGGCTTCGGTGGAGAGCTTCGAGCAGGACGAGGCGATGGTGGGGGAGGTGCTCGCCAACTTCGGCAAGGTCGACACCCTGGTGAACAACGCCGGGATCGCCAGCCGGGGGCATTCGGTGGCCGAAACCGATCCGGCGGAGATGGAGCGGGTGGTGCGGGTGCACGCGTTCGGGCCGCACTACCTCTGCAAGCTGTTGATCCCGCAGATGCGGGGGTTGGGGCGCGGCGACATCGTGATGATCTCGTCGGTGGCGACGTTGGGCATGGCCGGGCGCGGCGGGCCCTACAACATGGGCAAGGCGGCGATGGAGGCCCTGGCCCTGACGATCGCCAAGGAGGAACGGGCGAACGGCATCCGGTGCAACATCGTGGCGCCCAGCCTGACGGTGACCGAGATGGGCTCGCGGCTGGCCAAGGCGACGCGGGGGATCGCGGACATCCACGAGCTGGACGCCGCCTCGCCGTTCGGGCGGGTGTCGACGCCGGACGACGTGGCGAGCGCGGTGACTTGGCTGGTGTCGTCGGCCAACCCCTACGCGAACGGGCAGAAGATCAATATCAACGGCGGGGGGTAGGGCGGCGCGCTCGCCTCTGAGGACGTAGCGCTCCCCTGACGGGGGCAAGCGCTTGGCGGGCTGGCACGGGGCGTGCAGAACTGCGTCCGTGCTTAACAATTCCCTAACAGGGCCTGCCCTCTGGACACTGCGGATCGCGCTGGTGGCGTGGCTGATGAACGTCGAGAACCCCTTGGGGCTGGCCGGGGCGGTGCTGGTGCTGACCGTGCAGTTCCCGATCCAGCGGGCTGTGCTGGCGTGGGACAGGCGTAGCCGGGGTTCGTCCCGGTAGGGACACGCCCATCAACCGCTCATCCCGGCGAATGCCGGGACCCAGATCTCATAGCGGGATGGTTGATTGGGGCGGCGCTGAGCTTCGAGACGGCACATTCCAGTAATCCCATCTGGGTCCCGGCATTCGCCGGGATGAGCGGAATTTGGGATGAATGCGCGCTACGCCATGCACCCCTCGAAGCCCGCGCGGAGTTTGGCTTCGTCGAGGTTGCGGCCGATGAACACCAGGCGGGAGTAGCGGTCCGCGCCGGACTTCCAGGGGCCCTGGAAGTCGCCTTCGAGGATCATGTGCACGGCCTGGAACACCAGGCGGCGGTCCTCGCCGGCTACGTCGAGGATGCCCTTGGCGCGCAGGATATCGGGCCCCTGCGCCTGCAAAACCTCGTTCAACCAGGCCGTGACCTTGTTGGCATTCAACGGGGCGTGCGCGGTCAGAGAAATTCCGCGGATGCCGCTGGCCTCGATGTCGTGGCCGTGGCCGTGGCCGTGGGCTTCGTGATCGTGGTGATGATGGTCGTGGCCGCAGTGCTCGTCGTGCACATGGCCAGCCTCGCCATGCGCCGGGTTCAGAAAGTCCGGTTCGAGTTCCTCGATTCGCGCCAGGTCGAAGGACCCGCGGCCCAGCACCTGGTCCAGGGCCACGTTCGACCGCTCGGCCCGGTGAATGGGCGCGAGTGGGTTGAGCCGGCGGATCGCGCGTTCCACCTCGACCAGCTCCGCCTCGGTGACCAGGTCGGTCTTGTTGAGGATGATCTGATCGGCGAAGGCCACCTGTTCGGCGGCCTCGCGGCTGTCGGCCAGGCGCAGCAGCAGGTGCTTGGCGTCGACTACGGTGGTGACGCTGTCGAGCTGCGTCTTGGCCCGCACGTCCTCATCGACGAAGAAGGTCTGGGCCACCGGGCCGGGGTCGGCCAGGCCCGTGGTCTCGACGATGATCGCGTCGAAGCCACCTTTGCGTTTCATCAGGCCCGAGACCACGCGGATCAGGTCGCCGCGCACCGTGCAGCAGACGCAACCGTTGTTCATCTCGAAGACTTCTTCGTCGGCGCCGACGATCAGGTCGTTGTCGATGCCGACCTCGCCGAACTCGTTGACGATCACCGCGTAGCGCTTGCCGTGGTCCTCGGAGAGGATGCGGTTGAGCAGGGTGGTCTTGCCCGCGCCCAGGTAGCCGGTGAGCACGGTGACGGGGGTCTTGAGGGGCATGGGCGCGTTCATGGGCGTTATTTAGGGCGTGCGGGGCCGCTAAGCCAGCAGGGCGGCGGCGATGCGCTCACGGGTGAAGGGCAGGTCGCGGACGCGGGCGCCCAGGGCGTGGGCGACGGCGTTGGCGATGGCGGCCATGGCGACGCCCTGGCTGAGCTCGCCGACCCCGTGCGGGCGGGCGGCGCGGGTGTTGAGCAGTTCGATCTCGATCGGCGGGACCTCGCTGAACCGCAGGATCGGGTAGTCGTCCCAGGTCGTGGACGCGATGCCGGGGCCGCCGAAGGTCACCTGTTCCTTGAGCGTCCAGGAGGCGGCCATGATGATCCCGCCCTCGATCTGGTTCCTGGCCCCGTCCGGATTGATGATCAGGCCGGCGTCGGCGGCGCACCACATGCGGACCAGGCGCACTTCCCTGTCGATCTCGACCTCAGCGGCGCAGGCGACGAAACCGCCGCGGCCGCGGTGGCGGTCGTAGCCGAGGCCGAGGCCCTGGCCGGAGCCGGGAAGGCCGCGTTTGGGCCAGTCGCACATCTTCGACAGGGTCTGCAGGACGGCGCGGCCGCGCGGCTCGGAGACCATGGACAGGCGATAGGCCAGCGGGTCCTGGCCGGCGGCCTCGGCCAGCTCGTCGACGAAACTCTCGCCGGCGAAGGTGTTGGGCGCGCCGCCCAGGCTGCGCAGCGACGAGGTGCGCACCGGCGGCGGGAAGATCACGTGCTCGACGGTGCGCGTGGTCTCGATGTCGTAGGAGGGGATGACGTTGAGCAGGCCGCCGGAGAAGCGGCTGCCGTCGGGCATCAGCCGAATCGGCTGGGGGCCCGGGTCGACGTAGCCGGGGAGCGCGCTTTCCGCGACCGCCGTGCCGCGCGCGCCGGTGTGAGCGGTGTTCCAGATCTCGGCGGTGTAGTCGACCAGGCGGCCGGACGCGTCGAGCTCGGCGGAGAGCTCCATCAGCATGGCGGTGCCGACCGGGGCCCAGGCGAACTCATCCTCGCGCCGCCACTGGACGCGGATCGGGGGGCCCGGGCGACGGATGGCGATCAGGGCCGCGTCGATCGGCGGGTCATCGGCGCCGTTGTGGCCATAGCAGCCGGGCCCCTGGGCGTGGATCACCTCGATGGCGTCGGGCGCCAAGCCGGTGATCCGGGCGGCCAGGGCGCGCATGGGATAGACGCCCTGGTTATGCGTCCAAAGGGTCAGCTTGCCGCCTTCGAACCGGGCGATGCCGGCCGAGGGGCCCATGGAGCCGTGGCTGAGGTACGGCTTGCCGTAGGTGGCGGTGACGCGGCGGCGGTTGGAAGTCTCCGACGGCGGGGCGCCGGCCGCGAAGGTCTCATGCGGCAGGGTCTTGAGCGCGGCGGCCTCGGCGAGAGCCGGGTCGAGCTGGCGGGCGCCGGTCCAGCGGACGTTGGCCTCGGCGATGGCGTGGGCGCGCGCGGCGTCGGCCTCGGCGTCGCAGATGAAGGCCACGAAGGCGCCGTCGATGAGGATGTCGACCTCGGGGACGGCGCGGCGGACGGCGGCCTCGTCGAGGCTCTGGAGCTTCGCCGCCGGGCCGGGCTGGCGCAGGACGCGGGCGTGGCGCATCCCGGGCAGGGCGATGTCGTGCAGGAAGGCCGCGCCGAACACCTTCGACGGCAGGTCGGGCCGCGGCACGCTCTGGCCAACGATATCCATCTGGTCGACGGTCTTGAGGGTGGCCTGGCCGGTGGCTTCGCGGGCCAGGTCGACCTCGGCGGCCAGGGCCCAGTAGTCGAGGCCGGTGGGCTGGCCGGCCTTCAGGAAGGCTCCGTCGCGGACCTGCAGATCGGCGGGCGCGCAGCCGAGCCGGGTTGCCGCGGCGGCGGTGAACAGGGCGCGGACCTCGGCGCAGGCGGCGCGGATCGCCGGGCCGGAGAACTCGGTCGACATGGAGCCCACGGTCAGGCCCTCGTCGGGGATGTCGCCGGTCGCGGCGGGGACGATGCGCAGGCGCGCAAAGGGCACGTCGAGCTCGTCGGCGGCCATCTGGGCCAGCGAGGCGCCGATCCCCTGGCCATATTCCATGCGGCCGAAGGCGATGCGCGCGCGGCCGTCGGGCTCGAAGCCCACCCAGCGGTCGAGGCGCGGATTGGCGGCCAGCATGGGCGGCAGGCTCATGCGGGGGCCTTTTCGCGCATCCGGCGGGCGGCCAGCGTCACCGCGTCGATCACCCGGTTGTGCACCCCGCAGCGGCAGAGGTGGCCGTCGAGCGCGTGGGCGATCTGCGCGCGGTCGGGGTCGGGGTTGGTGTCGATCAGGGCCGCCGATGCGATCAGGATGCCGGACAGGCAGTAACCGCACTGACCGGCCTGAAGCTCGATGAAGGCGGCCTGCAGAGGATGCGGGCGCTGCGGCGTCCCCAGCCCCTCGACGGTGACGACCGACTTGCCGGCAAGGGCGCCCATCTCGACCCCGCAGGACTGGACGGACACCCCGTCGACCAGCACCGCGCAGGCGCCGCACTGGCCCGCGCCGCAGCCGAAGCGCGCGCCGGTCAGGCCCAGGTCGCCGCGCAGGACGTCCAGCAGCAGGGCGGTCTCATCGACCTCCACCGAGGCCGGTCGGCCGTTCAGATTGAACGATATCGTCAATGGCACGCTGGTCTCCCGGGCTGTCGCCACTACATCGCGAGGGTCCGCGCAAGGCAACCTCGCCTTGATCTCGAAGAAGTGTTATACAATAACGTTTCAATGACCAATACGCCGGCCACCCTCGACAGCTATCGCGCCGATCGGGCCTATCTAGGCGCCGATCACGCGCGCAATGAGCGGCGGACCTGGATCGTGGCCGGGATCTGCGCGGTGATGCTGGCGGTGCAGGTGGCGGGCGGGCTGGCGTTCCATTCTGTCGCCCTGCTGGCGGCCGGCGTTCATATGGGCGCGCACGTGGCGGCGCTGCTGGTGGCGTCGCTGGCCTATGCGCTGGCCAGGCGCCGGGCGGGCGACGCGCGGTTCGCGTTCGGGACCGGCAAGCTGGGCGACCTGGCGGGCTTCGCCAACGCCGTGGTGCTGGGGATCACGGCGATCCTGATCGCGGTGGAGAGCGTCCAGCGGCTGGCGACGCCGGAGGTGGTGGCGTATGGCTCGGCCCTGCCGCTGGCGGCGGGCGGGCTGGTGGTGACCCTGGTCTGCGTGGCGCTGTTGCGGCCCCGCGAAAACCACGACCTGAACATCGCCGCGGCGCATCTGCACCTGAGCGCCGACGCCATGGTGGGCGTGCTGGCGATCGCCGGCCTGTTCGCCGGGCAGAAGCTGGGATGGGGCTGGGCCGATCCGCTGGCGGGTCTGGCGGGCGCGGCCCTGGTGGCGCAATTTGCGGTGAGTTTGATTCGTAGAGCGTCGGCGACCCTGCTGGATATGAACCCCTCAGCCGAACTGACCGCCGAGATCCGTGGGCGCCTGGAGGGCGAGGGCGAGCGCGTCCTGGACCTCCACCTGTGGCGACTGGGGCCCGGGCACAACGCGGCCATCGCGGTGATCTGCGCCGATATCCCCAAGTCACCCGACGCCTACCGCGCGCGGCTGAAGGGGATCGCGGGCCTGAGCCATGTGACCGTGGAAGTCCGCGCGGCGGAAAGGGCGCCGGCATGAGGCGCAGGGCGTCCTCGCTGCTGAAGTCCGCGAGCTCGCGCCCGAAGACTGTTCTGGCGGTCGGCGCGGTGGTGGCCGCGGGGCTGCTGGGGCTGGGGTTTTCCGGGGGCTGGGTTGGCGCCTCGCACCTGGCTGCGCCGAAGATCGCCTACACCAAGGGCCCGCCGACCCCGGTGAAGCTGAAGCACGCGCCGGCCGCGCCGGTCGACCTGCAGGCTGAGCTTGAGCGGCTGGCCAAAGGCTATGGCGAGCCGGTGGGCATCGCGGTGACCGACGTGGCGACCGGCTGGACCGCCTCGGTGGACGGCAACGAGACCTTCCCACAGCAGAGCGTCTCGAAGCTGTGGGTGGCGCTGTCGGTGATGCAGGCGGTGGACGACCACAAGCTGTCACTGGACCAGGCGGTGGTCCTGGGGCCCGACGACCGCAGCGTGTTCTATCAGCCGATGACCCGACGGATCCGCGGGCCGAACGGCTATCCGACCACCTTGGCGGAGCTTTTGCGTCATGCGCTGATCGAGAGCGACAACGCCGCCAACGACAAGCTGATCGCCGAGCTGGGCGGGGCCGCGACGGTGACCGGGACGATCGCCGCCAAGGGGCTGTCGGGCCTGGCGGTCGGCGGCACCGAGCGCGACGTGCAGACCCACACGGCGGGGCTGGTATGGAAGCCGGAGTACGGCCAGACCTGGATCTTCAAGCAGGCCCGCGCGGCCTTGCCGGACGCGGTGCGCGACGAGGCGCTGGCCGCCTACCTGGCCAATCCGCCGGACGGGGCGACGCCGAACGGGATCGTCACCGCCCTGGCCGAACTGAAGCGCGGGCAACTGCTCAGCCGGTCCTCAACTGACTTCATGCTGGAGCTGATGGGCGAGGCCCGGACCGGGGTGAACCGGCTGCGCGCCGGCCTGTCGCCGGGCTGGGAGCTGGCGCACAAGACCGGCACCGGGCCGGACTGGCGCGGCGCCAGCGTGGGCATCAACGACGTGGGCCTGCTGACCGCGCCGGACGGCCGGACCTATGCGGTCGCCGTGATGATCCGCCAGACCAGCCGCCCCGCTTCGGCGCGGCACGCGATCATGCGCAGCGTTACCCATGCCGTGGCGCGCTATTGGGCCGAGGGGCCGCAGGAGCTGCCCGCGAGCGGCCGCCAGACGGCCTCTGCCGCGCCGGATACGGTCTACGGGTTCTAGGCTTTCGTAGGCGATCCGATTCCGACGCGGACGCTTTGCCCGTCCGGGGCGACCTGTTCAGCCGCCGCGTGAAGCGACATCGCTTCGGTCAGCGCCTGGAACAGGCTGGCCGCCGTGAGCGGTTTGGCGAGGTGAAGGTCCGCGCCGGCGGCCATGGCGCTGGCCACGTGTTCCGGCAGTGCGTTCGCCGTGAGCATGATGATCGGGGTGGGCGAGGATCGCTCTGCAAGTTCCAGCGCGCGAATTTGCCGGATCGCGGTGAGGCCATCCATCACGGGCATCTGCATGTCCATCAGGATGGCGTCGAAGCGGTCGGTGCGGAAGGCGTCGACGGCCTCCAGTCCATTCTCCACCGAGATCAACTCGACATCGGTCTCCTCCAGCATGAGCTCGACGACCTTGCGATTGGTCGGGTGATCGTCCGCCAGGAGGATTCTGGGCGGCCGGCCAGCGCCATTGGCGCTCGGCGCCGCCAGCGTCGCGTCGTCAGCAACCGCCGCGGCCGCTGTGGGCTCGAGCGGCATTTCGAGCCAGAAATGCGATCCGACGCCGGGAGAGCTCTCGCAATCCAGTGTTCCGCCCATCAGCGACGCGAGGTCGCAGCAGATGGACAGTCCGAGGCCAGAGCCGCCGTAGCGCCGGGTAATGGAGCTGTCGGCCTGTTCGAACCGCCCAAGGACCTTGGCCTTGTCGGCCGCGGAGAAGCCCACGCCCGTGTCGCTAACCGTTAGCCTGGCGAGACCCTCGGCGGTTCGGTGCGCGGTGATCCGCACCTCGCCCTTGTCCGTGAATTTCACGGCGTTGGAAATCAGGTTGGTGAGCACTTGGCGCACCCGCACCAGATCGCCCATCACGAACTGATCGATGTCGGCGCTGATATCGACGATCAGCTTGATTCCCTTTTCATCGCACTTGAGCTGCGAGAGGCCGGCGACAGCGCGGATCATCGCGCCAGCGTGAAACGGCGCGGTCTCGATGGCGATCTTTCCGCTTTCGATCCGCGCGCTGTCGAGGATGTCGGACAGCAGGCGCTGAAGGGTGTCGCCGGACGAGCGGATGATCTCCGCCATCTCCCGCTCCTTGGCCCCCAGTTTCGACCGCGCGAGCAGTTCCGCGACGGCCACGACGCCGTTGAGCGGTGTGCGGATTTCATGACTCATGTTGGCCAGGAAATCGGACTTGGCCTTGGCCAGGGCCTCGGCGCGCGCCGTGGTTTGGGCCAGGGTGGCAGCCTGAGCTTCGAGGGCCTTGGTCTGGACCTGCAGGGCTTGGGTGCGCTCGTCGACCATCGCCTCCAGCTCCCGGCGATGGCGGACAAGCGCGCCGGTCCGCCACCAGACCAGGAAGCCGATCGCGCCAAGGCCCAGGGCCACTTCGATCGTGATGAACCACCAGGTCTGGAACCAGGCCGGCAGCATCCGGATCGGGAGGCTGAGGGTCTGCGTCTTCCACGCGCCCGTCGGATCCATGGCGCGGATTTCGAGCCTATAGGCTCTGGGGGCCAGGTTGGTGAAGCTGGCCACGGGGCGCGTGGCGTCCGTTTCGATCCAGGGTTCATCCGTCGACGCAGGGTCGTTTGCGGCCACGAGGCGGTAGCCATAGCGGACGCGGTCTGGGGCAGCGTAGTCCAGAGCCGCGAAGCTCACGTCGAGGCTCCCTGCACCGGCCTCTACCTGTAGGGCGTCGTCGGGGCCGAGGCCGAGGAAGGGATTGCCCTCGACGGTACGGCCCCGCGTTCGGACGCTGGTGACCACCAACGGCGTGGCCGTCACGACAGGCTTGATCCGGTCGGGGTGAACCAGCACAAGGCCGCCCCGGCCAGCAAACAGCAACTCGTCCGAGGACGTGCGCGTCCCGGCCGAGTAGAAAAAGCTGGAGACCGGCACACCCTCGGGCGCTCTGTAGAGATCGAGGTGGAACGTCTTGGGATCAATGCGCACCAGGCCACTGTCGGTGCTCGCCCACAGGTAGCCCAGACGGTCCTCGATCACCTTGTTGACGTTGGAATTGGGCAGGCCGTTGGCGACGTCGATGCGATGGAACCGCAGCGGTTGACCGGGCGCAGTCGGTTCGGCGACCGAGAGGCCGCGACCAAAGGTGGTCACCCACAGGCGATCGCGGCTGTCGCGCATGATGCTGGAGATGAAACCTCGTGGACTGGCGCTGTCGCTCGGCGCGACGACAAACCGCTCCACGCCTCCGGTGCGCGCATTGAGACGGTTCAGGCCGTTGTCGGTTCCGATCCACAGGTCCCCGTTCCGGTCGAGGAACGACGCCTCGATACGTCGGTCGGAAAGCGAATCCGTGCTCAGGTGAATGTCGGATTCCATCTGGTCTCCGGCGCCCAGGCGATACCCCCAGAGGCCGTCGCGGCCGCTGACCCAGATCCGCGTCCCGGCGCGCTGGACCGATTGGACGCGGGCGTCCGGCGCGCGCCCGGGCTGCGTCAGCCTCTGGGCCCCGGTTCCGTCGGCTCGGACCCGATAGAGCCCCAGGTCAGTGCCGAGCAGGACGTTGCCGTCGGCAAGCGCGGCGTAGGACCGAATGGCCGCCTTCGGCAGGCCTCCAGGCGAGGGCAGGATATGATCGATGTGATTGGTCTCGGGATCGATCCGATCCAGGCCGTGGCTCGTGAACCCCACCCAGATCCGGCGATCCGCCGCTTCAAACACGGAGATCGGTGTCCGCTCCGAGAGCACGGCGGTTGGCGCCTCGCCGCCCATCAGGGTAGCGAACGCGGTCCGGCGCGGGTCGTAGCTGCTGATGGCGCTGTTGGCGCCGATGAATACCAGGCCGCCGGGCGACCGATGAATGACCCGGATGTTGCGATCGGCGTAGAGAAGGGCGCCATTTCCGGCCTGGACCGGTCGGACGGTCATGGTCTTGCTGTCGACCGCCAGAATCCCGTCGTCGTAAGTCCCCAGCCAGACCACCCCGGGCTTCACCTCCGCGACGGCGCGGATACGTACGCCGCGGTCGCTGTCGCCCTGGCCGTGAGCAAAGACGACGGGCCGTGCCATCAGCGTGTCGGGATCGACGGCGTAGGCTCCGTGTCCCTCGCTGCCGACCCAGACGCGCCCGTCGGAACCGAACGCCAGGGCGTTTACCTGAGGTGGGTCTCCGGGACCCAGACGGATGCGCGCAATGTCGCCGGTCCGGCCGCTCCGATGGAGCAGACCGTGGTGGGTCGCGATCCACAGATCCGGGCCGCGAGACGCCAAGTTGGATATACCCGACGCGAGCGCCTCGGCGACACCCGTCCGATCAGACCTTGGGCTTAGGATGTGCTCTACGCGTCCCGCCGCCGTCAGGAGATCCAGTCCCCGTTCCGTGCCGATCCAGAGGCCTCCGGCCGGGGCGTCGGCCAGAGCGTGGACCCCGATATGGCTGAGCCCACCGTTGGCCGGGGTCAAAGTGGAGAAACGGTCGGTGCGGGCGTCGAACCTGGCGAGGCCGCCCGACGGCGTGCCGATCCAAAGGCGGCCCTCGCGGTCCCTGTGCACCACATCGATCTGACTGTCAGGAAGCGCGCCCGGCTTGTCGCCAGTGTTGTAAATCCGAAAATGCAGGCCGTCCCAGCGCGCCAAACCGTTTTGCGTGCCAACCCAAAGGAAACCCTGGGCGTCGGTCTCCATCGCTATCGGTATGGCTGAGTTGGGGAGCTCCTCGTCCTCGGCCACCGGCTGCAGCAGGGTGGTGGCCAGGCCATCCCATCGGCCGACCGCGCCGGATGGCGTTGCCAGGCTCAGACACAAGACTGTCAGGAGAAGAGCGAAGGCGCTCAGATCACGCGGCGCCGCCTTGCCGATCCAAGAACACCTCATAAAGCCCCCCCAAGCAACTGTCCCCGGCGCCACATAAGGGGAGCGGGCATAAATTCGCGTTAAGGTGGCCCCATGGCTTGCGCGGTTCGCGCTTAGCGGCCTGCTTCGCACCGATTGTGAACTTTCGGCAGGTCCGCTTTCCGTCGATCTCAGAACCGCTCAATCCGACAGTTGGTAGCCCTGGGTCCCGGCTGGGCGCCTGTCCTCGGGCCGACCTTCGGTCTGACCCGCAGGCTTCGCTGCGGCCGGGATGACGGCCGTTGGTTCCATTGGTCAGTTCTTAACGCGGCTCCGTCGCGAAGCGGCTTGCGCCTGGCCGACGGGCGGTCGCCAATCCACGCAGGGGGAACTCGTCCATGCGCCGACCGCTGCTTGCCGCCATCGCCGTTCTGCTGATCGCTGCGCCGGTGGCCAGCGCCGCGCCTGGCGCCGACGACAAGGCGCTGGAGGCTGAGCTGATCGCCATGGAGAAGGCATCGTGGGTGGCCTGGCAGGGGCATGACGCAGCGTTCTTCGAGCGGTTCCTGTCGGACGATCACGTGGAGATGCAGCCGGGGCCGGCGGGCAAGGCGCCGGTGGTGGCCGGCGTGAAGGCGGGGTGCGTGGTGAAGCGCTATGAGGTGGATCAGTTCAAGCTGACGCGGTTTGGGCCGGACACAGCGTTGCTGACCTATCGCGCGGCGCAGGACACCATGTGCGGACCGGCCCACGTGCCCAGTCCGGTCTGGGCGACATCGCTGTTCGTGCGCCGTGGCGGACGCTGGCAGAACGCGCTTTACGTCCACACCCCGATCCCGCCGCCGGCAAAAGAGCCGGCGTGAATCTCACCCCTTTTTGTCGACCATGCCCTTGATGATCTTGAGGTGGATGGGGGTGCCGCCGAGATCCTTGGTGAGCACACCGGTCTCGGGGTTCTCAGGGAACTGCTGGCAGAAGCTGAACCCGAACATCGGTGGGGAAGTCTGCTTCAGGCACACTTTTTCACCCTTGGTCGACCACTTGCCGGCCAACGGGTTGCCGCGCCGGCTCTGGCCGGTCCAGGTGCCGTCGGGATGCATCCAGATCTTCTGGGAGCGACCATCGGGGTAGACGGATTCCACGGTGTTGCCGAAGGTGGCGTCGACCTTGGGCTCGCCCCGGGCGCCGAAGGCGGCGGCCGAGGCGATGGCGCAGGTCAAGACGGCGAGTTTGGCGAATTTGGTGCTCATAACAGTCCTCAACGCGCGAAACCCACTCTGGCGCCTAAGCCGCATTCGCGCACGGGTTGGATGAACCTGGGATGACTAGTTCGGCAGGGCGGCCTGTCGAGTAGCGGCAGGCGCCAGGCCCCCCTCCACCCGCGCGTCGGCGCCGCGCCAGGCGTGGACTTCGTGGCATACCGGGCAGCGGAACGACCTCGGTTCGACAATCGCCGAAAGGTCGAAGTCCTGGGTGCGGTGGCCGGTCGGAACGTCCTCGCCGCTGGTCGGGCAGGTCATGATGATTCTGGGCATGCAACCCTAACGGATTCAACCGGATAAGGTTGCCTCGCGGCCGAGATTAGGCCGGCGCCTTGAAGCCGCCGAACTCGCGCTCCAGGAGCTCGGCGAAGGCCAGGGTTGTGCGGTCCTCCAGGAAGGCGCCGATGATCTGGGCGCCGATCGGCAGGCCGGCTTTCGTCTGGCCGATCGGGACCGCGGTGGCCGGCAGGTTGGGGAAGGTGGCCAGGCCCGGCCACGCGAGCTGGGCGAAGTAGGGCGTCGGCTGGCCGTCGATGCTGAGCGTGCGGCTGTTCGGATCCTCCGCGATGTGCGGGAAGGCGACCTGGCCGAAGTTGGGCGCCACGACCACGTCGACGGTCTCGAAGAGGGCGGCCCATTGGCGGCGGAACGCCATCTGGGCGTCGAGCATGGCGATCCATTCGACAGCGGTGGTGGTGGGCTTCTCGGGTGCGCGCAGCGCCATGGCGACGCCCAGCAGGGCGCCGTAAGCCTCCTGCTGCTTGGCGAGGTCGGGCAGGGCGGCGTTGGAGCGCTTCACCTTGGCGCCGAGCTTTTCGAGGTTGGCGGCGAGGCCTTCCAGCGCCAGGCGGATCTCGCTGTCCAGCGCGGCCGACGGATGGCCGGTCAGCACCAGGACCCGGAAGTCGGCCAGGCGGCTGCGCCGAGCGGCCGGCAGGTCCAGGCGGTAGCCCTTCGAGAGCGGGATGTCGGGCCCGGCCAGGACGTCGAGCGCCAGGGTCAGGTCGGCGGCGGAGCGGGCCAGGGGCCCCACCACGGCGAGCGGCGGGGGCGTGCCTTCCGCGCCGGCCGGGGCGTGGCCGCGGCCGGGGATCAGGTCGAGCGAGGGCTTGTGGCCATAGACCCCGCAGAAGGCTGCCGGGATGCGGATCGAGCCGCCGATGTCGGAGCCGTACTCCAACGGGACCATGCCGGCCGCCAAGGCCGCTGCGCCGCCGCCGGAGGAGCCGCCGGGGCTGCGGGTCAGGTCGTAGGGGTTCTGAGTGCGGCCGTAGATCGGGTTGACGCTCTGCCAGTCGCCGAGCCCGACGGGGATGTTGGTCTTGCCGAGGATCACCGCGCCGGCGGCCTTCAGCCTGGCGATGCCGACCGCGTCTTGCGAGGCGACATAGTCCTTCGCCCATTCGAAACCCCAGGTGGTCTTCAGGCCCGCGACGTCGTGAGATTCCTTGACCGTCATAGGCAGGCCGAGTAGCGGGCGCCGTTCGCCGCGGGCCAGGGCCGCATCGGCCTGGCGGGCCGCGTCGCGGGCGCGGTCGAAGTCGCGGACCACCACGGCGTTGATCGGCCCGTCGCGGGCTTCGATGCGGCCGATGGCCTCGTCGGCCAGCTCCAGGGCGCTGACCTTGCGGGCGGCGAGGGCGTCGACGATGCGGACGGCGGGATCGTCCAGGCTGATACGGCTCAAGGTCTCGGACATCGCGGTCTCCATTCAAGGGCGCGAACTCAGCACCGGGCCGGCCTCAAGTCCATGACCGGGATTGCTGAAGCGCTCTGCCAGGGGCCGGGTTCACAGAAAACCTATCGGCGGGATATGAATTCGTCGCCTGCTGCGATCGCCGGGTTCTGAGCTATGGTTGGGTGACGTCGGGAGCCACCACCATGCTGTTTCGCGCGCCGGAAGCCCATTCACGCTCGTTTATCAAGGCCGTCAGCTGGCGGATCCTGGGCAGCGTCGACACCTTCATCATCAGCTATTTCGTGACCGGCAAGCTGGTGTTCGCCGCCTCGATCGCCTCAGTGGAAACCTTCACCAAGATCATCCTGTTCTATGGCCACGAGCGCGTCTGGGCCGCGGTCCCCTGGGGCCGGGCCGACAAGATCGCAACCGTCGAGCCGGGCGTCGCGGCGCCGGCGCCGGTGACGGTCGACGCCTGAGGGCTGTCCGGACAAGACGGATCGCTGTCCTGACAGGTCGAAGGTTGAAGCCCCGCGCGGCGGACCGCACATCGGGGCGACAGGCGCGTTGAGCCTGGGTTCCGGAAGACACCTCCCATGACATCGCAGGACACCGTGGCCGCCCCAGCCAAGGCGCCGAGCTTCGGGCGCGAGGTCGCCGAGACACTGAAGACCGTGGGCGGCACCCTGGCCGTCATGCTGGTGCTGCGGGTGCTGGTCTTCCAGCCCTACACGATCCCGTCGTCGTCGATGGAGCCGGGACTGGTGACCGGCGACTATGTGGTGATTTCGAAGTGGCCCTACGGGTGGAGCCGGGCCTCGATCCCCTTCAACCTGCCAATCTTCCCGTGGATGAATAGAGGGGGGTCTCACGGCACGCGGCTGGGCGGCCATGCGCCAGAGCGCGGCGACGTGATCGTGTTCCGCCGGCAGACCGATCCGGGCGAGGCGGTGATCAAGCGGCTGATCGGCCTGCCGGGCGACCGGGTGCAGGTGGTGGCCGGCCAGGTGCGGGTGAACGGCGTTCCGATCGCGCGCGCGGTGGCCGGCGAGGTGCGCGATCACGACGACCCGGACCGGGTCGTGCCGAGGGTCGTGGAGACCGCGCCGAACGGCAAACGCTACCTGACCTACGGCGGGGCGGCGGAGGGCGAAGCCGACAATACCGACGTCTATGTGGTGCCGGAAGGGACCTACTTCTTCATGGGCGACAACCGCGACAACTCGCTGGACAGCCGCTGGCCGAAGGAGATCGGCATGGGCTTCGTACCGGCCGAGAACCTGGTGGGCCGCGCCGAGGCGATCGGCTGGTCGTGGAAACAGGGCGCCTCGATCTTCAAGCCCTGGACCTGGCTGAACCTGGACTGGGGGCGGCTGTTCCAGCGGATCGTATGAGCCCGGCCCCGCTCTTCCCGGCCTTCACGGCGATGACCCGATTAACGGCGGGCCGTCGCAGCGCGGAATTCGGCGTAGGTGATGACGCCGTCGTGGTTGGCGTCGAGGTGGGCGAACTCGGCGGCATTGGCGGCCTGGCGGGCGAGCGAGGGGAGCGCGATGGCGCCGACCGCGGCGGCGACCACGGCGCCGGCGATCAGGTTGCGGGCAGCGCGACGGGGACGGCGGCCTTCGACCGCGCCTTCGATGAACCCACGCAAAGCCTCGCTGGCCGTGCGGCCCTCGTCCCGACAGCGGGCCATGAAGGCCAGCTTGGTCGGGTAGGACAGGCGGATTTCGAGCGTTTCGCTCTTCTTCAGGCGCGGCTGGGTCATGTGATCTCGCAGCGGATCAAGGCGTCGTAACAGCGGAAGGAACTGCAATTTCCGCGCCGGGGACACGAAAATCCTGTCCGGACAGGGGTTTTACACGACCTGGCCGGCCGCCTGGGTCATGTGGGCGGAGTCCACCGACCAGATCTTCTCGATGTTGTAGAAACCACGCACTTCGGGGCGGAACAGGTGGACGATGATGTCGCCGGTGTCGATCAGCACCCAGTCGCAGTGGGGCAGGCCCTCGACGCGGGCGCGGCCGTAGCCTTCGTCCTTGAGTGCGCGCAGCAGGTGGTCGGCCATGGCGCCGACATGGCGGTGCGAACGCCCCGAGGCGACCACCAGACCGTCGGCGACGGCGGACTTGCCCTTCAGGTCGATGAACACAACGTCCTGCGCCTTGTCGTCGTCGAGACGGGTCAGGATCAGCTGCTCGAGGGCCGCGATACGGTCGATGATTTTCGGCGCGGCCTTCGCCCGAGGCTTCGGGGCAGCCTTCGGCGCAGCTTTCACACCAGATTTTGCGGCAACCTTCGGAGCGGCTTTGGCGGCCGCTTTCGCGGCAGATTTCACAGCAGACTTTGGGGCCGCTTTCGCGGCCGGGGCCTTCTTGGCGGGCTTGGCGCCGGCCTGCGCGCGGGGCGCAACTTCACGGTTCAGCGGGGTGCTCCTTTGATATCCTCGCCGGGAGACCCTAGCACACAAAGGCTCTCCGGTCAGCCGCTCATCAGGTGGAGAGGCGCTTGAACCTTTCTCGCTGAGCCGTCACGCCATGACGGCTCAGCTAGTTTTTGCCTTTGAGCGCTTCTGGCCGCTGGGCGGCCAGGCGCGCTCGGAGCGCCGTGGAACTCTGGAAATTGAAGCGGCCGAACAGGAAGACCCAGGCCGGGGCCTTGGCGCCGGGCAGGCGGATCGCCTCGCTGGAGCGGCGACGGTAGCGGGCGAACCGCAGGGCCGCCGGCGAGAAGCGGCTCCTCAGCGATATCCACGGCCGGGAGACCACGGCGACGGGAACTTCGTGCATGATCTGGGTCCAGCCGCGCCAGCGGTGGAAGCTTGCCAGGCTGTCGGCGCCCATGATCCAGACGAACTTTACGGCCGGGAACCGCTGCTTGAGCGCGCGGACGGTGTCGATGGTGTAGGCGCTGCCCAGGCGCGTCTCGAGCTCGGAGACCACCATGCCGGGACCCTTGGCGAGCGCCCGGGCGCCGGCCATGCGGTGGGCCAGGTCGGCGGTGTCGTGGCGCGACTTCAGCGGGTTCTGCGGCGAGACCAGCCAGATCACCCGGTCGAGGCCCAGCCGGCGCTTGGCGGTCTCGGCGACGTGGACGTGGCCCTCGTGGGCCGGGTTGAAACTACCGCCGTAGAGGCCCACGCGCATGCCGGGCGCAAGATGGAATCCGAGCCTCAATGCGGCCGGACGCCCCCCCTCAGGGACGCGTCTGGCCGGTCCCGCGGACCACATACTTGTATGTCGTGAGTTGCTCGGCCCCCACGGGGCCGCGGGCGTGCAGACGGTCGGTGGCGATGCCGATCTCGGCGCCGAACCCGAATTCGCCGCCGTCGGCGAACTGGGTGGAGGCGTTGATCAGCACGATGGCGCTGTCGACCAGGGTCGCGAAGCGTTCGGCTGTGGCGGCGTCCTCGGTGACGATGGCGTCGGTGTGGGCCGAGCCATACTTGGCGATGTGGGCGGCGGCGCCCTCGACCCCGTCGACCACGGCGACGGCAAGGATCGGGGCCAGGTATTCCGTGCGCCAGTCGTCCTCGCCGGCCGCAGCCATGCCGGGGACCAGGGAACGGGCGCGGGCGTCGCCGCGCAGCTCGCAGCCGGCGTCGGCGAGCGCCTTGGCGACCGGGGGCAGCAGGCGCTGCGCGTCGGCCGAGTCGACCAGCAGGGTCTCGGCGGCGCCGCAGACCGAGACGCGGCGCAGCTTGGCGTTGACCGCGATGGCCTGGGCCTTGTCGAGGTCGGCAGCCTTGTCGAGGTAGACGTGGACCAGGCCTTCCAGGTGGCCGAGCACGGCGACGCCGCGCGCCTCGTCGCGGACCCGGGCGACCAGACTCTTGCCGCCGCGCGGGATGATCAGGTCGATGTCGCCGTCGAGGCCGGTGAGCATCAGGCCGACGGCCGCGCGGTCGGGGGTGCGGACGATCTGGACGGCGGCAGCGGGCAGACCCGCGTCGCGCAGGCCCTGGGCCACCGCGGCGTGGATCGCGAGGTTGGTGGCCAGGCACTCCGAACCGCCGCGCAGGATCACCGCGTTGCCGGCCCGGACGCAGAGCGCGGCGGCGTCGGCGGTGACGTTGGGGCGGCTCTCGTAGATGATGCCGATGACCCCGATCGGGGTGCGCACGCGGGCGATGTCGAGGCCATTGGGGCGGTCCCAGCGGCCGATCTCGGCGCCCAAGGGATCAGGTATGGCGGCGATGGTCTCCAGGGCCTTGGCGATGGCTTCGAGCCGGCCGTCGTCGAGCACCAGGCGGTCGACCATGGGCGCGCTCAGGCCGGCGGCCCTGGCGGCGGCGACGTCGCGGGCGTTGGCGGCGAGGATGTCGGCGGCGGTGGCGCGGACGGCGGCGGCCATGGCGGCGATGGCCCGGGTGCGGGTCTGGGCGTCGGACAGGCGCAGGGCTACGGCGGCCGCGCGGGCCCCGCGTCCCATCTCGCTCATCTGCGCCTGCAGGCTCGCGCCGGCGTCGTCCATCAGGACCCCATATGCTCAGACTGAGCCTTACCTAGCCGGTTTGGGATGGTGAGGGCTAGGGACTCGTCAGTGGAGGCTACCGCTCGTCCCTGGCGACCCACCGGTCGTCACGGGGGGGCGTATTCGCACCGGCCGCGCCGCCGCTCGGCCCGGAGCGGTGGCGGCGTCGACGGAGATCGGGGATCGACGTAGACGTTGGACAGATGAGGATCCCGCCATGCTGAGACGCAACCTCCTGAAGGGCGCCGCCGCCCTGCCGTTGGCAGTGGGCCTGCCCGCCGCCGCCTTCGCCGCATCGGTGAAGCGCCGGGTGCGGCCGGGCGAGCCGGGCTGGCCGGACGCGGCCGCCTGGGCGGGGTTGGGCAAGGCCGTGGGCGGGCGACTGATCAAGGTCGACTCGCCGCTGGCGGCGGCGGCCAAGGCGCCGGCGAGCGCCGAGACCGCGGCGTTGTTCAAGTTGCTGAAGAACGCCTACTTCATCGGCGAGAACCCGGCGCTTACCCAGTCACTGGGCTGGACCGACGCCTGGACCTCGAAGTCCAGCGAGTATGCGGTGGCGGCCGAGAGCGCTGCGGATGTGGCGGCGGCGGTGAGCTTCGCGCGCCGACACAATCTGCGGCTGGTCGTGAAGGGTGGCGGGCACAGCTATCTGGGCGGCTCCAACGCGCCGGACTCACTGTTGGTCTGGACCAAGCCGATGCGGGCGATCGCCATGCATGACGCCTTCGTCCCGAAGGGCTGCAAGAGCCCGCCGGAGACGGCGGTAAGCCTCGGCGCCGGGGCGATCTGGCTGGAGGCCTATGACGCGGTGACCACCAAGGCCGGCCGCTACGTCCAAGGCGGCGGCTGTACGACGGTGGGGGTCGCGGGCCTGGTGCAGGGCGGCGGGTTCGGGAGCTTCTCGAAGAGCTTCGGCACCGGGGCGGCGAACCTGCTGGAGGCCGAGGTGGTGACCGCCGACGGGCAGGTGCGGATCGCCAACGCCTGCACCAACCCGGACCTGTTCTGGGCGCTGAAGGGCGGCGGCGGCGGGACGTTCGGCCTGGTCACGCGGATGACGCTGCGGACCCACGACCTGCCCGCGACGTTCGGAGCCGTCAACGGCTCGATCACGGCATCGTCGGACGCGGCCTACCGGGCGCTGGTGGACGAGCTGCTGCGGTTCTATGGCGAGAGCCTGATGAACCCGCACTGGGGCGAGCAACTGCGCTTCAACCCGCGGCGACGGATGGACATCGCCATGGTGTTCCAGGGCCTGAGCCAGGCCCAGGCGGAGGCGACCTGGAAGCCGTTCTATGACTGGGTCGCGGGGCGGCCCAGCGACTACACCGCCGGCAAGCCGCAGGTGCTGGCCCTGCCGGCGCGGATGTTCTGGAACGGAGCGATCATGACCAAGCTGGCGGGCGTCGTGGTCGCCGACACCCGGCCGGACGCCGCGCCGAACGCGCTCAAGGACCGCTTCGTGTGGGCCGGCGATGTGGGCCAGGCCGCGCAGGTCATCCATGCCTACCAATCGACGTGGCTGTCCAAGGACCTGCTCGCGTCGGATCGCCGCGGCGCCCTGACCGACGCGCTGGTCCACGCCGCCAATGCCTGGGGCGTCTCGCTCCACTGCAACAAGGGCCTGGCCGGCGCGCCGGAGACGGCGCTGGCGCGGACCCGCGACACGGCGACGAACCCGGCGGTGGTCGACGCCTTCGCGCTGGCCATCACCGGGGCGGAGGAGCAGCCGGCCTATCCCGGGATCGCGGGCCACGAACCGAGGGTGGCGCTCGGCCGGATCGAGGCCAAGCTGGTGAAGGCGGCGATGGCCCCGCTGCTGGCGCTCCCCGCCAAGCCCGCGTCCTACGTCTCGGAGACCGACTACTTCGAAGCCGACTGGCAGCAGGCGTTCTGGGGCGAGCACTATCGGCGCTTGCAGCAGGTGAAGCGCCGCTACGACCCCGACGGCCTGTTCTTCGTCCACCACAGCGTGGGCTCCGAGGCCTGGAGCCCGGACGGGTTTACTAGATCCTCCCCAAGCGCGCAGCGCGATTGAGGGGGAGGTGGCCCGTAGGGCCGGAGGGGGTTGCAGCCCACTCCGCGGGCCTCCGCCGTCTCCGTTCGCGGCCGAAAGGGGGGTGGGCTTGAACCCCCTCCGTCTCGTCGCTTCGCGCCGATCCACCTCCCCCTCAATCGGGCTTCGCCCTGGGGGAGGATCTTAGGCCCTAGCTCCGGGTCCAGCGCGGGTCTCGACGTCGCGGGCGCCGAGCGGGGCGTGGCATTCGGAGCAGGTCATCACCGGGTGGAAGTCGCAGCCGCAGGCCTTGTGGCGGTGGAGCAGCGGCGGGCCGGCCCCGTCTTGTCCTTCCTGGCCGGCGTAGTGGCGGTCGCCGAAGTTCACCACGGCCATGATCACCGGATAGAGGTCGTGGCCCTTTTCGGTGAGGCGGTATTCAAAGCGGGTCGGGCGGTCCTGATATCCAACCTTTTTTAGGACGCCTTCGTCGACCAGGCCCTTCAGGCGCTCGGCGGTGATGGTGCGGGAGATGCCGAGGCGGGCCTGGAAGTCCTCGAAGCGGCGCACGCCGAGGAAACAGTCGCGCAGGATCATCAGCGTCCAGCGGTCGCCGATCACCGCGACGGTGCGGGCCACCGAGCAGGGCTCCTCTGAAAGCGCGTCCCATTTCATCGGCGGGGCTCCCTCGATTGACAGCGTCCAGATTCGATATCATGGTCCGTCCAGAAAATAAACTGACTACAGAAACGAACGGGCGGATCGATCATGGCTGAGACCCCGAAGGGCGTGTGTCTGGTGGTGGGCGCCGGTGACGGGGTGGGCGGTGCGATTGCGCGGGCCTTCGCCGCGGAAGGCCATCCGGTCTGCATCACCCGCCGGGCGCGCAATCTCGACCAGCTCGAGGCCCTGGCCGGCGATATCCGCGCCAAGGGCGGGGTGGCGCATGCCTTTGGCGTCGACGCCCGCGAGGAGGCCGAGGTGATTGCCCTGTTCGACAAGATCGAGGCGGAGATCGGCCCGCTCGAGATCGTGGTGTTCAACATCGGGGCGAACGTGAGGTTCAGCCTGACGGAGACCACGTCGCGGGTATTCACCAAGGTCTGGGAGATGGCTTGTTTCGCGGGCTTCCTGGCCGGGCGGGAGGCGGCCCGCGTGATGACACCGCGCGGCCACGGCTCGATCCTGTTCACCGGGGCCACGGCCTCGACGCGGGGGCGCGAGGGCTTCTCGGCCTTCGCCTCGGCCAAGGCGGGCCTAAGGGTGCTGGCGCAGAGCGCGGCGCGGGAGCTGGGGCCGAAGGGCATCCACGTGGCGCATGTGGTGGTCGACGGGGCGATCGACGGGGTGTTCACGCGGTCCAACCGCGACAACGTCGAGGCGCTGCTGGCGGGCGACCGCATCCTCAAGCCCGAGGATATCGCCGCCAACTATGTGTGGCTGCACCGCCAGCCGAAGTCCGCCTGGACCCACGAGCTCGACCTACGCCCCTGGACGGAATCCTGGTGAGGACCATGACCCAATCTCCCCCCACCAAGACCCTCGATTTCATCTTCGATTTCGGCAGTCCCAACGCCTATCTGTCGTGGAAGGTGCTGCCCGGAGTGCTGGCGCGCACGGGGGCTGAGCTGAACCTGATCCCCTGCCTGCTGGGCGGGCTGTTCAAACTGACCAACAACCAGCCACCGATGGCCGCCTTCGGGCCGGTGAAGGGCAAGCTGGCCTACGAGCGGCGCGAGACCGAACGGTTCATCGCCAAGCACCGCCTGACCGCCTTCCGGTTCAACCCGCACTTCCCGGTCAACACCCTATTGATCAGCCGCGGCCTGGTGGCGGCGCGACGGATGGGGGTCGGCGACGCCTATCTGGAGACCGTGCTGAAGGCGATGTGGGAGGACGGCCAGAAGATGGACGATCCGGAGGTGGTGGCCCAGGTGCTGAGCGCCGCCGGCCTCGACGCGCGGGCGATCCTGGAGGCGACCCAGGATCCGGAGGTCAAGGCCGAGCTGATCGCCAACACCGAGGCGGCGGCCGAGCGCGGCGCCTTCGGCATCCCGACCTTCTTCGTCGGCGACGAGATGTTCTTCGGCAAGGACCGGCTGGGCCAGGTGGAGGAAGAGCTGGGGTAGCTATCCCATGACCGTCGCCATCGTGCTCTAGGCGGGCGAAGCGTCAGCGGAACTGAACACGATGGTGACGCGGGAGCCTTGGCCCGGCGCGGACTGGATTTCGATGTGGGCCTGGGCGTTCTGCCGCAGGGAGCGAACGATCAGGGCGGAAAGCTTGCCGGGCCTCGGCCAGGTGACGCCGGCCGGCAGGCCCACGCCGTCGTCGGCCACCACGACCCGGCAGCCTGAGGGCGTGTTGGTGCTTTGCAAGGTGATCGTCCCGCCGTCCTGACCGACAAAGGCGTGCTTCAAGGCGTTGGTCATGAGTTCGTTCACGACAAGGCCGGTCGGCATGGCGACGTCGATCGACACCCGCCAGGTATCGACCATCAGTTCGAGCCGAACGCCCTCCGCGGCATGAGCGCGCATCACCGCCGAGGCGATCTCGCTCAGATAGATTCCCAGATCCACCGAGCCGTCGGACTCGGTTTCGCTGAGCGACCTGTAGAGCAGCCCGAGAGCCTCCACGCGTCCGGCGAGCCGGTCGAAACCCTCTCCGAGCGAGCGGTCGGATACGCCCTTCGCCTCGACGCGAATTAGCGCCGTGATCATCTGGAGGTTATTCTTCACCCGATGCTGCAGCTCGCGGAGCTGGGTGTCCTTTTCGAGGATCTGTTCCTGTAGCTCGTCGAGGATCGAGCCGTCGCGGGCCGCGGTCTCCACCAGGGCCACCAGCCGAAATACCGCCGTGCCGGCTTCGTCTTCAATGATGTTCGACCAGGCGTCGACCGTGAGCGGCTGGCCGTCGCGCGACAGGGCGAACGCGCCAACGTAGTCGCGCTCCTCGGTCAGAACCTCCCCCAGGGCGCGAGGGTCGTCTGAGGATATCGCCTGTCCAGGCAAGCGGTCCCAGCTCCCGCCGACGATCTCGCGGCTGGCGCCGCTCGTCAGGCGCTCAAAGGCGGAATTGGCGTAGACAATCCGCTCGCGCGGCTGCAGCTCGGAGACCGCAATCGCGATGGGGACGTGGTCAAGGAATTGCTTGAACTGGTCGCTCTCGAGCGCGACGGCCAACTCCGGGTTATCCAGCAACTCGGCGACGTCTGTCGGAGGCGGTTCAGATGACATGAAGGTTCAGAACAAGGTGCGGCAACCGCGCCGCCGCGCGATCTGTAGGCGCTTTCCGGGAAAGACCCAATCGGCTGTTGATCGCCCGCCCGAAGCCAGCCGCCTCAAACCTGTTGCCTGCGTCGGGTGACTGGGACTTGCGCCGGCCGGTGGACTGAGCCGCGTCAGCGGCCCGTGAACGCCGGCGCGCGCTTCTCGACGAAGTGGGCGACGCCTTCCTTGAAGTCGGCGGAGGTGAAGCTGGCGCGCATGTCGTGGTTGGCCGCGTCGATGGCTTCGCCCAGGCCCTGGAACTGGGCGTTCCAGATCTCGCGCTTCATCTCGCGCACTGAGCGAGGCGAGACCTCGCTCGCCAACATCTGTGCGTAGGCCATCACCTCAGCTTCGAAGTCGGGGAGCGGGATCACCCGGCTGACCAGGCCCATGGCCAGGGCCTCGTCGGCGCGGACCTTCCGGGCGGAGAACAGCAGGTCGGCGGCGTGGGCCATTCCGACGGTGCGCGGCAGCAGCCAGGAGATCCCGTGCTCGGCGATCAGCCCGCGCCGCGAGAAGGCAGTGGTGAACACCGCTGCGTCGGCCGCGAAGCGGATGTCGGCATAGAGCGCCATCACCATGCCCAGGCCCGCGCAGGCCCCGTTGATCGCCGCGATGATCGGCTTGGGCACAGCGGGAAAGAAGGAATACTGCCGCTTGAAGTTGTCGTCCGAGGCGTCGTCGAAGGGCTTGGGAGCGGCGGCGGAAGCGGTCGCGCCGGGGACCTGGCCGGCCCCCGCCTGGCCTGCATCGACGGTGGTTTGCAGCAGGCCCATGTCAGCCCCCGCGCAGAAGCCGCGGCCGGCGCCGGTGAGTACGATGACGCGCACGTCGTCGTCATCGGAGGCGGCGCGCATGGCGGCGCGGACATCGCGCTCCATCTCGGCGCGCCAGGCGTTCAGCCGGTCAGGTCGGTTGAGGGTGACGACGGCGACGCCGTTCTCCACGCGATAGAGGATGTCGGAGTAGGTCATGGCCCTCGTCTCCCGCTGGCGATGCTCGCGGGAATTTGTGGCAGGGTCCGGTGCGCTTGCGAAGGGCGTTAGTGCTGGGTCCGCGGATCGACGGGCTGATCGGGGATTCCGGCGCTGGCGAACAAGGACGGCGCCAGGGGACCGACGAAGGCGACGATCGAGGCGATGGCCCCGTCCGTGACGTCGAGAACATGGAAGGAGTGGGGCCGCCAGGAACCATCCTCGGCCCAGTGCGCATAGAGAACGACGGCGCTGCGGCCGTTGGCGCGGAACACGTGGGCGCGGAAGTCGCCCCACCGCCGCCAGGCCTGGTCCATGAAAAGCTCGATAGCGGCGCGACCGCTCAGCCAGGCCCGCCAGGGCGGCATGTGCATGGTGGCGTCGGCGCGCAGCAGCGAGACGAAGGCCTCGAAGTCGCGGCGCTCGAAGGCCTGCGCGTAGCGCTCGGCCACCTGCTGATCGGTGTCGCTGGCGGCGGTCCATTTGGGCTCGTGCTGGTAGGCGGCGTCGAAGGTGCGGCGGGCGCGCTGCAGCAGGCTGTTGGCCGCCTGTGGCGTGGTGGTGAAGGCGGCGGCGACTTCCGCCGCGCTCCAGCCGAGGACCTCGTGCAGCAGGAAGACCGCCCGCTGCCGGGCCGGCAGCAGCTGCACGCAGGCCAGGAACGCCAGGCGCACGCTTTCGGCCTGCTCGTAGCTCGCCTGCGGGCCGAGCTTGTCGTCCGCGACGTCGGCCAGGACGGAGTCCGGCATCGGCTCAAGCCAGGCGAGGTCGAGGTCGGGCGCGCCCAGCTCCACGAAGTCGCCGGTGGCCATCGGCGCCGGATCGCCCCAGAGGCGCCGCTCGCGCTTGCGCCGCCTGAGCGCATCGAGGCAGGCGTTGGTGGCGATCCGGTAGAGCCAGGGCCGCGCCGCGGCCGGGTCTGTCAGCTCGCGGCGCGCGCGCCAGGCGCGGGAGAACGCCTCCTGCGTCATGTCCTCGGCTTCGGCCGGCGAGCCCATGATCCGGTAGCAATGGACCTTGATCTCACCGCGCCGCTCGCGGGTCAGGCGGTCAAACGCGGCGCGTTCGCCGGTCGCGGCGCGACTGCCGCCGCCTGCGGTCTTTCTCGAGGTCATGCGACCGGCTCCCGTCTTGCTGAGGATTAGGACGAGCCAGGGCCCGCGTAGTCATCGCTACGGCTGAAAAAGGGGCCGCGATGAATTTGCCGCGGCTGCGACGTCCAAACGAACAGGGGCCCGATCGCCGGGCGCACCCGTTCACCAACGCCACAAGGAAAGACCAGAGCCATGACCGAGATCGTTGTCCACGGCATCTCCTTTAGTCCCTACGTCCGCAGCGTGATCATGGCGCTTGAGATCAAGGGTCTCCCCTACCGGATGCAGCCGGTCGAGCTGGGGCCCCAGCCGGGCGGGCTGGGCAGCGCCGAACACCGCCAGCTGCATCCGTTCGGCCGGGTGCCGATCCTCGACGAGGGCGGCTTCCGCATCTTCGAAACCCAGGCGATCCTGCGCTACCTCGACGCGCGGTTCCCGCAGACGCCGCTGCAGCCCATCGACCCCCGGGCGCTGGGCCGGATGAGCCAGGCGATCGGCATCCTCGACTGCTACATGTTCAGCCAGTCGATCCGTCCGATCGGCGCGGAGCGGGTGGTGAAGCCGGCGCTGATGGGCATGGCGTCGGATGAGGCGGTGGTGGCCGAGGCCCTGCCGGCGACGGCGACCTGCCTGGCCGCGCTGGAGCGCGTACTCGGGACGGACCCGTTCCTGGCCGGCGAGACGCTCTCGATGGCCGACCTGATGATCGCGCCGCAGCTGCACCTGCTCTCGCCCGTGCCGGAGGTCCGCGCGATGCTCGAAGGCACGCGGCTGCGGACCTGGTTCGAGCGGATGCTGGCGCACCCGGCCATGGCCGCGACCCAGCCTCCCGCCGAGCTCGGCCTGCCCCTCAGCCTGCGCGAACTCGAAGCTGCGTAGGGCGCTGAGGGCGCGCGCCGCCTAGTCCGCCTTGCCGGCTTCCAGCCAGGCGTTGAACTTCGGCGCGCGCTTCTCGCGGAAGGAGGCGCCGCCGTCCTTGGCGTCGGGGTGGTGGTCGGTGATGGCGGTGCGTACGGCGATGTCGTCCAGCGCCTGGGCGAAGCTGCTTTCGGCGGCGATGTAGACCGAGCGCTTGAGCATCCGCATGGCGACCTGCGGCCCTTCGGCCAGCTCGGCGGCGAGCGCCATGGCGGCGGGGAGCAGGGCGTCGGGCTCGACCACTTCGGACAACAGGCCGAGGTCGAGGGCTTCGGCAGCGGTGGCGATCTTCTTACGCAGCACGAAGTCGAGCGCCTTGGCGAGGCCGAGGTGCTGGACCAGCAGGTAATGGCCGCCCTCGTCCGGCAGCAGGGCAAAGCGCAGGGTGGCGCTTCCGAGCCTGGCGGCGGTCGAGCCGAGGCGGAAGTCGCAGCATAGGGCCAGCGACAGGCCGGTCTGGATCGCCGGGCCGTTGATCGCCGCGATGGTCAGCTTGTCGAGGTTGCGCACGGCGATGTTGAGGGCTTGGGAGTAAACCCGCAGCGCATTGACCGTGCCGATGCCCGTGTCGTGGCCGGCGCCGATCTTGGAGACACTGGCGGGCTCTTGCTTCTGGTAGCCCGCCATGTGGTCGCCGGCGCAGAAGGCGCGACCTTCACCCGTGAACACCAGTACCCGCACGCTGTCGTCCATCTGCACCTTGGCGATCAGCTCGATCAGGTCGCGCTTCATGGCCTGGTCCAGGGCGTTGAGGCGGTCGGGCGCATTGAAGGTGATCACCAGCACGCCGCGGTCGTGAAGTTCGGACCTGAGCCCTTCGCAGACCTGGCCATATGGCGTGGGCGATGTCGGTTGGCTCATGGCGGCGGACTCCCTTCCCGCATCCTTGCGCGAATTATCCCGCCGCGCACCAACTGAGGGCTAGGGCCGCACGCGCTGCAGTTCGACGGACCAGGCTACGACGCCGGGCGGCAGCGGGTTCGGGAACAGCTTCAGGCTGTCGCCGAGCAGCTCAAAGCGGCGCTCGCGCAAGCTTCCGGCATTGTTCGGCGACTGGCTGAATTCCATGTCGAAGACGATGACACCTCGGGCCGCGTCCACGCGGTAGCGGGCGCAGTAGACGACCATGTTGTCGAACGTGGCGCGCAGCTCGGCCTCGTTCGGTCTGGCCGCCGCCCAGCGGGGCCGGTCGGTGTTGTTGAACACCGTGCACATCCGCCCGGCCGGGTCGTAGGTCATGTAGCCGGCCGGGTGAGCGCCGAGATCGGGGTCGGGCCGCGTGGTCCCGTCGGCCATGCGCTGCTCGGTGCGCACCAACCGCCACATGCCGGAGATGTCGGACTTGGGTTGTGACGCGGCGGTCGCCGGCTGGGCCGCCGCCAGCGCCCAGAGCGCGATGGCCAGTGCGCGAGTCAGCTTCATGGCCTGTCTCCCCCGGGTGGTGCGCAAGCTTCACCATAGGTTCCCCGCGCGGCGGTGGCCAGGGCCGTGGCGCGAGGGGGCTACGTCGGCTAAGCCTTGAGCCCGCGATCCGAGACTGGAGCCCGCCGCCCGTGGACGCCTTCCCCGCCTTCTTCCCCTTGGCCGGCAAGACCGTGGTGATCGTCGGGGCGGGCGAGGCGGCGGATGCCAAGGCGCGGCTGTTCGACGGTTCACCGGCGGTGGTGGTGCGGATCGACGGCGCGGCGGCGTTGAAGCCGAAGTCCTATGCCGGCGCGGCGCTGGCGTTCGTGGCGTCGCACGATGACGCCTTCGCCGAGGCCGCGGTGGGCGCGGCGCGGGCTGCGCATGTGCCGGTCAACGCCGTCGACCGCCCGGCGCTCTGTGATTTCGTGACCCCGGCGGTGATTGACCGGGGCGGGGTGGTGGCGGCGATCGGCACCGGCGGCGCCTCGCCGATGCTGGCGACCATGCTGCGCTCCGACATCGAGGCGCGGGTGCCGGAGGGCGCGGGGCGGGTGGCGGCGCTGTTCGCCGGACTGCAGGCCGAGGTCCGGGCCGCCCTGCCGGAGCCGCATCACCGTCGCGCCTTCCTGCGGGCGCAGCTCAACGGGCCGGCGGCGCAGGCGGCGATGGCGGGCGACCTGGCCGGCGCGACGGCGCTGTTGCGCGAGGCGCTGGCGGCTGATCACCCGGGCGCCGGGATCGTGCAGTTCATCGACGCGCGCGGGCCGGCCGAGCGGCTGACCTTGCGCGCCGCCCGCGTGCTGGCCGCTGCCGACGTGCTGGTCTGCGACGCGGATACGCACGCCGACGTGCTGGCGCTGGCGCGGCGCGACGCGGAACGCACCGGGCCGCAGGGGGTCGACGCGCTGGCGGCCCTGGTGGCGCAGGGACTGATGGTGGCGAGGCTGGTCACCGGCACAGGCTGGCGGGCGGAGCAGGCGGCGCTGGACACGGCGGGCGTGGCCACCGAGGTACTGGCGATCGCGGGGTAATTTACCCGGATATAATTGACTCTGAGTTTTATCCGGGTAAAAGGCGGGCATGACCAGTCCGATCCCCGAACATCTGCGCCCCGCCGTCGACCGCGGCCTGCTGGCGGCGTTTGGCACGACCGAGCTCGACTCGGTGGCGGTGCTGCCCGGGGGGCTGTCGGGCGCGGCGGTCTATCGGATCCGGGTGGGCGGGATCGCGTACGCGCTGCGGCTGACCCTGAGCCGCGATGCGCTCCGCGATCCGGCGCGGGGGTTCGTCTGCATGCACACGGCCGCGGAAGCCTGCCTGGCGCCGCGGGTGCGCTATGCCTCGCCCGAGGACGGTGTGGCGATCATGGACCTGTTGGAGGCCCGGCCGCTATTCGACTATCCGGGCGACGGCGGGCCGCTGATCGTCGAGCTGGCCCAGGCGGTCCGCGCGCTGCACCACACCCCGGCCTTCCCGGGGCTCACCGACTACATGGTCGGGATGCAGCAACTGATCGGCGTGCATCGGGCGAGCGGCCTGATCGACCCGGCTGCGACGGATGAGCTGTTCGACCGCTACGCGGGCCTGGCGAGCGGCTATCGCACGGCGCCGGAAGACCTGGTCTCCAGCCACAACGACATCAATCCGGGCAACGTGATCTACGACGGCCGCAGGCTATGGCTGATCGACTGGGAGGCCGCGTTCCTGGCCGACCGCTACTTGGACCTGGCGACGGTGGCCAACTGGTTCGCGCGGGGCGACGCGCGGGCCGAGGACCTGCTGCTCACCACCTATTTCGGTGGGCCGCCGACGCCGGCGCAGCGGACGCGGTTCGAGGTGATGAAGGTGGTCAACCACGTGTTCGCCGGGGTGATCTTCCTGAACGGTGCGGCGGGCGAGCGGCCGGGCGCGGAGCTGGCGGACCGGACGCTGGCGGGGCCGGGGTTGGCGCAGATGCATCGCGGCCTGGGCTCGGGCGAGGTCAGCTTCGCGCGCTGGCACGACCGCGTCGCCTACGGCAAGGCGCGGCTGGCCCGGGCGCTCGAGGACCTGCGGGCGATGGCCGGCTAGGCGACGTTGTTGAGCGGCCGGCCGCGGGTTTCGGGCAGCAGGAACAGGGTCACCACTACGGAGACCAGAGTGAAAGCGAAGGGATACCAGAGGCCGGAATAGATGTTGCCGACGGCGGCGACGATGGCGAAGGCGGTGAAGGGCACGAAGCCGCCGACCCAGCCGGTGCCGATGTGGTACGGCAGCGACAGGGCCGTGTAGCGGATCCGGGTCGGGAACAGCTCCACCAGGGTGGCCGCGATCGGGCCGAACAGGGCGGTAGCGGCGACCACGAAGATCATCAGCACACCGAAGGCGCCGGCCAGGTTCATCCGCGCGGGATCGGCCTTGGCCGGATAGCCGGCGCGGGCCAGGCCGGCCTTGATCTCGGTCTCGACGCTGGTCTTGACCGCCTTGGAGACGTCCTTGGGCAGGCCGCCGGCATTGGCGGACTGGATGGTCGCCATGCCGACCCGGACCATGGCCGCTCGGCCCGGCGCGCCCGTCTGGTTGATGTAGGAGACCCCGGCGTTAGCCAGGGTCGACTTGGCGATGTCGCAGGACGAGGTGAAGCTCGACTTGCCGATCGGATCGAACTGCAGCGAGCAGTCCGCGGGGTCGGCTATGACGGTGGCGGGGTTGGCCCTGGTGGCCTCGGCCAGCGCCGGGTTGAGCTGCTGGGCCAGCATGTGGAAGCCCGGGAAATAGGCCACCAGCATCAGGGTCATGCCGAACAGCAGGACGGGCTTGCGGCCGATCCGGTCGGAGAGCCAGCCGAAGAACACGTAGAGCGGCGCACTGGCCGCGACGATGGCCATCATCAGGGCGTTGATGGTGGCCGGCTCGACCTTGAGGAACTTCTCCAGGAAAGTCTGGACGTAGAAGAAGGCCGTGTACCAGACGGCGCCCTGGGCAAACATGATGCCGACCAGGGCCAGCAGCACGACCTTCAGGTATTTCCAGCGGCCGAAGGCTTCGCGCAGCGGGGCCTTGGACTGGGTTCCCTCGGCCTTCATGGCCTCGAAGGCCGGGCTCTCGGTGAGCTTCATGCGCATGAAGATCGAGACGATCAGCAGCGCCGAAGAGAGCAGGAACGGGATGCGCCAGCCCCAGGCGTCGAAGGCCGTGGGGCCGAACCACTTCCCGAGCGCAAGCCGGGTGGCGAGGATCACCAGCAGGGCGGCGAACAGGCCGAAGGCGGCGGCGGTTTGCACCCAGCTGGTGGAGCGGCCGCGCGCGTCGTCGGTGGTGTGCTCGCAGACGTAGGTCGCCGCCCCGCCGTATTCGCCGCCGAGGGAGAAGCCCTGAAGGATGCGCATGAGCAGCAGCAGGATCGGGGCGATGACGCCTGCGGTCGCGTAGCTGGGGAGCAGGCCGATGGCGACGGTCGACACGCCCATCAGGGCCACGGTGACCAGGAACGCGCCCTTGCGCCCGACGATGTCGCCGATGCGTCCGAAGGCCAGGGCGCCGACCGGGCGGAAGGCGAAGCCGGCGCCGAACAGGGCAAGCGCTGCAATGTAGCCCGCCGTGTCGTTGAGGCCGGAGAAGAAGGTCTTGGAGATCACCTGGGTGAGGCTGCCGAAGACGAAGAAGTCGTACCACTCGAAGGTGGCCCCGGTGGCGGAGGCGGCCACCACGGTCCGCAGGCTCGGGGCCTTGAGCGGTATCGGCATCCCGTCAACGGCGATCTCCGCCATGGTGTGGTCTCTCCCCGCAACTCTACGGCGGCAGGATTAGCACCGGTTCGCGGGCGGGTGGAAGCTCGGGACCCCTCTCCCCTGGGACCGTTGCGATACGGCGGGGCTCAGCAGGTCTTGTGCTTGGGGTTGCCGGCGATGGGGGGCAGGGCGTGGATGTAGGCGCCGAGGGCGGCGCGGTCGTCGTCGGACATCTGGCTGGTGGAGGCCAGTACGTCCTTCATGCCGGTGGGCTCGTTGAAGCACTTGTCCTGGCCGGACTTCAGGAAGTCGGCCATGTCGCTCTCGGACCAGTCGCCGAGCCCATCCTTGTGCGGCGTGATGTTGGAGGCGAAGCGGCCGCCGGCTTCGAGGTTGGGGGCTCCGGCGTAGAGCTTGTCGAGTTCCGGGCCGCCCAGGGCATTGCGTTCGGTGTGGCACTCGGCGCAATGGGCCGGGCCTTCGGCCAGGTAGGCGCCGCGGTTCCAGGCGGCGGATGTCCTGGGGTCGGCCACGAACTCGTGCGGCTTGAAATAGAGCAGCTTCCAGACGCCCACCGCGCGGCGGATCGAGAAGGGGAACTTGATGTCATGCGGCTGTGACGGCGTGGCGATGGCCGGCAGGGTCTTCAGGTAGGCGAAGACGTCGCGGACGTCGGAGGTCTTCATCAGGCTGTAGGCGCTGTAGGGGAAGGCCGGGTAGAGGTGTTGGCCCCCATCGTCGACGCCGCGCTTCATCGCGTTGACGAACTGCAGCTCGGTCCAGCCGCCGATGCCGTTCTTGGGGTCCGGCGAGATGTTCGGTGTGACGAAGGTGCCGAACGGCGACTTCAGCTTCAGGCCGCCGGCCAGCTTGGTGCGGTCGTCCTGGCCGGGGGTGGCGTGGCAGGCCGAGCAGTTGGCGGCGTTGAACATCGACTGGCCGTTGGCCAGGTCGGGATGGTAGCCGGCCGCCAGCTCCGAAGCCGGCAGGGGCTTGGGCGCGGTCAGCACCCACATCACCGCCGCGGCCACCAGGCCCAGCAGCACGACCACCGTAAACGCGCGCCTCAGCATCGCCTAGAGCCCCCCGACTGTCCGTGCCCGCCTAGTGTCCCGATTCCGAAGTTCGCATGCGCCTGTGGCGGGCTCGGACGAACTTCGGAATCGATGAGGACACTAGCAAGTGTATGCTTCTAGTGTGCTTTTAGGATTCGAAGTTCGCAACAGCGCACGATCCAGAATGATGCGAACTTCGAGTCCAGCACTCTAGGCGGGCTTCTTCTTCATGCGGTAGATGTCGTGGCAGGACTTGCAGGTCTCGCCGAGCGCCTTGTAGGCGGCCTTGTAGCTGTCGGCGTCCTTGGCCTTGCCGGCGTTGGTCGCCAGCGTGCCCATCTCGGCCAGGCGCTTTTCGAAGTCGGCCTTCTGGGTCCAGACCTTGGGGTCGGCGCCGCTCTTCAGATCCTTGTCGCTGCCGGCCGGATAGAGGCCCTTCAGCTTCTTGGCGGCGCCGGCGACCGAGTCCATTGTGGTCTTGGCCTTGGCGGCGTCGAAGGCCGCCTGCAGGGCGCCGCCTTCCTTCATCGACTGGGCCACGCCTTTCATGACCGCCTGGCGGTCCTCAACCGGGTTGCCCGCGGAGACGGCGGCGGTGGTCAGGCCGGCGGCCAGGCCGAGCCCGGCGATCGCGGCCCACAGGACAGTGCGAGAGGTTTTCATTCAAAGCTCCGGTATGGGCCAGCGGCAGAACAGGGTGTCCGAGGTTTATCGGCCTCGGCTTCTCGCCTCAAGCCTCAGGGCTTGAGAGTCATCAGGTAGTCGGCGATGGCCTTGGCGCTGGCGGCGTCGTTGGCGCCGGGGAAGTCCATCTTGTTGTCGGGCACGGTCTTGGCCGGGTCGAGGATGAAGGCGGCCAGCGTATCGCCGGTCCAGACCTGGCCGTACTTCTTCATGGCGGGCGAATAGTCGTAGCCGTCGAGGGCGCCGGCCTTGCGGCCGCCGACCGCGAACAGGTTGGGGCCGAGCGAGGCGGCGGCGCCGGCCTTGGTCTCATGGCAGAAGCCGCAGGACGCGAAGTCGGCCGGAGGCGCGGGGGCGGCCGGGGTCTGGGCCAGGGCGGCCGTGGCGGCGCCAGCGGCGAGGGCCGCGATGAGCAGGGTCCGAAGGGCGAAGGTCATCGTGGCTCCTGAAGAACTCGGGTCGGGACGCGTGTCGCCGAACCCCTAGCATTGGCCGGGCGCAGCTTGGAAGACGGCGCGGGCGGGCATTCTATTCCCGACCGCATTCGGCACAGGACCATTGCCTGTATGAGCCGGGGGTGAACAGGTTTCCCCGAACGGGTGGGGGAACCTCATGAAACGACTGCAGGACAAGGTCGTGCTGGTGACCGGCGCGAGCTCAGGGCTCGGGGCGGCGACGGCGGTGCTGATGGCGGCGGAGGGGGCCAAGGTGGCCGTCGCCGCGCGGCGAGCTGACCGCGGCGAGGCCCTGGTCGCCCAGATCGAGGCGGCCGGCGGCGAAGGCTTGTTCGTTCAGACCGACGTCACCAGAACCGGCGATGTGGAGGCGATGGTAGCGGCGACCGCCGCGCGGTTCGGGCGGCTGGACGGCGCGGTCAACAACGCCGGGATCACCGGGCCGGTCATGAAGCTGATGGCCGAGATCACCGAGGACGAGTGGGACACGACGCTCGACTGCAACCTGAAGGCCGTCTTCATGTGCATGAAGTTCGAGATCCCGGCGATGCTGGCGGGCGGCGGCGGCGCGATCGTCAACATGTCGTCGATGTACGGCCTGAAGCCCAGCGACCTCAGCCATGCGCCCTACTGCGCCAGCAAGTATGGCGTGGTTGGCCTGAGCCAGACGGCGGCCATCGACTACGCCGACCAGGGCATCCGGGTGAACGCCGTCTGCCCGGCCTTCATCCACTCCGAGATGGTCGATCCCTATGTGGAGAACGCGCCGGACCTGATGCGGGCGGTGATCGCGCGGCACTCGGCGATGAACCGGTTGGGCGAGGCCGACGAGGTGGCGCAGGCGATCTGCTGGCTGATCTCCGACGCCGCCGGCTTCATCAGCGGGGCGGCCCTGCCGATCGGCGGCGGGGAGACGACGCGGATTTATTAGGCCCTGAGATCCTCCCCCAGGGCGAAGCCCGAGTGAGGGGAGGTGGCTCGGCGCGTAGCGACGAGACGGAGGGGTGACCCGCAGCGGCACGATCGGTGGCCTTCAACCCCCTCAGTCACCTTCGGTGACAGCTCCCCGTCAATCGCGCTGCGCGCTGGGAGTACCTACTGACTTAGGCCGCGGCGGTCTCTTCGGCTTCCGCGACGGGGGCGCTGAGGCGGGCGATTTCGCGCAGCAGGGTCCCGGGCGAGATCGGCTTGCCGACCACGCCGTCCATGCCGGCGTCGAGATAGGCGCGGCGCTGGTGGGCCAGCACGTTGGCGGTCAGCGCCACGACCGGGGTCTCGGCCGCTGCGCCGCCGAGCGCGCGGATGCGGCGGGTGGCTTCCAGGCCGTCGATCCCGGGCATCTGGACGTCCATCAGGATCAGGTGGAAGCCGCCCTGGGCGGCGGCCTCGACGCCAAGGTAGCCGTCGGCGGCGGTGGCGACGTCGGCGCCCATGCTCTCCAAAAGCTTGGTGGCGATCATCCGGTTGGTGGCGTTGTCCTCGACGACCAGGATGCGCAGGCCCTCAAGCACCGGCTCCAGCGTGTCGCTGGTCGGGGCGACGGCCTCGGCCGGCTCCGCGGCGACTTCCAGCCAGAAGGTCGAGCCCAGCCCCTCCTCCGAGGAGAAGCCGACCTCGCCGGACATCAGCTCGGCGAGCTTCTGGGTGATGGCCAGGCCGAGGCCCGAGCCACCGAACTTCCGCGTCGTGGAGGCGTCGCCCTGGTCAAAGCGCTGGAAGATGCGGTCCTGCACCTCGGTGGGGATGCCGACCCCGGTGTCGATGATGTCGAAGCGCAGCTTGCCGGGCGAGGGTGCGCAGCAGCGCACCTTGACCGAGCCGCGCTCGGTGAACTTCACGGCGTTGCCCACCAGGTTGAACAGCGCCTGGCGCAGGCGAACCGGGTCGGCCTGGACCCAGCCCAGGCCCGGGTCGACGTCGAGCATGACGGTCAGGCCCTTGCCCTCGGCGATGGGTTTGAGCAGGCGCACGACGCCCTCGACCAGCAGCTTGGGGTCGACCGGCTCACAGGCCAGCTCCAGGCGGCCGGCCTCGATCTTCGAGAAGTCGATGACGTCGTTGAGCAGCTCGGCCAGCATGTTGCCGCAGGACAGCGCCTCCTCCAGCATGTGGCGGCCCTCCTCGGTCAGCTTCTCGGCCTTGAGCAGGTGCAGCACGCCCATCACCCCGTTCATCGGGGTGCGGATCTCGTGGCTCATGTTGGCCAGGAACGAGGCCTTGGCCTCGCCGGCCGCCTCGGCGGCCTGCTGGGCCTCCAGGAGGGCGATTTCCTGGCGCTTGCGCTCGTCGAAGTCCTGGATCAGGCCGACGGCCTTCAGCCAGCGGCCGCCCTTGCCGACCTTCAGGTGGTGGGAGACGCGGATCCAGCGGGTCTCGCCGTCGGCGCGGATGATGCGGGCCTCGAAGGACCCGGCTCGGGCCTGGCCGGTCTGCAGGGCGCGGAAGCTTTCGCGGACGTGCGACAGGTCATCGGGGTGGAAGCCCGGGAACTTGAGCTTGGTGGCTTCCTCGTAGCTGGCGTCGCCCTGGCCGGTGATCTTCACGAACTCCGGCGAGGCCCAGAAGGTCTTGGCCACGTGGTCGATCTCATAGACGCCGGCGTTGGCGGCCTCTAGGGCCACGGCGAGACGTTGCGAATTGGCCTGCGCCTCGCGCTGGGCCTTCTTCATCTTCAGCTCGCCCTTTCGCGCGGCGTCGCGGGCGTGGACCAGCTCGGTGATGTCCTCGGAGATGCCCTTCAGGGCGAAGACGCCGCCCGGGCGGGGCAGGGTCTGGAAGGTGGCGCGCCAGACGGTCCAGCGGCCGCCCACCTTCAGGCGGTGCTCCAGCGCGCCGCCGATGCCCGTGGTCACCGCCGAGCCCATCTTCGCCTCGGTCGCCTTGCGGTCGGCCGGATGGACGCGGGCGTAGAACTCTTCGCTGGTAGCGACGTCGTCCTTCTGGAAGCCGGTCAGGTTCAGGAGGTCCTGCGACCACTCGATGCGGCCGTCCTGAGGCTCGAAGGTCCAGGCGCCGATGCCGGCGGCCTGGCTCAGCTGGCTGCGCGTGCGGCGGGTCTCATCCAGCTCCTCGGCGCTGGCGCGCTCTTCCGAGGCGTCGCGCAGGGTGGCGATGAAGTCGCCGTTGGGCATCCGCTGGTTGCGCGCGGAGAACCAGTGGTATTCGCCGTCCTTGGCGCGCAGCCGCACCTGACGCTCGGTGACCCCGCCGTCGGGCAGGGCCATCAACCGCTCGACCACGCCAACCCGGTCCTCCGGATGGGTGAAGTCGAGGGCCCGCTTGCCCACCACCTCGTCTTCGGTCCAGCCGAGCAGGCGGGTCCAGGCCGGATTGATCAGCTTGTGGAATCCCACGGGGCTCACGACATGCATGAGGTCGCGGCTGTTCTCGAACAGCACACGGATCATCTCATCCTTTTCGGCGGCGCTAGAGGCGCTCTTCTTGACCATCGCTGGTGTCCACCCCCCCAAGGTGCGGCGGGCAAGCTAACAGCCAGTCGTAAACGTAACCTTTGCCGGGGGATGCGACCGACGGTTGCGCGCTCACCTTTGTGTGCGGGGCGGAACAGGCCGGCCCGGTGAAGGTTTGGAACTCTATGAGCGCCTTGGACATCCCGCCCCACTCTCGCGCCGCCAGTCGCCTGGCGGTGACCGCCTTGGCCTTGATAGCGGGGTTTGCGCTGGCGAGCGGCTATCTGCGCCAGGTCGTGTCCACCGCGCCGGCCGCGGTCGCGGCCGACGGGACGGCGACGGCGCCCATCCCCGAGGCGACGCCCGCGCCGGAACCGATGCTGCAGGTTGCTGAAGCCGCGCCGCGTCGCGTCCACGCTGCTGAAGCCGCCGCGCCGAACGACCCGACCCCCGAGGCCGCCCTGGCGACGGCCGACGCCGCGCCCGCCGTCGACGCCTCGGCCTCCGCGCCGGACCCGGCGCCCGCGCCGACGCCCCCGACGTCCGCGAACCCCTCCGACCCGCCGAGCATCTGACCGCCAGTCTCCGGCTGGCCTAGCCCAGCGCGGAGCTTGTTGGGGTGCAGTGTAGTGTAGTCGACATAAGGTTAGCTTCGCTGTGACGTTCGCAAAAGATTCTCTACTCACGCGAAACATTAATGGAACCCTAACACCAGCTTAACATTGGGAAGACGCGGATTGTTGGTTTCCGCTGTCTTTTGAGTTCGTAGTCCGATGTATCGCGACGAATTCCATTCGTCGGCGCGCGATAGCTTGCGTCGTATTGCCTGCCCCCGGCGAGGGGCCCTCTTCGCCGTAGGGAGCCTCGCCGCGACCCTGCTGACCGCATCGCCGGCCGCGGCGAGCGATTTCAACTGCTTCAAATGGGTGGCGGCTACCGCGAGCCACGTGATGCACCCCCATCATCACCACGCCAGCGCCCACCTGATCGGGGTCAAGGCCCCCGCACGGCATCCGCATCGCATCCGGCCGATCGCGACGCACTATGTGCGCCGCCCTGTCGCCTGCCCGGTCAACGAGGTCGCGGCGCTGGCCTCGCCGGTCCCCGGCGTGCCCGCTGCGGAGACCGGTCCCGAAATCCTGGCTGGTCTGGCTGGACCGCCGCCGGCCGCCGGCGATACCGCCGGGCAGGCCGCCGCGGTCGCTCCGGAAACGCCGGCACCCGCCGAGTCCGGTTTCCCCGGCTTCCCCGGCGGGTCCCCGGGCGGCTTCCCGGGCGGATTCCCCGGTGGCTTCCCTGGCGGACCCCCGCCGAACGACTTCCCGCCGATCATCGGGTTCCCGACCCCCGACGTCCCGGGCAGCCCGCCCATCGTGGTAACTCCGCCGATCGAGGTGGTCCCGCCGGTCTCGCCGTCCGGCCCGCCGCCGATCCCGGTCGGCCCCACGCCGCCGGGCGGCCCGTCCTTCCCTCCGCCAGGCCCGGGACCCGGCCCGACCGGCGGCGTGCCCGAACCGGCGACCTGGGCGCTGATGTTGCTGGGCTTCGGGGCGACGGGGGCTGCGCTGCGGCGTCGCATGGGGTCTTTGCGAGCTTGACCACCGCCAGCCTGTCGTCACAGGCTCGTCAGATGCCGGATGATCGAAAAGCCGACCGCTACGCCATGCGCGCCGACCAGAAGGGCTGGACCGTCTTCGAAATCTGGAGCGGCAAGCCGGCGACGGTGGCCATGGTCGCCCAGACGGGCATGTCGGAAGCCGACGCCAAGCACACCGCCGACCTGCTCAACGGATCCGCCCGCCGCGGCGACGCGTCTATGCGGAAGTAGGCCGGGGCGGAGTAGGCCGGGGCGAAGCCAGGCGCCGGGCCAAAGCAGGGTGGGGCCATGAGGCCAAACAGGGCCTTCCAGGGCGCCGGGGCCCTTCACCAGGGCCCCGTTCATGTTGGCGTCAGGTTGCGTGGCCCAGAGACGTGGCCCTGCTCCGGAGCGATGTCCCTTGCCGATCTACACCTTCCACCTGCGCAGGCCCGACGGGGCGCCCGGCTCGTTCGAGGCCTATGAGCTGATCTGCGACCAGGTCGCCGCCGCTCAGGCCACGGTGCTGCTCGAGCAGCATATGAGCGCCTCGCAAGTCGAGGTCTTCGACCAAGAGCGCGCCGTGTTGAGCCGCTCGCGCCTGGGCGCGGCGACGATCAAGGTGAACGCCTGAACCGGCGCGTGGTGAATGCGCCGGGCGTTTGGGCTTAGGCGGCGAGCTGCTTTTCGGAGGCCTGCTGGCGAAGCATCTGGATCGCGATGATCTCGGGCCTCACCAGGCCGCAGCGCGCCGCTTCACGGCCGCCGCGCCATTCCAGCACCAGCTGGTCGCCTTCCATCCGGTAACGTCCCCGGTAGGTCGTGGGACCTACGGCCACCTGCACGGAATTCCACATGTTTGTCGCGCCTTTCGCGCTTGTCGTTAGGGCCGTTCTGACCCCACCTCAGCGTTCATGATTAATCGAACGGAGTTACGCGGCGATTAATGGTGAACTGCGAGATGCTTACGCCTCAGCGAAGCTGATTGAGGGGGTTGGAGCCACTGGTCGTTCCGCTTCGTGTGAAACACCCTCCGTCTCGGCGCTGCGCGCCGAGCCACCTCCCCCTCAATCGCGCTGCGCGCTGGGGGAGGATCTGACACAACAAAAAACCCGCCGGGTTTCCCCGGCGGGTCTTGCTTGTTCGAACTTGAGGCTGGCCTCAGATCTCTTCGTTGATCAGGGCGACCTGGTAGAAGCCGTTGCCTTGCAGGGTGTTCATCACCGCCATGAAGTCGCCGTAGCGGACCTGCTTGTCGGCGCGGATGTAGACGCGCTGTTGCAGGGGCGGGATCGTGGGATCGTCGGCGGCCAGCTTCTTCGACAGGTCGGCCGGCAGGCCGTCCAGGCTGGTGGCGCTTTCACCGATGAAGATGCCGCCCCCCTGCTGGATGTTGATCAGCACCGGTTCCTTGACCTTGGTCCCAGGCGGCGGGGGGATCGCCGGCGGCAGGTCGAGCTTGATCGACACCGTCGCGGCGGGGATCGCCACCATGAAGATGATGAGGAGCACCAGCATCACGTCCACGAAGGGCGTGACGTTGATGTCGCTGTTCTGGCCGAGGTCGAAGCGTCCGCCCCCCTGGCCGCCCAGCTTTGCACCCATAGTAGATTCCTTCCCTGAGGCGGTTAAGCGCGCCCGTCGTTAAAAGTCCGCTGACCATTGGCAAGCCGTCACGGCGTTGTAAAGCCCGAAGCGGCGATCTAGTTGGGGCCATGCAAGCAAGCTTCGATGCCTACGTAACAGCGGTCGCTTTCGACTCGGCGGGCCAAGCCGCCTTCGCGCTAGGGGATGGCACGGTCCGGTTCGAGGACGGGGCGAGCGTACAAGCCCACGACGGGGCGGTGCTGAGCGCGGTCCTGCACCCTTCGGGCGAGGGAATGGTCACCGGTGGCGACGACGGGCGCCTCGTCTGGACGCGCCCAAATGACGCAAAGGGGGCCGACGTAGTGGAGCTTGTTTCCCTGGCCGGCAAGTGGATCGACGCGGTGGCTGCGAGCTCGGCTTCCGGGCTGATCGCCTTCGCCGCGGGGCGCGATGTGCATGTGCGCGATGTGGCCGATGCCGCCTTTTCGCGCAGCTTTGCCCACGAGAAGTCGGTGGCCGACCTGGCGTTTGAGCCGAAGGGCCGCAGGCTCGCGGCGGCGACCTATGGCGGGGTCTGGCTCTGGTACGCGCGCATCGAGGCGCAGAAGCCGGCGAAGCTTAGCTGGGCCGGCAGCCATGTGGGCATCGCCTGGAGCCCGGACGGCAAGTTCCTTGTCAGCGCCATGCAGGAGAACCAGCTGCATGGCTGGCGGGTGGCCGACGAGAAGAACATGCGGATGGGTGGCTATCCCGCGAAACCGAAGAGCCTGGCGTTCCTGAACAGGGGCAGCCTGATGGCCACCTCCGGGGCCAATGGCGTGGTGGTCTGGCCGTTCGCCGGCGCCACCGGGCCGATGGGCAAGCAGGCCGCCGAGGTCGGCTATGACGAGGCCGCGATGGTGGTCCGGGTGGCCGGCGCGCCGGGGCTGAACTGGGTGGCGGCCGGGCTGGACGACGGCCGCGTCTGGGCCTGCGACCTGTCGGGCCAGAAGATCACCCCGATCCGGGCGGAGAAGGGCGAGGCGGTGAGCGCGCTCGCGATCACCGCGGACGCCAAACGCGTGGCCTGGGGCTGCGAGGACGGGTCGGCGGGCGTGACGCAGGTCGAGGCGGCATGAGCGGGCCCGCGGTCGCGCTGACGATCGGCCCCTACAGGTTCTCGGGGCGTCTGGAGATAGAGGCTGCGCCGCGCAGCTGCGCGGCGCTGATGGCGCTGCTGCCGCTCGAGCGGAGCCTGCTGCATGCGCGCTGGAGTGGAGAGTGCGGCTGGGCGCCGCTGGGACCGGTGCCGTTCGGCCTGCCTGCGGAGAACGCCCTGCACCGACCGACGCCCGGCCAGATCCTGCTCTATGCCGGGGAGATCAGCGAGCCGGAGCTGCTCGTCCCCTACGGCGTGGCGGGCTTCGCCTGCAAGGACGGGCCGCTGGAGGGCAATCACGTGATCACGCTGGAGACCGGCGTCGAGAGCCTGCCGGCGATCGGCCAGGATCTGCTGTGGCGCGGCGCATTGCCGATTGCGCTGCGACTGGCCTAGCGGGGTCGGACAGGGCCTTACTTCTTGACCGCTGCCGCGGGCCCTCCGACATCGGCCGCGAGCGCCGCAAACTTCGACTCGTCGATGAACTTGGTGATCCCGCCGACGTCACCTGCGACCGCCTTGTCCTGCATCAGGCCCACCATCGCCACCTGGCCCAGGACGCTGAACGATCCTTGGATCGCGGTGGAGCCTTCGTAACGCATCGCCTCGACCGTCTGGGTCCGGCAGTCTACGAGCAATAGCCGCTCCATCAACGCGCCCGTCTTGCGATTGGCCGCATCGTGCTGGGCGGGCGACACGTTCGAGAGCCCCCTCACGGCCGGATGGTCGCTCATGGCCGCATAGATCCAGAGGATCAGGTCGGTACGATCAGCCTCGCTGGTAGACTTAACGAGGCACTTGCTGAGATCATCGGTATAGATGCCGGCGTGGGCGGCCTCCGCCAGACCAAACGTCAGGATTAGACCAAGTACGGCCGCGATCTTGCGCATATGAACCCCCGCCCCGAACACTCGAACGGCGAGCCTATCAGCCCGGCGCGCGTCTGCAATCGCGGCCCGCAAATTCCTTGCCTGCCGTTGGGTCGGAGGTCTTAGCTGGCGGTGACTGACACCGTAAGCGGATGGACCCGATGAGCGAGACCCTGGCCAAGCCGGCCACTGAGACCGCGGCTGAAGTGCTCTACGAAGTCTCTGACGGGATCGCGACGATCACGCTCAACCGGCCCGAGCGGATGAACGCCATCTCCGGGCCGATGCTGGCCAAGCTGAGCGCCGACCTGCTGAAGGCCAACGCCGATCCCAAGGTGCGCGTGGTGCTGATCACCGGCGCCGGCCGAATGTTCTGCGTCGGGCTCGACCTGGTGGACGCGACGCAGGGCTCGGGCATCGGCTCGGCCAGTTCGTCGCAGGCGGTGTCGGTGAACCTGGACCTGCGCAACACCCCGCCGACCATCCTGTTCAACCTCGACAAGCCGACGATCTGCGCGCTGAACGGCGCGGCGGCCGGCTATGGCCTCGACATGGCGCTGGGCTGCGATATCCGGATCATGGGCGAGGGCTCCAAGATGGCGGCGGCCTTCGTGAAGCGCGGCGTGGTGCCGGAGAGCGGCGGGACCTGGCTGCTGCCCCGGCTGGTGGGCTGGTCGAAGGCCGCCGAGCTGATCTTTACGGGGCGCACGCTGAGCGCCGCCGACAGCCTGTCGCTCGGGCTGGCCAGCGAGGTGGTTCCGGACGCCGAGCTGCAGGGCCGGGCCCGCGCGGTGGCCGCCGAGATCGCCGCCAATGCGCCGCTGGCGGTGCAGTCGGCCAAGCGGCTGATGCGGATGGGCATGGAGGAGACGTTCAACGACCACGTCCACCACGTCTATCTGCAGCTCCTGCAGCTGTTCCGCACCCAGGATTTCCGCGAGGGCATGACCTCGTTCCTGGAAAAGCGCCCGGCGGATTTCCACGGGCGGTAACGACCCACTCAATCCACGCCGACCCATTCAATAGACCGCTCATCCCGGCGAAGGCCGGGACCCAGATGGAATGGCTCAGATGCGGGTTCTTTGACCTCCGAGCTGCCTAGCTCTCGAAGCCCTTGAGTTCGCCCCAGATTTCGAAGCTGTCGCGGCGGGCTTTCAGGGTGTTGATCGGATGGCTTTCGTCGCGCCAGCCGAGCGCCATGCCGGAAAATAACATATGATCATCGGCCAGACCGACGAAGGCCGCGACGGTCTTTGGGTAGCGCGCCCAATATTCCTGCGGGCAGGTGTCGAGGCCGCGCTCGATGGCCAGCAGCATTACGTTTTGCATGTACATGCCGAGATCCGCCCATTGCGGGGGGCCAAGCTTGCGGTCGAGGCAGAAGAACAGGCCGACCGGGGCGCCAAAGAACTCGCCGTTCTTGGCCAGTTGGCGAAGCCGCGCGGGCTTGTCTTCACGAGGAATCCCGATCGAGGCGTAGAGGTCCTCGCCGTTCTGGTAGCGCCGGGTGCGGAAGGGCTCCCAGAGGTCGGGCGGATAGACGGCGTACTCGGACTCTTCGCCGAACGGGTTGGCGGCGACCAGGGTCTTGAACTCGGCCAGCGGCGCGCCGGCCAGGGCATAGACCCGCCAAGGCTGCAGGTTCCCGCCGGAGGGCGCCTGGGCGGCGCGGACCAGGATGTCGGCGACGGTGGCTTGCGGCACCGGGTCGGGCCTGAAGGCGCGGACCGAAACCCGGGCGGCGATGGCCTCGCTGACGTCCATGATGGGGGCTCTCCGGCTTAACGCCCGATGGCGGCGCAGCAGCATCCGAAGGGATGCTGCGTATGACGGCAAAAGAATCAGGCATCCTGTGAGGCAGGCCTCACCGAATATCTG
>JBBQTP010000008.1:0-49265 GCA_038213205.1 Caulobacterales bacterium
CTGGTCGTGGAGCAGGGACGGATCGCAGGACCAGCGGATCTCGACGCCGCCGAACAGATAGGCCTTGGAGCGCGCCATCCGGTAGAGGCGGGCCGGCTTGAAGGCCACGTTCTCGCCGAAGATCACCGGGTCGGGGGTGAAGGCGATGGCCGTGCCGTGCCTGCGGGTCGCGCCCAGCTTCTCGATACCGCCGATCGGCTTGCCGCGCGTGTAGGCCTGGCGACACTCGAAACCGTCCTTCCAGGCGGTGACCTCGACGCGTTCGCTGAGCGCGTTGACCACGGAAACGCCGACGCCGTGCAGGCCGCCGGAGGTCTCATAGGCCTTACCGGAGAATTTCCCGCCGGAGTGCAGGACGGTCATGATGACTTCCAGCGCCGACTTGCCGGGATGCTTGGGGTGCGGGTCGACCGGGATGCCGCGGCCGTCGTCGGTGACGGTGAGCATGCCATCGGCGTCGAGGCGCACGGAGATGACCTTGGCGTGGCCGGCCACCGCCTCGTCCATGGAGTTGTCGAGCACCTCGGCGAACAGGTGGTGCAAGGCGCGCTCGTCGGTGCCGCCGATGTACATGCCCGGGCGCTTGCGGACCGGCTCCAAGCCCTCGAGGACCTCGATGTCCTTGGCGGAATAGCCGCCGGCCGCCGACTTGCCGCCGGTCACCGCCGGATCGGCGCGCGGCTCATGGCTCTCGGCCAGCGGCGCTGCGGGCGAGGGGTTCAGCGCGTCGTCGAACAGGGAGGCCTGGGCGGCGGTGGATTTTGCGGCTGGCGGGGACATCTGACCGGTAAGCGTGGGGCGATTCTGACTGCCCCCGGTATCGATCCGCCACGTCCGGAAGGCAATGCGCCGTCGTCGCGAAGGCCCCTCGACAGCCGCGCATGCCGGGTCTCCAATCAAAAGAAAAGCGGGGCAGGGCGGATGTCGAGCTGGAAGGACCCGGAGATCGCCGGCGTGCGTGCGCTGATCGCCTCGCGCCAGCCGCCGCCCGGCGCGCCCGCGCCGACCCTGGCGGAGCGGCGCGCGGGGATGGACGCCTTCGGGGAGATGGGCGCGCTGCCGCCCGGCTGCCGCCATGAGCCGATGACGATTGCCAACAAAAGCGGGGGTGGCGGGGTGAAGGCCGAGCGGGTCGAGCCGACCGGGACGCTGGAGGGCCGTCGCATTCTCTATCTGCACGGCGGGGCCTATGTGGCGGGCAGCCCGAAGAGCCACCGGCCGTTGGTGGCCCGGCTGGCGCAGGGCGCGCACGCTGTGGCGATCTCGGCGGACTATCGGCTGGGGCCCGAGCACCGGTTCCCCGCGGCGGTGGACGATGCGGTGGCGGTCTATCGCGCGATGCTGGAAACCGGCGCGGCCGGAACAGACCATCATCGCCGGGGATTCCGCCGGCGGTGGGCTGACCCTGGCGACCGCGCTCGCGCTGAAGGAACAGGATCTGCCGCAGCCGGCCGGGCTGTTCGTGATCAGCCCCTGGGCCGACCTGACCCAGAGCCACGACACCTTCCGCAGCAAGGCGCAGGACGATCCGATGATCACGCGCGGGCGTTTGAACGAGGCGGCGAAGGACTACCTCGGCGGCCTCGACGCGCGCGACCCCCTGGCCTCGCCGGTGTTCGGGGATTTCGCCAGCCTGGCGCCGATGCTGATCCAGGTGGGTTCGGAGGAGACCCTGCTCGGCGACAGCTTGCTGGTCGCCGAGCGGGCCGGCCACGCGCGCGTCGACGTGCGCCTGGAGGTCTGGCCGGAGATGATCCACGTCTGGCACGCCTGGGGCGGCCAGCTCTCCGCCGCGCGCCGCGCGATCGCGGCGGCGGGGTCGTGGATGGACGCGCGGCTGGCCGGCTGAGATTGCACGCGGTGATTGACGGGCGCATGACCTAGCGGAATTGTAGCATTCCGATCGGCGTCATATGGGCGCTGAGTCCGCCTGCGAAGGTTGCGTGCATGGCCGTCCGATCGCTTCTCGTAGCCGTGTTCGCCGCAGCGCTTGCTGGCGGCTCCCCCGCGCTGGCCGACTGCAAGCTGCAGAAGGTGGCCGAGGTGCCGGTGACGATGGAGGGCCTGCGTCCGCTGGTCTCGGCGAGGATCAACGGCCAGGACACCCGTTTCATGCTCGATACCGGCGCTTTCTTCGGCATCGTGTCGGACGAGGCAGCAGCGCGCTACGGAATGAAAGCGTCGATCGCGCCCTTCGGGATGACCGTGAGCGGCGTTGGCGGTCACCAAGCCGACGCGCGGGCAGTCGAGGCCCAGGTCAATTTCGCCGGCGGAACATTCAAGAACATGCAGTTCCTGGTGGGCGGTCGGGCCGGCTCCGGTGATGTGGCCGGCGTGATCGGCCAGAACATCTTGGGCAGCTTCGACATGGAGTACGACTTCGCCAACGGCGTGATGCGGTTCTTCAAGCCCGACGGCTGCGAGAAGGCGAACCTCGCCTACTGGTCCGCGGGCATGCCTTTGCAGCGGGTAACGTTCAGCAACCCGGGCCGCTACGTTCAAACGGTGAAATCGACCGCCAGTATCAATGGCCAGTCGGTCCGCATTACTCTCGATACCGGATCGCCGGTCTCGTACCTCAACAGCAGCGCCGCCGGCCGCATGGGCATCACGCCGACGAGCCCGGGGGTCGAGGAGGCCGGCGCAACCTACGGAATCTACGGCCGGGGCCTCGAGACCTATCTGGCGCCCTTCGCGAGCTTCGCGATCGGCGACGAGGAGGTTAGGAATACCCGCCTTCGGGTCGCCAAAATCGACCTGGGCGACTCGGACATGCTACTAGGCGCCGACTTCTTCCTGTCGCACCGCATCCTGATCGCCAAGAGCCAGAGCAAGATTTACATCACCTACAACGGCGGACCGGTGTTCCGGCTGGATCGGGAGGGTTCCACAGCGCAGACCGCGGCGAACCCAGCCTCCAAGCCGGCCGCCTCGCCGTCCGGCGTCGGCGCACCGACCACCGGGGCTGAGTTTGCCCGGCGTGCGGCCGCGTCGGCCGCACGCCGGGACTATGCGGCCGCCATCGACGACGACACCAAGGCTATTGAGCTCGATCCGAACGAGGCTTCCAACTATCACGCGCGCGCTCTGGCCAGACTTGGGGCCCGGCAGCCGGTCCTGGCCATGGCTGACCTGGACCAGGCGCTGAAGCTTCAGCCGAAGGATGTGCAGTCGCTGATGATCCGCGGCAGGCTCCTGGTGCAGGCTGGCGATCTGACCCGGGCGCAGGCCGACTTCGATGCGGCGTTCAAGCTGGCCCCGCAGGACCAGGAGCTGCTGCTGGCCGCCGCCAACGCCTACACCGGCGCCCGCGACTACGAACAGGCTATCGCGCTCTACGATACCTGGTTGGCCGCTCATCCAAAGAGCGCCTATCTGGGCCAGGTGGTCGCTGAGCGCTGCAACGCGCGGGCGACCTGGGGAAAGCAACTGGACACCGCCCTGGCGGATTGCGATCTGGCGCTGCGACTGAATGGCCAGGTTTCGGGCGTGATCGAGAACCGCGGCATGGTGCTGCTGCGCATGGGGCGCCTCGAGGAGGCCATAGCCCAGTTTGACTCAGCCATTCGCCTGCAGCCGACGTCCGCGTGGTCGCTCTATGGCCGCGGCCTGGCCAAGCTGAAGAGGGGGGCCAAGGCCGCCGGCGACGCCGACATCGCCGCGGCCGTCGCCCTGCGTCCGGGCCTGCCCGCGGAGGCAAAGCGCTACGGCTTGGAGCCGGGCGCCGAGCCTGTGCCGGCCAAGTCCTAGGGCGGGCGCTACTTCTTCGGCGCATAGATGGCGCTGAGCAGGTCCGGCGTTCCCTCGATGCGCTCCAGGCGCGGGTAGCGCAGGCCGCCCTTCCAGACGACGTCGAAGGCTTTGTAGTGGTCGCCGGTCTTGACCAGCAGGCTGAGCGGCGCGCCGCCCTTAGCCGCGGTGATGGCTTCTTTCAGGCGGTCGGGATCGTAGACAATGCCGTTCACCGCCAGCAGCTTGCCGCCGAGCGCCATGCCGGCCTTGAACGCCGGGCCGTCCCACTGGACGCCGACCACGTCGCCGTCGCGGGCCATCGTCAGGCCGATGGAATAGGTGAAATCGACGGTCTTGCGGCGCGCCTCGGCGGACTTGAGGTAGGCGGTCTCGGTGTCGGCGTAGACCAGCCGCCAGCCGCCGCGGACCAGGCCGTCAAGCGGCGGCTTCGGAGCCACGTCGTCGATCCGCTCATGCAGGAACCTGGCCCAGTCGAACGGCTCGACCGCGTTCAGCGCTGCGACCAGGTCTTCGAAGTTGTAGGGCCGCTCCGACCAGTTGCCGTTCTCGATGCCGAAGAAGGCCTTGGCGAAGTCGTCCAGCGAGCGTTTTCCGCCGGAGCGGGTGCGGATCAGGGTGTCGGCGTCGAGCCAGACCAGCTGGCCCTCCGAATAGTAGTCCTCGCTGCGCTGCCAGCTGGTCCAGGCCTGGGGCCGGCGGCTATTGATGATCGGGTCGTCGGTGGTGTCTTCCACCGAGCGCCAGTTGCGGCCGATGCGGGTCTCGTAGGTGGCGGCGGTGGCGGCCAGTGCATCCAGCGCCTCCTGCCTGGAGAGCAGGCCCGAGCGGCCGGAGAGCACGAAACCCCAGTACTGGGTCTGGCCCTCGTAGACCCACAGCATCGAGCCGCGCATCGGCACGTTGAGGCTCTGGGTCCAGAGGTCGGCGGGGCGGCGGTACTTGCCGTTCCAGCTGTGGGTATATTCGTGGGGCAGCAGGTCGCGTTCGGACGGCCAGGCGGCCCAGTCGAGGAAGTAGTTGGGACCGGTTCCGTCCTCGCTGGAACGGTGGTGCTCCAGGCCGATGCCGCCCATCCGCTCCGACAGCGCGAACAGGAAGTCATAGTGGTTGTAGTGGGCCGAGCCGTAGAGTTTGTAGGCCTGCCGGACCAGCTCGCGGTGCTTCTCCAGCTGGTCGGCGGTGGCGGCGTCCAGCAACTCGGGCCGGTCGGCGAAGATGTCGAGGTGGACGGGCACCGCGGCGCCGGGATCGAGGTCGACCTGGCGGTAGTAGCGGCCGGCGAACATCGGCGAATCTACCAGCACGTCGAAGCTGACCGGCTTGAAGCGCACAACCCCCGATGCCGGCGGACCCGCGGGCTCCAGCGCCGTGCCGTAGGCCCAGCCGTCCGGCAGACGGACGCTGGCCTCGACCTGCACCTGGCGGCTGTAGTGGCCGGCCGGATACATGGCCAGCGACAGCCACTGCAGGTTCATCATCTCCTGGGTCATCACCACCCGGCCCTGGTCGCCGGCGGTAGGCGATAGGGATTGAAAGGTGACGTCGAGGGCGGTGGCGCCGGCCGGCACGTCCACATGGAAGGCGAAGACATCAACCGGGTCGCGCTTCCAGGCGACGGCCTTGCCGCCGGCGCGGATGGTGATGCCGGCGATCTTCTCCAGGGAATTGCGCGGCGAGTGGCCGCCGGGCACCCACTGCGGGAACAGCAGGGTTAGGGGGCCGGCGCCGCTGACCGGGATGGTCTCGTGGACGTTGAAGATCCGCCGGTCGAGGTCGGTGGCGTCGACCTCCAACTTCAGCAGGCCTGCGTAGGGGACGTCACGCGGCGCCGGAATCGCGGCGGGCATCGGATAGGGCTGCGGCTCGGGGAAGGTTTGAGCGCGCGCGGGGGCGGTGAGGGCGAGCGACGCGGCGAGCGCGAAGAGGGCTGACTTCAACGGGGGCGACCTTAAGGCAACAACGACCTCTCCGGTTGTAAGCGATGCGCCGTGAAGCTCAACCGGCTGATCTGGCAGGCACCTCTGGCTGAAACGACCGGCGTTCGCCGAACGCGCTGGGTGTGTTCGCGAGTACATGCTAGAAAAGCAACCTCAGCGATAGAGGTGGACCATGGCTCTTCGATACGGACTGATCGCGATGCTGGCGACGGCGTCTCTGGCTTTGGCCGGCGCGGCTTCGGCGGCGACGGGCTCACCGACCGGCGGAAAGTGCGGCGGACTCCCCGGGCTCAAGTGCGGGTCTGACAAGGAGTACTGCATGCTGAAGCCCGGCCAGTGCCCCGTTGCCGACGCCCAGGGCGTCTGCAAGACCAAGCCGCAAATCTGCAACAAGATGTTCCTGCCGGTCTGCGGCTGCGACGGCAAAACCTACGGCAATGCCTGCGAAGCCAGCTCGGCCGGGGCCAACGTCCTGTCCAAGGGCAAATGCAAGGCCAAGTAGGCCGCCCAAAGTAAAAGGGCCGCGGATTGCTCCGCGGCCCTCTTCAGCTCGTCAGCCCCCGCTGACTAGCACTTGAAGTACATGTCGAACTCGACCGGGTGCGGGTGCAGCGCCAGGCGCATCACCTCTTCCATCTTCAGCTCGATGTAGGCGTCGATGAAGTCGTCGTTCATGACGCCGCCGGCCTTCAGGAAGCCGCGGTCCTTGTCGAGGTTTTCCAGCGCTTCCTTCAACGAGCCGCAGACCTCGGGGATCTTCTTCTGCTCGCGGGGCGGCAGGTCGTAGAGGTTCTTGTCGGCTGGTGCGCCCGGATCGATCTGGTTGATGATGCCGTCGATGCCGGCCATCAGCAGGGCGGTGAAGGTCAGATACGGGTTGCCCATCGGGTCCGGGAAGCGGGCTTCCAGGCGCTTGCCCTTCGGCGAGTCCACGTGCGGGATGCGGATCGAGGCCGAGCGGTTACGGGCCGAGTAGGCCAGCTTCACCGGGGCTTCATAGCCGGGGACCAGGCGCTTGTAGGAGTTGGTCGTCGAGTTCGAGAAGGCGTTGATCGCCTTGGCGTGCTTGATGATCCCGCCGATGTACCAGAGGCACATCTGGGAGAGGCCCGCGTACTTGTCGCCGGCGAACAGTGGCTGGCCCTTGCCCCAGATCGACTGGTGCACGTGCATGCCCGAACCGTTGTCGCCGAACATCGGCTTGGCCATGAAGGTCGCGGTCTTGCCGTAGGCGTTGGCGACGTTCTGGATCACGTACTTGTAGAGTTGCAGCCGGTCGGCCATGACGATCATGGTGTCGAACTTCAGGCCCAGTTCGTGCTGCGCCGGGGCCACCTCGTGGTGATGCTTTTCCGGCTTCATGCCGAGCTCGCCCATCACCGCCAGCATCTCGCCGCGCAGGTCCTGGGCGCTGTCGACCGGGTTCACCGGGAAATAGCCGCCCTTGGGGCCCGGTCGGTGGCCTAGGTTGCCCTCCGCATAGTCCTTCCCGGAGTTCACCGGCAGCTCGTAGGAGTCATAGGAGTAGCCGGTGTTGTTCGGCTGCACCGACCACTTGACGTCGTCGAAGATGAAGAACTCGGCTTCGGGGCCGAAGTAGACGGTATCGCCGATGCCGGACGACTTGACGAAGTTCAGCGCCGCCTTGGCGATCGAGCGCGGGTCGCGGTCGTACGGGGTGCCAGTGTCCGGGTTCACCACGTCGCAGAACAGCGCCATCGTGGTCTGCTGGTAGAAGGGGTCGATGATCGCGGAGTCCAGGTCCGGACGCAGCTTCATGTCGCTTTCGTTGATGGCCTTCCAGCCGGCGATCGATGAGCCGTCGAACATGGTGCCGTCGGTGAGGAAGTCGTCATCGACCAGATCGATGTCGAAGGTGACGTGCTGCATCTTGCCGCGGATGTCGGTGAAGCGGACGTCGACGTATTTGACCTCCTTCTCCTTGATCTGGGCCAGGATGTCTTTGGCTGTCGTTGCCATGCTAGTTTTTCCCTTGGTGTTAGATGTCTCGATGATAGCGGTGGTTAGACGGCGTCGGCCCCGGTTTCTCCCGTCCGGATGCGCATGACGTCGATGACGTCGGAAATGAAGATCTTGCCGTCGCCGATGCGGCCGGTGCGCGCGGCGGTGGCGATCGCCTCCAGGCAGCGCTCCAGCTGGTCGTCGGCGACGACCACCTCGATCTTGATCTTGGGCAAGAAGTCCACGACGTACTCGGCGCCGCGGTAGAGCTCGGTCTGGCCCTTCTGGCGCCCGTAGCCCTTGGCTTCGATCACAGTCATGCCCTGGACGCCCAGCTCTTGCAGGGCCTCCTTCACCTCGTCCAGCTTGAACGGCTTGATGATCGCTTCGATCTTTTTCATAGCGCCTCAAGATTGAGGCCCCGATCGCCGGCCCCGAATTACTGACGGCGACCCAGCACGCCGGGCGGGGGCCTCACAAGCGCACACGCGGGCCGCCGTCGGGCGGGTGGGCGTCTAAGAGGGTGTCGCCCAGAAAACGGGCGCCAGCCGCTCAAAAAACGATCAGTGCGGATTTGCCTTCAAGTGAGCGGTTCCGGCGCCTAGGATCGCGGGATTAGACAGTCGGAAGGCAGGCGGCGTATGGACGCGACGACCCCAGTTCTCATTGGAGCGGGCCAATTCACCTATCGCGGCGATCCGGCCGTCTCGCCGTCTCCCGGCGCCCTGCTGAAGATTGCGGCGGAACGGGCGGCGGCTGATGCGGGGATCGGAGCCGCAGGCCTGGCGGCGATTGACGCGCTGGCCGTGGCCGGTTTCACCATCGACGCGCCGGGTTCGACGCGCGGCGCCATTCCGCATTCCACCAACCCGCCGGCCGCCCTGGCGACAGCCCTGGGGGCTGCGCCGCGCTGGGCGGTCTATTCGCACATGGGCGGCAACACGCCCCAGCAGCTGATCAACGTGCTCGCTGAGCGGATCGCCAAGGGGGAGACCGAGCTGGCTCTGGCGGTCGGCGCGGAGTTCCTGGGCTCGGCGATGAAGCGGCTGACCAAGGGCTTGCCGTTCGACGACTGGCGCGCCGCCGAGGATGAGGAGCTGCCGGCTCCGGAGCGGATCGGCGATCCTCGGCCTGGCACGAGTCCTTATGAGGCGCGGCACGGGCTGAACCGGCCGATCAACATCTATCCGATGTTCGAGAATGCACTCAGGGCCCGCGACAAGCGCTCGGTGCCCGACCACCAGGCCAGGCTCGGCAAGCTGTTCGCGCCCTTCACTGAGGTAGCGGCGAACAACCCGGAGGCCTGGTTTCCGACGGCGCGGTCGGCCGAGGAACTGGTGGCGGTCTCCGAGAAGAACCGGATGGTGGGGTTTCCCTATCCAAAGCTGCTGAACGCCATCATGGAGGTCGACCAGTCGGCGGGGGTGATCGTGGCCAGCGTCAAGAAGGCCCGCGAGCTGGGCGTGCCGGAGGACAAATGGGTCTATCTGCACGGCTGCGCCGACGCGGCCGACCTGTGGTTCCCGCTGGACCGGCAGGACTATCACTCGAGCCCGGCGATGCGGTTGACCGGCAAGCTGGCGCTGGACATGGCCGGGATAGGCCTGGGCCAGATCGACTGCATCGATCTCTATAGCTGCTTCCCCGTCGCGGTGGAGATCGGGGCCGAGGAGCTGGGGCTGGCGCTGGACGATCCGCGTGGACTGACGGTGACCGGCGGGCTGCCCTACGCCGGGGGGCCGGGCAACAACTACGTCATGCACTCGATCGCCGCGATGGTCGGCAAGCTGCGCGCCAAGCCGGGCGCCTGGGGGCTGACGACCGGGAACGGCTGGTATCTTACGAAGCAGTCGACGGGCGTCTATTCGACGACCAAGCCGACCAAGCCGTTCGAGCGGCAGGACCCGAGGGTCCTGCAGGCTGAGATCGACGCCCTGCCGCATCCCGTCGTCACCGAAACGCCGCAAGGCTCGGCGAAGATCGAGACCTACACTGTCGTCCACCGCCGCGAGGGACCGTTCATGGGGATCGTCATCGGCCGCGATGCTGACGGCCGCCGGTTCACCGCAATGACGCCCAACGATCCGGCGACCCTGGCCAGCCTGGAGCAGGGCGAGCAGATCGGGCGTGGCGGGACCGTCGGGCCGGGTGGCGATGGCGGTCAGACCAACCTCTTCACTCCCTCCTGACTCCTGGCGCTAGAGAAACCGCATGGCCCGCCTCTATCTGATCCGTCACGGCAAGCCGTCCGCGACCTGGGGCGGGGACGACGAAGATCCCGGACTGGACGAGACCGGCTTGGCGCAGGCCCGCGCGGCGCGCGACTGGCTGATGGCCCTGCCGGAGGCCGAGCGGCCTACCAAGGTGGTGAGCTCACCGCTGCGCCGCTGCCGTGAGACCGCTGAGCCGACCGCGGCCGCGCTGGGGGTGATGGTGGAGATCGATGCCAGGGTCGGTGAGATCCCGACGCCGGCGGCGCTGTCGCTGGAGGAACGCGGACCGTGGCTGCGCGCCGCGTTCGCCGGGACGTGGGCGGACATCAAGGGCGACATGGACTACGACGCCTGGCGGCGCGACATCGCCGCCTCGCTGATCCCGCGCGGCGGGACGGCGGTGTTCTCGCACTATGTGGCGACCAATGCGGTGGTCTCGCAGCTGCTGGGCGATCCCAGGGTGCTGGCGTTCCGGCCGGACCATGCCTCGGTCACCGTGCTGGAGAGCGACGGACGGACCCTGAGCCTGGTGGAAAAGGGCCGCGAGGCGACGACGGCCGTTATTTAGGCGGTAGACTTTAGGATGGGGCGATAAGGGTTTGACGTCGCGAGCGATCTATACGGTCGAAGAGATGAGCCGGGCCGACGCGGCGGCGATCGCCGCGGGCACGCCGAGCCTGGTGTTGATGGAGCGGGCGGGGACTGCGGTGGCCGATGCGGTCTGCGGCAGGTTCTCGCCGCAGGCCACCCTGGTGCTCTGCGGGCCTGGCAACAACGGCGGCGACGGCTATGTGGCTGCCCGCGTGCTGAAGGACCGCGGCTGGCCGGTGGAGGTGCGCAGCTTCGGCGAGCCCGCGACCCAGGACGCCCAGGCCGCCAGCGCCCGTTGGGCCACTCTTGCGGGAGAGGGCGCCACCAAACCGCTGAACGGGGCGCTGGAACCCGGCGTCTGGATTGACGCCCTGTTCGGCGCGGGGCTGTCGCGGCCGCTGGACGGGCCGGCGGCGTCGGCGGCGTTGCGGATGGCTGAAGCGCCCGAGCGCGTCGTGGCGGTGGATGTGCCGAGCGGCGTCGCGGGCAACACCGGCCGCGCCACCGGCCCGGCGGCCTGTGCGGCTCTGACCGTGACCTTCCACGCCAAGAAGCCGGCGCACCTGCTGGAGCCTGGCCGCAGCCGCTGTGGCGAGGTGATCGTGGCTGATATCGGCCTAGCGGAAGCTGCGACGAAGGCGGTGGAGAACGGGCCGGAGCTGTGGCTGCCGCGCTTTCCCTGGCCGGCGGCGGCCAGCCACAAGCACGCGCGCGGACGGCTGATCGTGGTCAGCGGCGAGGCCTGGAGCACCGGCGCGGCCAGGCTGGCGGCGCGGGCGGGTCTGCGCATCGGCGCGGGGCTGGTGACGGTGCTGGCGCCGACCGAGGCCCTGCCGGTCCTGGCCGCGCATCTGGAAGCGGTGATGCTGCGCGGCTTCGAGACCGACCTGGGGCTGGAGGTGGCCTGCGCCGACGTCGACGCCGCGATCATCGGGCCGGCGGCCGGGGTGGGCGAGGCGACGTTGCTGAACGTCCTGGCGCTGGCGCGGACGGGGGCGGCCCTGGTGATCGACGCCGACGCCATCACCGTCTTCCGCGACGATCCGGAGGAGCTGTTCTCGGTGCTGGACCGCGACGACGTCCTGACGCCGCACCCCGGCGAGTTCGAGCGGTTGTTCCCGGGCCTGCTGAAGAGCGCCGGCGATCGGCTGAGCGCGGCGCGACAGGCGGCGGAGCGGGCGGGGGCCGTGGTGCTGCTGAAGGGCTCCGACACGGTGATCGCCGCCCCTGACGGCCGCTGCGCCATCAACAGCAACGGCTCGCCGTGGCTGGCGACGGCCGGCTCCGGCGACGTGCTGGCCGGGTTCATCGGCGGGCTGGTGGCGCAGGGCATGGAGAGCTTCGAGGCGGCCTGCGCCGGCGCCTGGATCCACGCCGAGGCCGCCGAACTGCACGGCCCTGGCCTGGTCTCGGAGGACCTGCCGGGCCTGGCGCCTGCGGTCCTGCGCCGGTTGCACGAAGACCAGTAGCCTCCGGTTTTTGGCTACGAAAAAGGGCGGCGGATTGCTCCGCCGCCCGATCTCTTTGATCTGTGATGATCGCCTTAGAAGTCGGCGGTCACGCCCACGAAGATATAGCGGCCCAGGGTGTCGTACATCTGGGCGTAGACGTTCTGGTTACAGGCGCCCGCGGGGCAGTTCGACGGGAACAGCGCGCCCGTCGCCGGGTTCGTCGTGCCGCCCGAGCCGGTGAGCGGCGGATCCTGATCCAGGATGTTGTTGATGCCGATCCGGAACGCGTAGTTCTCCTTGATCTTGAAGGTGGCCAGCAGGTCAAGGTAGCTGCGGGCGTCAAGGGTCTTGTCGGTGGGCGCCACGTTGAGCGTGTGCAGAGCCGGCTGGCTCGATGTGCCGTCCACGTCGACCTTGGCAAAGTAGCGCCACTGCGCGGAGAGGCCCAGCGCGCCGAACCAGCCGTACTCGAAGGGTGTATTCCAGGTGACGCGCAGTTTGTGGCGCCACTGGGGATTCGGGCTGGTCGAGCCGCCAAGCGTGGTGCAGGTCGAGCCGTAGAGGCCCGCGCAATCGATCGGCGCCTGGCCGTTGATCACCGTCGTCTCCAACTTGTCGAGCCAGGTGCCGACGAAGCTGGCCTGAAGTGACCCCATGTCCCTGAGCCCGAAGGTGTCGAGGCCGGTGTGGTACCCGACGTTGACGTCAGCGCAGGAGGTATGCAGGGCGCCCTGGTTGACCTCGGTGTCGATGACGAAGCCGTCGGTGGAGTGGATCGTCCCGATGGTGTCGCGATGCACAAGGCTGCAGGCCGACGAGCTGCCACCCAGCACGCAGGCGTTGATGATCACGTTTGCGCCGACGTTGGAGATGTAGTCCTGAACCTTGATGTCGAAATAATCGACCGTCACATTCAGGCCCTGGATGAAGCTGGGCGACCAGACGAAGCCCACGGTATAGGTGTCGGCGGTCTCCGGCTTGAGGTTCGGGTTGCCGCCGACTCGGCCGTTGTATTGGCTGGCCGGGTCCGGCTCGATCGCGACCACCTGGGCGGGGGTCAGACCGAAGATTGTCGCGCAACGCTGCACCAGGGCGTTGCCCGCAGTGAGCCCGGCACAGGGATCTACCGTGCCGTCGAGCACCACGTTGGACGGGGCAAACAGTTCGACGACATTGGGCGCGCGAACGGCTCGGTTGTAGCCGCCGCGAACCCGGAAGCCGTCGACGATCGTCCAGTCGCCGGAGACCTTGTAGGTGTTGGTGGTCCCCGCGTTCGAATAGTCCGAATAGCGGTAGGCGAGTTCAGCGGTGATGTCCTTGGCGAAGGGCTGTCCTGGATCAGCGGGATCCGAGCCTCACCGTAGAGTTCGTAGACGTCGAAGCCGCCGTTCACGGGGGGCTTGGCGGCGCCGTTCCCGTTCACGTCGCCGATCGCCTGAGGAAGGTCGGACTTGGAGTCGAGGTGCTCACGACGGTACTCTGCGCCCATCGAGACGCCGATCTTGTCATTGGCCATCGGACTCTTGATGGCGTCAGGCAGGCTGCCGACGACGTTCAGGCTGCCCACCTGCTCGATAATGTTGCCGCTCGAGAAGGTCGGGGCCTGCAGGTATTTGAGCGCCGCGGGGGTGACCCCGCCGATCGCGAAGGAGTTGTAGGGCACACAGGCCGGATCGGAGCCGTCGATCACCGATTGGCAGACGATCTGGCCGGCGGCATTGCGCCGCGCGATCAGGGCGCGGCTGATGCGACTGGTGAGGAAGTTGTTGTCCTGCTCCTGCTGCAGCGCGGTCTTTCCGTACTGGAGGTATGCGTCATAGGTCCAGTCGCCGCCGAGTTCGCCCTTCAGGCCAACGACATAGCGTTGCTCTTGGTGGTCGAAGATCGTCAGGCGACCGCCGCCTTCGACATTTCGGCGGGCGACCAGCAGGTTGACGTTGCTGCCGGCCGCGATCTGCGCAGGCGTGCAGATCGCGGGTGCGGTCGGCGTCGAGAAGGTGAGCTGCTGCGCTGAAATCAGCGGGTTGTCGCAGTTGATGGCGAAGGTCCCGCCCGGCCCCGGCCCCGATTGAGCGAAGATGCCGCCAGGCGCGATCGCGGCCGTGGAGTTATCCTCCATGAACATCAAGTCCATGTAGGCCTGGAAGTGCGGGTTGACGTCGTAGTGGGCGAACGTGCCGAAGCCGTAGCGCTGATCCGGGCGCTGCAAATAGTTGGTCGGCGCGAAATTGTAGACGTCGCTGCTGGTGCGGGCCCGGAAGGTATTGCCGGGGCCGGCTGGGTCGACGATGAAGCCGCCGAACCGCGTCGGATAGGCCGTGCCGGAACCGCCGCAGCGGGCCTGGAAAAAGCTCGCGCCTGAGTTCAGCGAGCAGGCCGTATAGTCGTAGCTGGAGGCCAGCACCGGGTTGATCTGCACGTGGGTCGCGTAGGCCGTGATGTTGCCCTTGCCGTCCGGCGCATTGACGCCGAGCACCAGGGACACCTCCGAACCTTCGCCCCCCTTGAAGTCACCCGGCACGATGAAGTTGTCCGGCACCGCCGCGCGGCTGCGCGCGTCGCGCACCACCGCCTGGATTTCGCCGTCGTGCTGGCTGTGCTGATAGATCGAGTACTGCGCGTCGACGCGCACGCCCTCGAAGTTCTTGTTCATGATGAAGTTGACGACGCCGGCAACAGCGTCGGCGCCGTAAACCGCCGAGGCGCCCCCCGTCAGCACGTCGACGCGCTGCACCAGCGAGGAGGGAATGAAGTTCAGGTCGGCGGCGACTGGAGTGGTGGCGTTGGAGGTCGGGTTACCGGCCATCAGGCGGCGGCCGTCGATGAGCACCAGGGTGCGGGTCGAGCCAAGACCCCGCAGGTTCACCGTGGCGGTGCCGGTGGAGGAGTTGGAGTAGTTGGAGCCCTGTGCCGCGAAGGATTGCGGCAGGCTGTTGAGCAGATCCTCGACCCGGCTCACACCCTGGGCCTTGATGTCGGCGGCGCTGACGGAGGTCACCGGGGCGACGCTGGTCAGGTTCGGCGTCGGGATGCGCGTGCCGGTCACCACGATTTCGGAGACTTCGGCGCCCCCCGCGGCCGCGGCCGCTGCGGAGGCCGAGGTGGCGGAGAGCCCGAGCAGGGCCGCGCCGCAGATCATCGAGGAGGCCATCAGGCGCTCCCGGGTGTTTTGGATGTTCAAGGTCAACTCCTCCAGCGACCGTCCCCCCTCGGAGTCGGCCAGCCCCCACAAATGGAACAGGTCCCGTGCCGCCTGATGGAGGCACCGGTTACGTGGGAGTTACTTAGTGTCGAAGGAAACGGTCAACCAGTTGTCCAAGGTACATTGGTAATGTGCGCCGCATGTCTCGAATTGGACACAAATAACATAGTAATCATACACACCTATACTATAGTCGACCACGACTTAGCATTTACTATCCCGAGGCGGGGGGCGGCGAATCGCGCCGCCGCCCCCCGGTCCCGGGGCCTTAGAAGTTGGCCGTGAAGCCCACGAACATCGCCCGGCCCAGGAAGTCGTAGGTCGGGTAGGCGTTCGGCAGGCCGGTGCCGACGATCGCCGAGTTGATGATCTGCGGATCCTTGTCGAAGATGTTGTTGATCCCGGCGCGGACCTGGAACCCCTTGTTGATCTTCCAGATGCCGGACAGGTCGAGGTAGCTCACCGCGCGCAGCGTGCCGTCGAAGGTGTCCTGGCGGCCGTTGGTGAGCGTCGGGTCGGAGGTGTTGCTCTCCAGCGTCGTCTTGCCGATGTAGCGCCACTGGGCCGATAGCAGCACGTTCCATGGGGTCTGCCAGGAGGCGCGCAGGGTGTGGCGCCACTTGGGGTTCACCGTCTGGCAGGTGCCGCCGAACAGGCCTGCGCAATCGTAGGTGTGGGTGCCCGGCTGCGGGGTGGTGGTGGCCTTGATCAGGTCCGTGCCGATGAAGTTGAACTGCACGTCGCCGTAGCCGTCGGACAGGCCCAGGCGGCTGAGCGGCAGGTTGTAGGTCGCCTGCAGATCGATGCCGTCGAACTCGCCGGCGCCGACGTTGACCGCCGTGCCGCTGATGTAGCCGCCGCCCTGCACCGAGGTGCCGAACAGGATGCCATTGGGGCTACGTACGACGTTGGCGCAGAACACCGGGCTGCCGGTGGTCAGGCACTGGTTTAGGCTGAAGGCCAGCGGAATCTTGCTGATCGTCAGGTCCTGCTTGATCACGAAGTAGTCGAGGCTGCCGGTGAAACCCTCCAGGAAGCTCGGGCGCACGGTGAAGCCGACCGAATAGGTGTCGGCCTTTTCCGGCGTCAGCTTGGCGTTGCCGCCGGTGAGCGTCGCGCACTGCCCGGCCGGGCACTGCACGATGTGGTTGGTCGTGCTGCCGTTCCCGTACTGGGCGGCGGTGACGCCGGTATTCATGCACTGGGCCAGCGTGGCCGTCGCCGGCGCGCCGTTCAGCGGCGAGCAGGGGTCGGTGGAGACCTCGGTGGTGTTGGTCACCGACTGGGGCGCGAACAGCTCGATGATGTTCGGGGCCCGGATCGCGCGGTTGTAGGAGGCGCGGAAGCCGATGTCGTGCACCGGCGCCCACTGCAGACCGAGCTTGTAGGTGTTGGCGTCCACGCCGCTGGAATAGTGCGAGTGGCGGTAGCCCCCGTCGAGGGTCAGCTCATCGAAGAACGGCTGCGACTGGGCGATCGGGGCGCGGAACTCGCCGTATTCCTCGGTCACGTCCAGGCTGGCGTTGACCACCGTGGCGGCCCCGCCAAAGCCGGCCAGGTCGTTGGAGATCTCGGCCTGGTCGGGGGCGTAGCTGTAGGTCTGGCGCCGGGTCTGGACGCCCAGCGAGACGCCGATCCCATCGTTGGCCCAGGGCGACTTGATGCCGTAACGGCCAAGGTCGCCGGTGACCGTGGCCTCGGCGATGGCCTCGGAGACCTTGCCATAGGAGGTGCCGGTCCCGTTCAGATAGGCCACCTGGGCGGGGGTCACGCCACCCTCGGTGAAGATGTTGTAGGGCACGCAGTTGGGGTCCGCGCCGTTGACCTTGGCGACGCAGGTCGGCGTGCCGCCCACATTGACCACCTGCAGGGCGTTCTGGATGCGGCTGTTGGACAGGTAGTTGGTGTTCGATTGGAATAGGGTCGTATAGTAATATTGTCCGTAGACGTCGTATTTCCAGCCGTCCAGTTCGGGAATGTCCCCACGGGCGCCGGCGACGATGCGGTAGTTCTCATGCTGATAGGACGACGAGCGCGGGCCGCCCTCAATGTTGCGGCGTCCGTAGAGCAGGTCGGCGCTTGCCCCGCTGGCGATCTCGGCGGCCGAACAAAGCGTCGTTGCCTGCTGGGCGCTGAGCAGGGGGTTGTTGCAGTTGACCAGGAAGCCGCCCAGGGGCGAGGGGCCGCCGCCTTGGAACAGGCCAGAGGGCGCGACCGCCGTGACCGACTGGTCGTTCATGTAGGAAAAGTCGGCGTAGAGATCGAGGTTCTTCGACAGCTCGTAGTGCGAGAAGAAACCCGCTGAATAGCGCTGGTCGTCGTGCTGCAGATATTGGAAGGGGTTGGAGTTGAAGAGCAGGGGCGGGCTCACAGTGGTTGGCGCGATCGCGTAGTCGATGAACTGGTGGCCGACCACGGCGAAGCCGGTGACGTTGTCGATGCCCGGGCCAGAGCCGGTCTGCTGGAAGAACTGGTTGGAGTTGGGCGAGCCGTTGCAGAACGGCGTCGCGCCGCCGCGCACCCGGACCTGACAGGATGAGAAGTCCCGCGTCGACTGCGAGACCGGATCCTGCTTGTGATAAGCGAAGTAGCCGGTGATGTTCATCCGGTCGTCCATGCCGTTGGTGCCCAGCACCACGGAAAGGTCGCGCGAGCGGCCGTCCCAGACATCGCCCTTGGGGATAGTGTAGCCCTTGGCGGTCAGCAGGCCCTGGATGCCCTGCTCATTGTTCTGGCTGTGCTGGGCGATGCCGTACTGGCCGTCGATCTGCATGCCCTGGAAGTTGTGCTTCATCACGAAGTTGACGACGCCGGCCACGGCGTCCGAGCCATAGGTGGCCGAGGCCCCGCCGGTCAGCACCTCGACGCGGTCGACCAGCGACGCGGGGATCTGGTTGAGGTCTGGCGCCGGGTTGGGGTTGCCGGTGTTGGCGTCGGCGATGCCGAGCCGGCGGCCGTCGACCAGCACCAGGGTGCGCTGGGGGCCCAAGCCGCGCAGGTCGGCGGTGGAGACACCGCCCGGGCTGGAGAGTGGGTTGGACGTGCCGGAGAAGTCGATCGCCGCGTTCTGGAAGTTCTGCGGCAGGTTGTTGATCAGGTCGATGACGTCGGTCTTGCCCTGCAGCTTGAACTCCTGATCCGTCACCACCTGGATCGGGCTGACGCTGGTCAGGTTGGGCTGCGGGATCCGTGAGCCGGTGACGACGATCTCGGAGACGTCGGCGTTTGCGGCAGCGGCGTCGGCGGCGAGCGCCTGGGTCGTACTGAGCCCCAGGAAGGCTGCGCCGCAGATCGTCGAGGAGGCCAGCAGGCGCCTCCGGATGCTTTGAATTTTCAAGGTCAACTCCTCCTGCGACCGCCCCCACGGGAGTCGGCCGCCCCCTAACAAGTGCAACAGGTCCCGGGCCGCGAGCTGGCGGCGCCGGTTAGGGAGGAGTTACTTAGTGTCAAATGAAACGGTCAACGCCGTTTTCTGAGATGTATTGGTAATGTGCGCTGGTTGTCTCGTATTGGACACAAAGAACAGAGTAGTCGGATATCACTACATTATAGTCGACTGTGACTTGGTAATGCGGGCCGATCACAGCGGAATGGCGGTCGTGAACTTCACGCGCTTCTTCACGAAGCTGGCCTCGTAGCGGCGTACCGCCGGGTGGCTGGCGATGTTGATGTCAGTGAAGGCGTTGAACTCCTCCATGCCGCGGAAGATGGCTATGGTGGAGATGTCGTAGGCGCCGGAAATCTCCATGCACACCTGGACGTGCGGCGATTTGCAGAGATGGGCGCGGAACTCGCCGACCGAGGCGGGGGAGTGACGTTCCAGCTGGACCATGAAGATCACCGACAGGTGCTCGCCCATCTGGGCCGGCTCGATGATCGAGACGTCGGCGGCGATGATCCCGTCGTCGCGGTATTGGCGGATGCGCCGCAGGATGGCTGAGGGCGACAGCGGGACGCGGTCCGCAAGAGCCTGGGCGGTGGCCTGGTTATTCTCCTGGAGGGCGGCCAGGATTTGCACATCCAGACGGTCGAGAGCGTAAGCCATGTTCCTGCGCGTTCCCCTAGCAAGGGGAAGCGAACCACAGGAATCGATAGTTCGACAGTTAACTTGCGTTCATTTGACGCTGTATCGAGACGAACGGGTATTCGATCTTGGGTTTGTTGCGACAACGCATGTAGTTTTTTGAGAGTTTGACGACGAAATCCTGGACGTCACTCATGTTACGTCGCGTCTCTCCTGAATACAGAGGTTACGGCTGGTAGTCGATGGGAACGGCGAGGCGGATCAACTGATCGAGACGGTCGCGCAGCTCGCGGCCCTGATCGGTCAGATGGACTACGTGACTGCGGCCGTCGCTAGGGTTCAGAAAGGCGTCGACCAGGCCCAGCGCCGGCGGCTGGGCCCAATCAGACCCCGGGCGGCCGAGTGAACGCAGGCTGCGCGAGGCGGTCGACTGGGTGAGGCCCGCCACGTAGGCCAGCTCCTGCACCGAGAGGCCCTCGTTTTCGCAGGTGTAGAGGAAGGCCACGATCTCGTTCACGCTGATGCGCGCGTCGAGCGCCTTCAGGGCGAGGATCGCCTCGAGCAGGGAGTCCCTTGGACGCATGCGTCTTGATACTAGCTGTCGCTGTAGCGGTTCAGCGCACCGGTGGAGGCGGAGCGGGGCATGGCGCGGGTCAGGGGGATGGCCTTGCGCTGGCGACGCTCGCGCATGGCCAGAGTCGCGTCCGGATAGGCGTCGCGCACCAGCTTCAGGATGTCTTCCAGGCGTTTCTGGTGATCGGCCGCCTCGATGTAGTCGCCGACATTGAGTTCGACGGAGATCTGGCCACAGAGCTTCATAGGCGTCCTCGCAAGGAATCTTGTCTCGCTGAAGGAAAGCGTAAGCCGATACGCCTGCGGTTTTGCTGCAATCTACGGATGCGGCGCGCGCATCTTGGGCGTTTGTCGCCGCCTTCGTGCAGGTCTGATGCGCTCAGCGGTTTCCGGCGGTCAGCGCCAGGAGCGCGAAGGAGGCCAGCCAGTGCTCGCCCATGTAGTCGCCGGCCACGTGCGGCAGGCTGGCCGCCAGGTGCTCGCGCGCCGTGTTCTCGGCGATATTGGCCATGGGGTCGTTGGAGCGCAGCGTGCCGGCGATTTCACGCCAGCACCAGGCGCGGGAGAAGTTCAGCCCGTCGAGGTGAGCGATCTTGCCGTCGGAGCGGTCGGTGACCACGGCCGGGGTGAACAGGCTGGCCGGCTGGCGCTGGGCGGCGCGTGGCAGAAAGGCCTTCAGCCAGGCCGCGAACTCATCGCGCGGCAGCAGCCGGCGCAGGCACTCAGCCTCCATCAGGGTGGCGGAGAGGAACTCATCACCCGACGGCTCCCAGGCCGGGGCGTCGAGATCGGCGAGGTACCAGGCCTTGGCCTTGTCGCGAAACAGGCCGGTTAGCGCGCTGTCCTTGGTGGCGACGGCGTAGTCCTGGGCCAGCGCCAGCGCGAAAGCGGTAGAGGAATGCACGCCGGTTCGCACTGGGTAGTGGGCCAGCGGCAGGTAGTCGCGAAACCGCTGGGCGAAGGCTTCGGCCAGGGGCTTGTGGGTCTCGGCCCAGGGCTGGTCGGGATGCTCCATCAATTCGGCCTGCAGTTTCAACAACCAGCTCCAGCCGTAGGGCCGCTCGAAGCCGCGGGAGGAGGGGCGGGCCAGGTAGGCGACTTCGCCGGCCACCTTGGCGGGCGTGAAGCTGGCGTCGAACAGGGCGCGGATCGCGGCGGCCTGCGGCATCTTCGGCTCGCGGCGCAGCAGGGCGGCCAGCAGCCAGTAGCCGTGCACACAGGAGTGCCAGTCAAAGCTGCCGTGGAAGATTGGATGCTGCGCCTTGGGCCCGGCGGTGTCGGCGGCGGTTTCCCAGACGTGATCGAGCTTGTGGGGAAACTCGCGGGTGACGTGGCCGAGCGCGATGGCGGCGAACTTGGCGGCAAGGTCCGGCGTCAGGTGGCTATGCGAAAGCAAGGACATACATCAGCACCGTGTTGATCATCAGCATGAGGAGGGCGGTGGGGATCTGCGCCTTGATCACCGCATAGCGGTCGGGGATCTCCAGCAGAGCTGGGGGCACCAGGTTGAAGTTGGCGGCCAGCGGGGTCATCAACGTGCCGCAGAACCCCGAGAGCATGCCGATCGAGGCGACCACAGCCGGATTGGCCCCGAAGTGGCCGATCAGGATCGGGATGGCCACGCCGCTGGTCAGCACCGGGAAGGCGGCGAAGGCGTTGCCCATCAGCATGGTGAAGGCGGCCATGCCGAGGCAGTAGACGGCTACGGCGGCGAAGCGGGTGTCGACGGGCAGGTAGGCGGTGACCAGCACGCCGATCTCCTTGCCCACGCCCGCGGCGGCGAAGACCGCGCCGAGCGCGGCCAGGAACTGGGGCAGCAGGACGGCCCAGCCGACCGTGTCGATCAGCCGGCGGCCCTCCTGCAGCGGGCTGACCAGGGGCTGTTTGAGCAAGACCAAGGCTGCGCCGGTCGCGGCGAGGACGGCGAGGGCCAGGGAGATCAGGGTGGCCTGCTTGGGGTCCATCAGCGGTTGGCCGCCGAAGGTCATGGGCTTGATCACCAGGACCCCGATCGCCACCACCAGGGGCAGCACCAGGGCCGGGACAAACAGCCGGTTGCCGAACCGCTCGGCCAGACTGGCGCGCTCTTCCAGCGAGGTGGTGGCGGGCTGGCCGCGGCCCAGCAGGCCGAAGCCGGCCAGCGCGGCCAGGCCCAGCACGAGCACCCCATTGCCGAGGTCGCCGAGCCGGTCACCGGCCAGGAAGCTGAGCGCCACCAAGCCCCAGAACAGGGCGTTGCCGAAGCGCTTCTTGTTGTTGCGGTCGAGCGCGCTGAACACCGCGAACCCGGCGAACATCAGCCCGGCCAGGACGTAGACGGCAGTGAGCTTGATCACGGCTTGATCGCCCGACGCAGGCGGCGGTCGAAGAGCAACAGGCGCCCGGCGTGGATCACGAAGGCGGCCAGCGCCGTGGGGATCGCCCAGACCGACAGGTGGATCGGGTCGAGCACAATCTTGCTGGAGGTCAGGAAGCCAACCATCAGCAGCACCGAGCCCATGGCCACGAAGATATCCTCGGAGAAGAACACCGCGACGTTGTCGGTGGCCGCGGCGATGGCGCGCACGGCATGGCGGGCCTCGTCGGTGATTTCGGGGTTCTGGGCGGCCGCGGCCGCCTCGGCCATGGGCGCGACGATCGGCCGGATGGTCTGGGCCTGGCCGGCGATCGGCATCAGGCCGATGGCGGTGGTGAGTTGGCGGAACAGCAGGTAGCTGATCAGCAGGCGAGCCACCGAGACGCCGTTCAGGCGCGTGATCAGCCGGGCGGCCTGTTCGCGGATCCCGGCGCGCTCCAGCACGCCGACCAGCGGCAGCACCAGGTAGGCGGCGCTGACAAACCGGTTGTCGTTGAACGCCTTGCCGAACGCCGCGACCACGGCCAGCGGCGGCTGGCCGGCGATCAGCCCGGTGGTGAACGCCGCCAGCACCACCACCAGCAACGGATTGAGACGCACGGCGAAGCCGACAATCACCACGGCGACGCCCAGCAGGATCAGCATCCACGCTCCTTCGTAAGACCTGGCGCATAGGACCGTGCAGCGACGGTCTAGGCAACGGGATCAGCGCCGGGCCAGCCAGGCGTCGGCGAGGCGCAGAAAGCCTTCGATGTCGACGGTTTCGGCACGGGCCTGGGGGTTGAGGCCGGCGGCTTCGATCAGCGGTTCGCCGCCCAGCGCCTTGAGGCTGGCGCGGAGCATCTTGCGGCGCTGGCCGAAGGCGGCGGCGGTGAGCTTCTGCAGAGCGTCGAGGCGCTGGACCGAGGGCCGGTCGGCGCGTGGCGTCAGGCGGACCACGGCTGAGTCCACCTTGGGCGGCGGGGTGAAGGCGCGGGCCGGGGCGTCCATGACGCTGGCGGCGTGGCTGGTGGCCTGGGCGATGACGGCGAGGCGACCGTAGGCGTCGTCCCCGGCCTGGGCGGCGATCCGCTGGGCGACTTCTTTCTGGAACATCAGGGTCAAGGACGCCGGCCGCCAGGGGCCAGTCAGCCACTTGATCAGCAGGGGCGTGCCGACGTTGTAGGGCAGGTTGGAGACCACGTGGGCAGGCTCGCCGCCGGTGAGCTCGGCCTCGTGGGCCTCCAGGGCGTCGCCGAGCACCAGGGTGAGCGCGCCGGGCGGCGCGGCCCGCGCCAGATCTTCCAGCAACGGCGCGAACCTTGGGTCCTTCTCGATGGCGATGACGCGGGCGCCGGCTTCGACCAGCGCGCGGGTCAGGCCGCCCGGACCCGGGCCGACTTCGATCACCCGGTCGCCGGGCTCGATCTCGGCCAGGCGGACGATCTTGCGCGTGATGTTGAGGTCGAGGAGAAAGTGCTGGCCGAAGGCCTTGTTGGCGAGCAGGCCGTGCGCGGCGAGGCTCTCGCGCAGTGGGGGCAGGGTCTCGAGTCCTACCTTTGCTGGGGGGTTCACCCGACCCGGGCCTTTTTCCGCGCGGAGGCGATCTGGTCGGCCAGACGGATCGCGGCGATCAGGCTGTCGGCGCGCGCCAGGCCGCGGCCGGCGATGTCGAAGGCGGTGCCGTGGTCGGGGGAGGTGCGCACGATCGGCAGGCCCAGCGTCACGTTCACCCCGCCCCAGAAGTCGAGCATCTTCACCGGGATCAGCGCCTGGTCGTGGTAGAGGCAGATGGCCGCGTCATAGGTCGCCCGCACGGTCTCCGGGAACAGGGTGTCGGACGGATGCGGGCCGGAGACGTCGAGGCCGTGCTCGGCCAGCGCGCGCACGGCCGGCCCAATCACCTCAATCTCCTCGCGCCCGATGCCGCCGCCTTCGCCGGCGTGCGGGTTGAGGGCCGCGATGGCCAGGCGGGGCCTCTTGATGCCGAAGTCGCGCTTCAGGGCGTCGGCGGTGACCAGGGCGGCGTTGACGATGGCCTCGGTGGTGATCAGGCCCGAGACCGCCGACAGGGGCGAATGGACCGTGACCAGGGACACGCGCAGGTCGCCGGCGATCAGCATCATGATCGGGCCGCGCGCGCCCTCGAAGCTGGCGGCGGCGGTGAGTTCGCCCAGGAACTCGGTGTGGCCCGGGAACTTGAAGCCGGCCGCATAGAGCGGGGCCTTGGCGATGGGGGCGGTGACCACCCCGGCCACGGCGCCGGAGAGCGCCAGGCCGACGGCGGTCTCGATCCACTGGATGATGGCGGGCGCGGCCGACGGCGAGGGCTGGCCGGCGACCACCGGGCTCTTCAGCGGCAGGTCGAGGACCGGCAGGGCGTCGGGGAAGATGGCCAGCGCCTCGGACGGGGCCATGACGCGGCGCAGGATCGAGGCGCCGCCGCCGGAAGCCGAGGCCAGGGACTGGAAGTCGCCCACCGCCAGGAACGGCGGACCGCCGGCGCGCAGCTCGTTCCACGCCTTGACGATGATCTCCGGGCCGATCCCGGCCGGGTCGCCCAGGGTCAGTGCGAGCGGGCCGCCTTTCACCCTGAAATCGCCTCTTCTACCGTGTCTCGATGGTCGCGGAGTTGCGCAGGTCGCGCATGTAGCGACGCGAGATCATACTGAGCTGCTGACCGGTAAGCCGGCTCTCGATCTGGTCGTGATCGACCTGGGCGCCGCCGGCCGCGCGCTTGCCGCAGACCGCCAGGATGTGCAGGCCGACCTTGGTGCGGATCGGCTGCGAGAGCTGGCCGACGGCCAGCGAGGTGGCCGCGTCCTTGAACTCCGGCGACAGGTCGGCGATCTCGGCCTCGCCCAAGTCGCCGGCGACCACGCCCTGGGTCTTGGCGGCGGTGCTCTCCACGTCAGGGCAGCCCTTGATCTGGCTGCGCACTGCCAGCAGCTTGGCGCTGGCGGCGTCGATGTCGGCCTGGGTGGCGGTGGTCGGAAGGCCGACGGCCACCTGCTTCAGCGAGACCAGAGTCTGGCCGGCGCCGGAGCGCTTGTCGCGCAGATAGATGATGTAGACCCCGTCCTTGGTCGGGATCGGCTGAGAGAGCTGGCCGGGGCGCAGTTGGTCGAGCACAGTATCGACCTCGACCGGCATCTCGCCCTGGCTGATCCAGCCGGCGTCGCCGCCCGCCGCGGCGGTGGCCGAGGCGGAGAACTGCCGCGCGACGGATGCGAAGGGGGCGCCTTGCTGGATCTGGGCGACCAGTTGGCCTGCGCCCTTGGTCGCCTGGTCCATGCCGCCCAGCCGACCGGCCTCGAGGAACACTTCGCTGATCTGGTACTGCGGCTTAGAGGACGCGGCGATCAGCCGGGCCTGGGTGGCCTTGATCTGGTCTTCGCCGATCCGCAGCCGCGAGCCGTAGCGCCCGCGGATCCAACGCTGCCAGCTCATCTGGGCGCGGATCTGTTCGAACAGAGTGTCCTGGCTGATGCCCTGGCTCTTCAAGGCCGCGAGGAAGCCCGCGGGCTTGAGGTTATTCTGCTGCGCCATGCCGGTGAGTTCCTCTTGGATCTCGTCGTCGGTGGCGATGATGGAGATTTTCTGGTCCTTCTGGACCCGCTTGAGCTCCTGCAGCTGCAGGTGCTCGTCGACCAGGGAGACCAGGGCCTCCTGCTGGAACTGCTGCATGGTGTCGGCGGTGGGCTGGACGCCGGAGGTAGCGATCAGCAGGCGCATGCGCTGCGCCAGGTCATAGGTCGAGATGATGTCGTCGTTGACGACCGCGGCCACCGACTCCGACATCGGCCGCTGGGCGACGGGCACGGGTTCGGGCGGCGGGACAACCGCAGGCGCCGGCGCGGCAGCCGCGACCTGGGCCTGCGCCTGGAAGGCCACCGGCGAGGCGGCGGCGAACAGCGCCGCTGCGACCAATGCGCCCCGCGCCCCCCGGCTCGTGACGTTACGCGCGCGCATCATGGATGAGTTCATTCCCTCGTTCGGCCGCGTCCGACCGCAATTCCTACCTCCCATAAAGAGGTCCGCCCAATGTGGCGAGCGTTAGGCGTATGGACAGTCTGTCGTTGCTGCCCAGTCGGCCGATGATGACGTCCTCGTGGCGATAGAACACGTCCACGCGGATGCACTCGTCCTTGTAGAAGACGCCCACATCGCGGATCACCCAGGCATTCTGGATCAGGTCGCGGTTGCCGTAGGCCGACAAGCCCCAGTGCTGGGTGACGTTCAGATCGCCGCCGACATCGGCGTTCCTGATCTTCGCGCCGTTGATGCCCTGGTCGTCAGACAGGTAGCGGACGTATCCAGAACCCCACTTCCTCGAGACGTTTGCGCCGGCTTCCAGGCGGTGGACCTCCAGCGTATCGGCGTCAAGCCGGGTGCGGGCGAAGAAGGAGACGCCTTTCCACGGTTGGGCGTCGCCCGCGACGATCCAGTCGGAGGACCGCGCCGTGAGGCCTGAGCCGGGGGAGAAGACGCTGTTGGCCTTGTCGCGGAAGCTGCGGCCGACCAGCAGGCTGGCGCGGCGCCCATCGTCCCACAGCACCGAGGCGCGACCTGCGACATTCACCCGCAGGCCGTCCTCATAGAGGTCGTAGCCGGGGAACTTGTTGGCCTGGAACAGCGTGGTCTCGTCGAACTCGAAGGCGACGCTGTCCTCGTCCAGGTAGGTCGGCTTACCGGTGGCGTCGTGGCCCACGAGGATCTGCTGGGCCTTGGGCGAGGCGGCGACCTGCAGCAGGGGCTCCAGGATGACCGTGGAGTCGTTCCAGCGTTTGACCAAGGGATAGGAGACGTCGAGGCCGGCCACGCCGAGCGCGCGCGATTGGGTGCGCGATGTGGTGGCCTTGCCGACGCCGGTCAGCACGTCGCTCAGGCTGTAGCCATCCAGCCGCACGTTGACGAAGGGATCCAGGCGAATGCCGGTGGTGGGCGAGATGAAACTGCGCTGCCAGTCGGCGCCGGCGCTGACGCGGCGGCTGTCGAGGCCGGGAAGGTGAAGCGCCGGGGTGTCGGGCGACTGGTCGCGGGTCAGCGCCACCGCGCTGCCGGTCAGCCGCAGGCGCCCGCCGAGGACCTTGTTCGGGTCGTCGTAGCGTTCCTCGATCAGCGGGGCGACCACCGGGAAGGTGCGGTTATTGTCGCCGGGACGCAGGCCCTGGATCGAGAAGGCGGCGGTCGAGAAGTAGGACTGGTCGTCCTGGCGGATCGCATAGGCCTGGCTGATCAGCCGCCGGTCGTCGGCGACATAGGGGCCGCGGGCCTCATAGACCCGACCGACGTCGTACTTGTCGAAGATCAGCGGGTCGGAGGTGCGCTCGGCCGTGAAGCCAACGGTCCACTTGTCGAGCGGCTGGAAGGCGCCGCGGCCGAGGATATAGCTGCGGTTGGTGTTGTCGCCGAACCGGTTACCGTCGGAATCGAGGTCGGCCTCGTGGGTGTAGCCGAACCGCAGGTCGATCTGGCCGGTGTTGAAGCGCTGGCGATACTGGCCGTTGACGAACGGATTGGCCTTCTGGTTGAGCTGCGGGCTGACGATCAGGTCGGCGGACGGGCTGATCACCAGCAGGTAGGGCTGCTCGTAGGAGAAGCCGCGGCGGCGCGAGGCCCCGATCTTCGGTGATAGCAGGCCCGATTCGCGCTCGGCGGAGGGGTCGGCGTGCCAGAACACTGGCAGGTAGAGGATCGGCACGCCCAGCACGTGGATGCGAGCGTGGCGGTAGTAGATGACGTGACGGATCTTGTCCTCGACCACCCGGTCGGCGGTGATCGACCAGGTGGGGTTCTTTGGCGTGTCGCCGACGCAGATCGGGCAGGGCGTGTAGATCGCTTTGTTCAGTTCCTGCACGTTCTCGGAGCGCCGCACGACGCTGGCGCCGCCGATGATCACGTCGTTGCTCAGGCCCTTCTGGTGCTGGCGCGCGGTGAAGGCGAGCGCGACGCCGGCCTGCATCTTGTCGTCCAGCGTCATCTGCTCGGCGTACTCGACGGTGCCGTCGTCGTGGATCACCTGGACGTGGCCGAAGGCGCGGATCACCCCCTGGGCCGGGGCGTCCTTGCCCTGGGCGCGGGGCGTCCGGCGCGCGCCATCGGCGGGGGCGGGCCCCTGGTCGTAGACCACCCGGTCGGCGCGCAGGGTGCGGTCCTCGTAGCGGACCTCGACATTGCCCTGGGCGGTGGTGACGCCGGCCTTGTCGTCACGAATGAGCTGGTCGGCCTCCATGTAGAGCTCGCCGGCCTGCAGGCCGTCGGTGTGCTCCGGCGTTCTGGGCTTGGCCTCTTCAACGGGCTTGGGGGTCTCGTTGAGGATCTGACCGCGCTGGTCGCTGCGGCCGGGGCCGGCGGGCTGGGCGTGCGCCAGCATCGGCCAGGCGGCCGCGATCGCGGCGCCGGCGAGGAGGACGCGCTTGCAGAATACCGGCGCCGTGCGCCTGCGCGAACTCATCTGCGACTTCCGATCCTCTCCAGGGTTGGCTTCATCGCCTGCCTTGCGGGGCCTGCATAGCCGGGCATGCGGACGATTCAACCGTCTTCGGTGTAGCAGAGCAGGGTGAGCCCAGCGAGCAGAGCGACGACGGCCGGCGCCCAAGCCGCCGCGAACAGCGGAATGATGTCGGCTTTGCCGAGTGCGCCGGCGAAGGAATTGAAGAAATAGACCACGAATCCCAGCGCCACCCCGGCCCCGGCCAACTGGGCCAGTCCGCCGAGGCGGGCCAGTCTCAGCGAGAAGGCGGCGGCGAGAATCGCCATCGCCGCGAACAGCAGCGGTGTGGCCAACAGCTGCTGGAAGCGCAGCCGGTACCCGGAGGCGGAGAACCCGGCCTCCTCGGTCGAGCGGATGGCCTGTGGCAGCTTGTAGGAGGCGATGGTTTCCGGTGAGGCGAAGCTCTCAACAGCGGCTTCGGAGTCGAGGGCCGAGCGAATCGACAGGCTGTCGGAGCGTACCGAACTCTCGCCGGCGGAGGCCTCGCGGACGTCCGAAAGCTGCCAGAATCCCGGCCGCAGGCGCGCCTCGGCGGCTTCCAGGCGGCGCTTGAATTCCGGCTGGCCGACCTTGTTCTTCTCGTAGACGAACAGCGAGACGCCGCGCAGACGCACTTCGCCGGCCACCGTGTCGCGCGACTTGGCGTGGATCACGATCTGGTTGTGCTCGTCGCCCTGGCGCAGCCAGACTTCCTTTGGCACATCGCCCAGATAGTTGGACATGATCTTGGCCCGGTCGGCCTCGAAGCGCGCGGTCAGCGCGGCGGCGATCGGGTTGACGGCCACCACCACCAGGATGCCGGCGATCAGGGCCGCGGTGGCCGCGGGACTGATGAACCGCCAGGCCGAGAGCCCGGCGGCGCGCATGGCCACCAGCTCGCTGCGCCGGTTGAGGCCCACGAAGGCGCCGCCCGTGCCGAACAGGAAGACGATCGGCAGGGTGAGCTGGATGACCGCCGGTGACTCCAGCAGGGTCAGGCCGAACAGGTCGCCGGCGCTGACGTCGGCTCGGACCCCGATGCTGCGCGACAGGGCGACGAACTGCACCAGCAGGATCACTGCCGAGATCAGGGCGAGCGCCGCGCCCACCGACCCCAGGGTGCGGGCCAGCACATAGGCTTCCAGCCGCGCCGCGCCCCTCATGCGGCCACTCCCCTGCCTTCAAGGGGCGCGATACGGGCCGGGCGGCGGCGGATGTCGATGAAGCGGCTGACCCGCTGGCGGAAGACGCTGCGCAGGGCGAACGCCGTGGCCAGGAGCGGAATCGCGTACTGTAGCGTGTTCAGCCAGATGTTCCCTTCCGCGGCGGCCTGGGCGACGAAGCCCAACACGCGGATGAAGATCGCGATGCCGCTGATGATGGCGATCCGCCGCCCGTAGCCCATCCGCGAAAAGCCGCCGCCGAGGATCGCTGACAGCGCCATGGCCATGGCGGCGATGTTGTAGAGCGGGGTGGCCAGGCGGGCATGGCCCTCGGCCAGCAGGCCCTTGCGGTTGCGCTGCTCCCAGGCCTGCTGCAAGTCCGGGTAGAACAGTTCGTGCAGATAGCGGTCGGACGGCTTGTAGTTGATCATCTCGTCGCCGGTGTCGAGCGAACCGAGCTCAAAGGGATATTCGTTGAACGTCAGATAGTTGAGGACGCCGGTTGGCGAGAATTCCTGGGTCGAGCCGTCGCGCAGGATCAGCACCGCGCTGCCCCGGCGCTGCGCGATCCGCCCACTGTTGGCCATGTAGGTCGTGGCCCCGCCATCCGCCTTGGTCTGGTGAATGAAAAGATTGTGCATGTCGCCGTTGCCGTCGACCTTCTGGGCATAGACCGTGAGGCCCGGTACGGGTTCGGTGAACTCGCCCTCGCGCACCAGGGTGGCGGCGAGATCGGTTTTGATCTGGAACATCTCCTCGCGCATGGCGCGGTAGGCGATCGGCTGGACCCACAGGTTCATCAACAGCGCCACGACCGTCACTGTCGCGGCCAGGCGGATGGCCGGCGAGATCACCCGCCAGCGGCTCATACCGCCGGCGAAGCAGACCACCAGCTCCTGCTCGGTGTGAAGCCGGTTCAGCGCCACCAGCCCCGCCACAAACACCGCGAACGGCAGGATCAGGTTGGCCAACTGCGGCATGGCCAGCAGCGTGATCTTGACGAAGACCAATGCGCTCTGGCGCTGATTGACGATGATATCGAGGCCCGCGAGGCTCTGGCTCAGCAGGGCGACCGCCGTCAGCGCAGCCGTGGCCAGGAGCGTCGGGCCCATAAGCTGGCGGAGAAGGTAGCGGTCGATCAGGCGCATCTGTCGGATTTACGGCTCGCAAGCGTTTTTGGCCGCGCCCCCGCCGCGGAGGTGATCTAAACCATGCGTCGCCGTATCAGACAACCGCCGGGCCGGGCCCGGCCGGTCGCTGAGCGCGAACCCTTTTGAGCCCCGAGAGACCCTTTACATGGATATCCAGTTCGTTGCCGCCAACGCCGCGCTGTCGCCGAAGACCGCACTGGCGCGGATCGTGTTCGAGGGCGTGAGCCTTGAGGGCGCGGCCGCCCAGGCCGCCGCCGCCAGCCGTTTCACCGGGGCCAAGGGCCAGAGCCTCGACATCCTGGCGCCGCAGGGCGTCGACGCCGCGCGCCTGGTGCTGATCGGCGCGGGCAAGAAGGACGGCTACGACGCCATGGGCGCCGAGCACGCCGCAGCGAGCGCGTACAACGCCGTGAAGCTCTCGGGCCTGGAGACCCTGCGGATCGAGCTGCCGAACGGCGGCGGGACCAATGCGGCCCGCGCCGCGCTGGGCGTGCGCCTGGCCAGCTACCGGTTCGACAAGTACCGGACCAAGGAGCCGGCGGAGAAGAAGCCGTCGATCATCAAGACCGAGGTGGCGACCAGCAATGTCGAGGGATCGCTGGCGGACTTTGTGCCGCTGGCCGCGCTGGCCGATGCGACAAGCTTCACGCGCGACCTCGTCTCCGAGCCGCCGAACGTCCTCTATCCAGCCGAGTACGCCCAGCGCGTGAAGAGGCTGGAGAGCCTGGGCCTGGAGGTCGAGATCCTCGGCGAGGCGGAGATGATGAAGCTGGGCATGGGCTCGCTGCTGGCCGTGGGCCAGGGCAGCGTCCGCGACAGCCAGCTGGTGGTGATCAAGTGGAACGGGGCCGACGACAAGACGGCCCAGCCGATCGCCTTCGTCGGCAAGGGGGTCTGCTTCGACACCGGCGGCATCTCGATCAAACCGGCCGAGAACATGGAAGACATGAAGTGGGACATGGGCGGCTCGGCCGCCGTGGCCGGGCTGATGCACGTGCTGGCGGGGCGCAAGGCCAAGGTCAACGCCATCGGCATCCTCGGCCTCGTCGAGAACATGCCGGACGGCAACGCCTATCGCCCGGGCGACGTGCTGACCTCGATGTCCGGCCAGACCATCGAGGTGATCAACACCGACGCCGAGGGCCGGCTCGTGCTGGCCGACGCGGTCTGGTACTGCCAGGACCGCTTCAAGCCGAAGTTCATGGTCGACCTGGCGACGCTGACCGGGGCGATCATCGTCGCGCTGGGGAACGACTACGCCGGCTGCTACGCCAACAACGACGAACTGGGGGCCAACCTGATGGCCGCCTCGGCCAGCTCCGGGGAGCTGATGTGGCGCATGCCGCTGCCGGCGGCCTACGACAAGAACATCGACTCGATGATCGCCGACATGAAGAACACCGGCGGGCGGCCTGGCGGCTCGATCACCGCGGCCCTGTTCATTCAGCGGTTCACCAACGGCCTGCCGTGGGCGCACCTGGATATCGCCTCCACCGCCTGGAAGAAGCCCTCGAACGTCCCGACCATCCCGGACGGCGCCACGGCGTTCGGCGTACGGCTGCTCAACGATATGGTGGCGCAGAAGTACGAGAGCTGAGCCCATGCCTGCGCCGCGCCTGGTCCTGCTGCACAGCCCTCTGATCGGGCCACTGACCTGGCGCGGCGTGGCGGCGGAACTGACGAGGCGGGGTCATACGGCCGAGGCGCCGGCCTGGCCGAAGCTGTCGACCATCGACGAGGCCTACTATGCGACCTTGGCGGACAGCCTGGGGGCGAGCCTCGCGGACCGGAGTGAACCGCTGATATTGGTGGCGCACAGCGGGGCTGGCGCGCTGGTCGCGGCGCTGGCCGCGCGGCTGCCGAGCCCGCCGACCGCGGTCATCCTGGTCGATGCGATCCTGCCGCATCCTGGACGGAGTTGGTTCGACACGGCGCCGGAGGGGATGCCCGACCAACTGCGGGCCGGGGCGGCGTTCGGCGAGCTGCCGCGCTGGAGCGACTGGTGGCCGCCAGGAGCGCTGGAACGGCTGGTTCCGGATGCGGCCGTTCGGGACGCGATGCTGGCCGAGCTCGAGCCGCTGCCGCTGGCCTATTTCGAAGAGCCGGCGACGGCCGCGACCTGGGATGGCCCGACCGCCTATCTGCAGCTCAGCGGGGCCTATGACAGCGAGAGCCAGGTCGCCTCGCGTTCGGGCTGGCCACTGGTGCGGCTTCCACTGCATCATCTGGCGATGCTGACCGATCCCGTCTCCGTCGCCGCGGCCCTGGAGTCGCTCAGCCAGCGTCTCGCGGAGCCGGCGCATGGCTGAGGCGACGAAAGCTCCCCCATCTGGCCCCGAGGTCTGGTTCTATCACCTGGAGCGGACCGGGCTCGATCAGGCGCTGCCGGAACTCCTGGAAAAGACCCTGAAACGCGGCTGGAAGGCGGTGGTGCGGGCCCGCGCGGCCGACCGAGTGGCGCACCTCGACAGTGTGCTCTGGACCTATCGCGACGACAGCTTTCTGCCGCACGGGCCGGACGATGAGCCCGGCGCGGCCCGCCAGCCGATCCTGCTCACCACCGGGTTCGAGAACGCCAACCGCGCCGACGCCCTGTTCCTGGTGGATGGCGCGGAGCCCGGCGACCTGGCGGGCTATGTCCGCTGCGTGGTGCTGTTCGATTCCGCCGACGAGGCGCAGCTGAAGACGGCGCGCAGCCAGTTCAAGGCGGTGAAGGATTCGGGCCTGCCGGTCTCCTACTGGAAGCAGCAGGCGCGCGGGTGGGAGAAGCAGGCATGAAGCGCGCCGGGCCGCTCCCCCTGGTCTTTGGCGCGATCGCGCTGCTGCTGGCGGGCTGCACCGGGCCGTCCTACCCGGTGTCGGGGCCCGTCACGGCGCCCCCCGCAGTCGGCCCGCCGACCGCCGTGGCGCGGCTGGAGACCCCGCTCCCGCGGTCCGCGGGGAGGGCGAAGGAATGTGGCGCGGCGGAGCTTCAGGGGCTGATCGGCCGGCCACGGACCGAGGTCCCGGTGCCGCTGGACCCGAGCCGCCAACGGGTGGCCTGCACCACCTGTCCGACCGCGGACAACGTCGATCCAAGCCGGCTTAACTTCCTGTTCGACGCCGAGAGCGGCCTGATCAAGATGATCCGCTGCGGCTAGGTGGGTTCGGGGATCTCCAGCCCCATCTCGCGCAGCAGCGAGAACCAGGCCGCACGGCCATCGCGCCTCGAGAACTTCGCCACCGCCGCCTCACGGGCCGCTACGCGCAGCGGGGCCGATGCCTGCGGATCGCGGCAGGCGGCGATGAGGGCCGCCGACAGGGCGTTTACGTCGAAGAAAGACAGGAGCTTGCCGCTCACGCCGTCCTCGATAGCGTCGCGCAGCGGCGCGGTGTCGGAGGCCACGATGTAGCAACCGGTCGCCATGGCCTCGACCAGCGACCAGGAGAGCACGAAGGGGTAGGTGTAGTAGACGTGCGCCGTGGAGAGCCGCAGGGCGGCCAGCATCCGGTCGTGCGAGGTCTTGCCGAGGAAGTGCAGGCGGTCGGCGTCGAGCGTCAGGCCCTCGAAACAGACGTCGCGCCAAGGCCGCTCGTCCGGCGAGCCGCCGCCGTAGGGGCGTGAGCCCTCATTGCCGAACACCAGCACCTGGGCGCCGGGAACCTCGGCCATCAGCCGGGGCAGGGCGCGGGCGAAGACGTGCAGCCCGCGCATCGGCTCCATGTGGTTGTTCACATGGGTGATCACGGGGGTCCCGGGCGCGATGACTCGGCCGTCGGGCAGGGTGAAAGGCTCGGCCGGGCCGGGTCGGATGGCGTCGGTGTCGACGCCTTCGTGGATGATCCGGATGTTCGGGCGGAACACCGGCGGCAGGGTCGAGGCCTGGAATTCGGTCGGGGCCACGATGACGTCGGCGTCGGAATAGGCCAGCGCCATGACCGCGTTCTTGGACTTGCCGCGCAGGATCGCGTCGTCGGTCAGCTCGAAGAATTCGTTGTCGAAATCGATGTCGAGGCCGCGGCCGCGGTAGAAGAATTCGGCGAAGATAATCCGTTTCGCGTCGGGCCAGACTTCCTCGAGGAAGATGGTCTCGCCCCAGCCGGGGTGGCCGATGATCACCGCCGGGTCGAAACCGCGGTCCTTGAGCATGCGGGCCATGCGCAGCGCCGAGGCGCCGCGGATAAGGTCGGCTTCGGCGCGAACGGCCAGCGCGAATATCTCAGGCGTGGTGCCGCGGTCCAGGGCATAGCGGCCGATGGTGACCCCCTGGACGCCGGGCGAGGCGCCGCCGCCGATCGCCGCGCATGGCACACCGCGGGCCACGAGGCTCTCGGCGAGGTCCCGGAACTGGCCGGGAAAGTTGTTGTGGACGAAGAGCACCCCGCGCATGGCCGCTATCTGCCCGCCCCGGCGTCGGCTGTCACGCTGCCAGCACGACATCTGATCGCCATTCGGGCGAGACGCTTGACCCGTGCCATCCCTGGGTTGCAACGTCGCTTACCGGTGATCGGGGAACGCGGGCATGGCCTTGGGCAGGATCGGTCGTGTGATGATGCTGGCGGTGGCCGCGGCGCTGCTGGCGGGCGGCGCGGCCTGGGCGATGGCCGAGCCGGAGGACGGCTGTCCGGCGACGACGTCGATCCCTGACGGCTTCCCGAGCCTGCGCAAGGGCGGCTTCACCGGTGAGCTTCACCTGGTCCTGCTGCAGGACAAGGACCACCCGGTGGTGACCGACGACGGCCGCTCGCTGTGGGCGATCGAGAAGGCGATCACCTACCGCACACGCGCCGGCGACATCATCACCATCCCGCCGGGCATGCAGACCGACCTCGCTTCGATCCCACGCCTGCTCTGGACCTTCCTGCCGCCGGACGGACCGTGGGTGCAGATCGCCGTGTTCCACGACCTGCTCTACAAGACCAAGGGCAGCGGGGTCTGGACGTTCCAGAGGGACGGAAAGCCGATCGGGTCGCCCAAACCCTCGCTGTCGCGCAGCACCTGCTACAGCCGCAAAGAGGCCGACGAGTTGCTGCGCGACGGCATGAGAGACCTGGGCATTTCCGGGGTCCGCCGCTGGGCGATCTACAACGGCGTGCGCCTGGGCGGCGCGGCCGGCTGGGGCCGCTGACCTGGGCCACCCACTGAACTGCTCCCCTGCCCAAAAGGGGGTGGTGCGGCTAGAGGGACTCGAACCCCCACGGTTGCCCGCTGGTACCTAAAACCAGTGCGTCTACCAATTCCGCCATAGCCGCTCGCGGCCCCCGTCTACCGCGCGGCAGCGAAGCGCGGCAACCCGTCCTGCCTTTGCACTTGGACGCAGGCGCGCCGCGTGACATAACCGCCGCCCTCCGCCGGGGACCTCGGCGGCGTTGGTTTTCATCCCCTTAGGCGGCCGCAAGCGCGACTTGGCGCGGCGTCTGGAAGTTCGAGAATGTCGATGCAGATCGTTGAAAAGTCGAGTGAAGGCCTGAGCCGCGTGTTCGGAGTGACGGTCCCCGTCGCCGACCTGAACTCCGCGCTGGACGCGCGGATCGCCGAGGTCACGCCGACCCTGAACATCAAGGGATTCCGTCCCGGCAAGGTCCCGACCGCCCACGTTCGGCGCCTCTACGGCAAGGCGCTGATGAGCGAGGTGATAGAAAAGACCCTCAACGAGACCACCCAGAAGGTGCTTGAGGACAACAAGCTGCGCCCGGCCGGCGATCCGGACCTGAAGCCGGAAGGCGACATGAACGCCGTGGTCGATGGCAAGGCCGATCTGGCCTACGAGATCGCCGTCGACGTCATGCCCGACTTCGAGCCGGTCGATCCCGCGACGCTCTCCCTGAAGCGCCCGGTCTACGAGCCGACCGGGGCTGAGGTGGACGAGGCGCTGGCCGGCCTGGCCAAAGAAAACCGCACCTACGAAGAGAAGACCGGCAAGGCCGTGAAGGCCAAGGACGGCGACATGGTCGTCATCGACTTCCTGGGCAAGCTGGACGGCGTGCCGTTCGACGGCGGCGCGGCGGAAGACGCCGAGTTGGTGCTGGGCTCGGGCCAATTCATCCCGGGCTTCGAAGAGCAACTGGTCGGCGCCAAGCCCGGCGACGACACGCTGGTGAAGGTGACTTTCCCGGAGACCTACCAAGCGGAAAACCTGAAGGGCAAAGACGCTGTCTTCGAGGTCAAGGTGAAGGCGGTAAAGGGCCCGGTGGACGCCAAGGCCGACGACGCGCTGGCCGAGCGCCTGGGGATCGAGAACCTGGAAAAGCTGCGCGAGCTCCTGAAGGGCAACCTTGAGAAGGAATACGCCGGCGCGAGCCGCTTCAAGCTGAAGCGCGCCCTGCTGGACCAGCTCGACACCAAGCACGACTTCCCGCTGCCGCCGAAGATGGTCGAGGCCGAGTTCGCCGCGATCTGGCAACAGGTCGAGCAGGACAAGGAAGCCGGCCAGCTGCCGCCGGAGGACACCAAGAAGTCGGACAAGAAGCTCAAGGAAGAGTACCGCAAGATCGCCGAGCGCCGCGTTCGCCTGGGCCTGGTGCTGGCCGAGATCGGCCGGGCCAATAACATCGTGGTCACCGACCAGGAGCTGAACGAGGCGATGATCGCCGAGGCCCGCCGCTATGGGCCGCAGGCGCAGCAGGTGTTCGACCTGTTCCGCCAGAACCCCAATGCGCAGGCCCAGCTCCGCGCCCCGATCTTCGAGGACAAGGTCGTCGACCTGATCGTCGAGAAGGCCAAAGTGCAGGACACCAAGGTCTCCAAGGACGAGCTTATGAAAGACGACGAGCTGCCGGAAGGCTACGGCGACGACGAGGCGCCCAAGCCGGGCAAGAAGGCCGCTGTGAAGAAGGCGCCGGCCAAGAAGGCCTAGGACCGGTCGACTCTATGGATTTGAAAGAGGGCTCGGCGGCGACACCGAGCCCTTTTTCTGTGGGACCGGCTAGAGCCCGCGCAGGTGGGCCAGCAGCTCGGCGTTTTCGACGCGGGCGCGGCGTTCGTTGATTTCCTGGAACAGGCTCACCGGGCCCAGATCCTCGTCCAGCGGAAGCGGGGCGGCTATTTGGGGTTCAAAGCCTTCGATCGCGTCGTGCGGCGTGGTCATCAAGGTGGCTCCCAGGCCCTCGTCGCGAGGGCTCCCGCAGTTAAGATATCATTAGCATCTGGCGGCTCAGCCCAGAAATGCTGACGGCGCTCTCACGTTCGCTTGAGGGGATAAAGCCAGCTGCGGGGAAGGGTTTCGCGGATTTCCCCGGGTTCTTGTGGGAAATCACCGATCAACGATCAGGAATCGGCTTGGCTTGACCACCGCAGGGGGCCTAACCTTGCCTCGAACGCCGCGTCGTGACGGCTCAAGCTCGCCCCAAACCCAAGCTGGAGAGGGTCCGACTTGCCGCCGCGGGAGACAGTGCGTCGCGGGAAGGGAAGCTTCGGTTTGCAACGTACGAGTACGTGGACTCCCGACTACTTTCACAAGGTCGTGGACTGCCAATACGCCTGCCCCGCGCACACGCCCGTGCCGGAATACATCCGGCTGATCGCCGACGGGCGGTATTCCGACGCCTACATGGTCAACTGGAAGTCGAACGTCTTTCCCGGAATCCTGGGAAGAACCTGCGACCGCCCCTGTGAACCCGCCTGCCGGCGCGGACGCGTCGAGGAGGAGCCGGTCGCCATATGCCGGCTGAAAAGGGTGGCGGCGGACAACAAGGACGACATCACACCCTTCCTTCCGGCGCCGGCCGCGCAGTCGAACGGCAAGCGCGTGGCGATGATCGGGGCAGGGCCCGCCTCGCTGACCGTGGCCCGCGACCTGGCCCCGATGGGCTACGAGATCACCATCTTCGACGGCGACGCCAAGGCCGGCGGCATGATCCGCAGCCAGATCCCGCGCTTCCGCCTGCCGGAAACGGTCATCGATGAAGAGGTGGGCTACATCACCGGCCTGGGCATGACGTTGAAGCTGGGCGAGCGGATCGACAGCCTGAAGGCCCTGCTCGGCGAAGGCTACGACGCGATCTTCGTGGGTTCCGGCGCGCCGCGCGGCCGCGACCTCGAACTGCCGGGTCGCGACGAGGCCCGCGCCAACATCCACATCGGCATCGACTGGCTCTCGTCGGTCTCCTTCGGTCACATCACCAAGATCGGCCGGCGCGTGATCGTGCTGGGCGGCGGCAACACCGCCATGGACTGCTGCCGCACCTCGCGACGCCTTGGCGGCGAGGAGGTCAAGGTGATCGTCCGCTCCGGGTTCGAGGAGATGAAGGCCTCGCCATGGGAGAAGGAAGACGCGATCCACGAGGACATCCCGATCCTCAACTTCCGGGTGCCCAAGGAATTCACCCACGAGAACGGCAAGCTCACGGGTGTCGTGTTCGAGGTGGTGACGGTGGAATATGACGCCACCGGCCGCCGCAAGCTGGTCCCGTCCCTGGAACCCGACGAACACTATCCCTGCGACGACGTGCTGGTGGCCGTGGGCCAGGAGAACGCCTTCCCCTGGATGGAGCGCGACATCGGCATGGCGTTCGACGAGTGGGAGATGCCCAAGGTCGACACCGTGACCATGCAGTCGACCATTCCGAACGTGTTCTTCGGTGGCGACGCGGCCTTTGGGCCGAAGAACATCATCTGGGCCGTCGCGCATGGCCATGATGCGGCCGTCTCGATCGACAAGTTCTGCCAAGGCCAGGACGTTAGCGAGCGTCCGCCGCCGGAGTTCTCCCTCATCAGCCAGAAGATGGGCATCCACGAGTGGAGCTACGACAACGACATCGCCAACGACCGCCGCTACCGCGTGCCGCTGCGCGACAAGGCCGTGGCGCTGAAGGACGTGAAGATGGAGGTCGAACTCGGGTTCGACCAGGAGACCGGCTACAAGGAAGCCGAGCGGTGCCTGAACTGCGACGTGCAGACGGTGTTCGCCGACAACCTGTGCATCGAGTGCGACGCCTGCGAGGACATCTGTCCGGTCGACTGCATCACCTTCACGATGGAGAGCGATGAGCCTGACCTGCGCGGCCGGCTGAAGGCGCCGGCGCTCAACCTCGACCAAGACCTCTATGTCTCCGGCTCGCTGAAGACCGGCCGGATAATGGTCAAGGACGAGGACGTCTGCCTGCACTGCGGCCTCTGCGCCGAGCGCTGCCCGACGGGGGCCTGGGACATGCAGAGGTTCACTCTGGAGATCACCCACGCGGGGGCGGCATGCCAATCTCGGTGAAAATGGGCACGCTAAAGACGGGGTCGATAGTCAACGACTTCGTCGTCAAGTTCGCCAATGTGAACGGCTCTGGCTCGGCCAGCGCCAACGGCATGTTCGCCAAGTCGATCCTGCGGATGGGCGTGCCGGTCGCGGCGCGCAACATCTTCCCGTCGAACATCCAGGGCCTTCCGACCTGGTTCGAGGTCAGGATCACCGAGGCCGGCCATCTGGGCCGGCGCGGCGGCGTCGACCTGATGGTCGCGATGAATCCGCAGACCTGGGACCGGGACCTCGCCGAGATCGAGCCCGGCGGCTACCTGTTCTACGACAGCACCAAGCCGCTGCCCCCCGGCAAATTCCGCGACGACGTGACCACGGTCGGCGTGCCGCTGACGGCCATGTGCAACGACCGCTACGAGCTGCCCAGGGAGCGGCAGCTGTTCAAGAACATCGTCTATGTGGGCGCGCTGGCCGCGCTGCTGGGCATCGATCCCAAGGTGATCGAACAGCTGTTGGCCGAGCAGTTCGCCGGCCGCCAGAAGCTGATCGACGCCAATATCGAGGCCCTGCACCTGGGCGTCGACTATGTAAAGGCCGACCTGGAGCCGCTGCGCCTGCAAGTCCGCAGGGCCGACAAGGTCGGTGACCGGATCTTCGTCGAGGGCAACAATGCCGCCGCGCTGGGCGCGGTCTATGGCGGGGCCACGGTCTGCGCCTGGTATCCGATCACGCCCTCGACCTCACTGGCCGAGGCCTTCACCGGCTATTGCGAGGATCTGCGGACCGACGCCGACGGCAAGGCCAAGTACGCCATCGTGCAGGCCGAGGACGAGATCGCCTCGATCGGCATCGTGATCGGCGCGGGCTGGAACGGGGCGCGGGCCTTCACGGCGACCTCCGGGCCCGGCGTCTCGCTGATGACCGAGTTCATCGGCCTGAGCTACTTCGCCGAGATTCCGGCGGTGATCTTCGACGTGCAGCGGGGCGGGCCATCGACCGGTATGCCGACCCGCACCCAGCAAGCCGACCTGATCGGCGCCGCCTACGCCGGCCACGGCGACACCAAGCACCCGATGCTGCTGCCCGCCGATCCGGGCGAATGCTTCGAGATGGGATCGCTGGCCTTCGACCTGGCGGATCGCCTGCAGACCACGATCTTCGTCATGCTCGATCTCGACATCGGCATGAACGAGTGGCTGACCGCGCCCTTTGCCTGGGACGACAAGCGAGAGCTCGACCGCGGCAAGGTGATGACCCACGACGAGCTGGAGGCGGGCGCCGACTTCGGGCGCTACAAGGACGTCGACGGCGACGGCATTCCGTTCCGCACCTATCCGGGCGTGCACCCCTCCAAAGGGGCCTACTTCACCCGTGGCACCTCGCGGAATCCGTATGCGCGCTATTCCGAAGAGGGCGCGGTCTATGTGGACAACATGGAGCGGCTGCTCCGCAAGTTCGACACCGCCAAGGCGCTGATCCCGGCCCCGGTGACGCGGCCCGCCAAGCGCAAGACTAAAGATGGCGTGATCTACTTCGGCTCCTCGACGCCTTCGATGCTGGAGGCGCTGGAGCACCTGGAAGGGCAGGGCCGCCACGTCGACGCGATGCGGGTGCGCGGCTTCCCGTTTTGCGACGAGGTCTATGACTTCGTGGCCGCCCACAGCCGCGTGTTCGTGGTCGAGCAGAACCGCGACGGCCAACTGCGGACCCTGCTGATGAACGAGGGCGAGATCGACCCCGGAAAGCTGGTGGCGGTGCTGCACTATGACGGGACGCCGATCACCGCACGGTTCATCGCCGGCAAGATCGGGCAGTTGATGACGGTTGGCGCAATCGAGGCCGCGGAATGACCTACATCCTGAAGCCTCAACTGCATCACCCGAAGCTGGCCGAGAACAGCCTGGGGTTCACGCGGCGCGACTACGAGGGCTCGGTCTCGACCCTTTGCGCCGGCTGCGGCCATGACTCGATCTCGTCGGCGATCATCCAGGCGGCCTTCGAGCTGGAGCTGCCGCCGCACCGGATCGCCAAGCTGTCGGGCATCGGCTGCTCGTCGAAGACGCCGGATTATTTCATGGGCGCCAGCCACGGATTCAACACCGTGCATGGGCGCATGCCCTCGGTGCTGACCGGCGCGAACCTGGCCAACAAGGACCTGATCTACCTGGGCGTTTCGGGGGACGGAGACTCGGCGTCGATCGGCCTGGGCCAGTTCGCCCATGCCGTGCGGCGCGGTGTGAACATGCTCTACATCGTCGAGAACAATGGCGTTTACGGCCTGACCAAGGGCCAGTTCTCGGCCACCTCAGACAAGGGCAGCAAGTCCAAGAAGGGCGTGGTCAACCACGACGCCGGGATCGACCTGGTGGGCATGGCCCTGCAGCTGGGCGCCACCTACGTCGGCCGCTCGTTCTCCGGCGACAAGGAGCAGCTGGTGCCGCTTATCAAGGCCGGCCTGATGCACAAGGGCGCGGCCTTCATCGACTGCATTTCCCCCTGTGTGCAGTTCAACAACCACGCCGGCTCGACCAAGAGCTTCGACTATGTGCGCGAGCACAACGAGGCGGTGAACCGGATGGACGTGATCCCCCCGCGCGACGCGATCAACGTCAAATACCCACCGGGCACGACGGTGAAGGTCGCCCAGCATGATGGCTCGGTGCTGTCGCTGCACAAGCTTGCCGACCTCTACAACCCCAACAACCGCGCCCAGGCGCTCGGCTATCTGCAGGCCCGCCAGGCGCGGGGGCAGGTGGTGACCGGGCTGCTCTACATCGACCCGGACTCTGGCGACCTGCACGACGCGCTGGAGACAGTGGACACGCCGCTGAATGCGCTGTCCGGCGCGGACCTGACGCCGGGCTCGAAGGCGCTGGCCGCGATCAACGCCGGCCTGCGTTAGATCGCGGCGCGTTCGTGGAAAGGCCCGAGGGAACGGCCGAGTACGCCACGCCGCTTGGGCCCATCTGGCTGCATGGCGAGACGCCCGGCCAGGCGGACGACCGGCCCCTCGTGCTGGCGATCACCGGAGCGTTTTCGCCGCAGGATGGCTTCGACCAGCTGGCGCAGCGGCTGCCGGGCGCGGCGGTGCTGATCGGCCATCTGCCGGGCAACCATTGCCCGCCGCTCGAGGTCAACTCGGTCGGCGCGTTCGCGAAAGCCTATGACGATGTGATCGGCCAGATCGGGCGCCCCACCGTGGTCTGTGGGTCATCGGTTGGCGGTCTGGTGGCGCTGGCGCTGCGGGCGGCGAAGGTGCGCGGGCTGGTGGTGCTGGAGCCGCCGTTGCGTACGGCCGGGCTTTGGCCGTTGATCCCGCGATTGCAGGCGCTCCTGGACGAGGGACCCGAGCCGCATGTGGTCGACTTCATCTGGAATGTGTTCGGAGTGTCGCTGTCGACGGTGGAGGATCGCAGCTACCTGGGCTTGCTCGACGGCTTGCAGACGCCGACCGGCTGCGTGTTCGGCGGCATTCCGCTGCAGCCGCCAAGGTCGTTGGCGAAGGATCCAAGCTACGTCGATGAGCCGGAGCGCGCGATTCTGAGGGCCCATCCCGCGATCCATACCCACGTCGTGCCGGAGGTCGGCCACAATGTGCAGGGCGAGGCCGGCAGGCCGGTCCTGTCGGCGATTCGAACGCTCCTGAAACCCCTGGCCGGCGGCTTGGCGGCCGGTTAGCTGCTTGCCAGTTCGCCGATCACGAAGGCGTCTTCCTCAGCGCGGACCAGGCCTTCCAGCACCTCGGGCAAGTCGTGCGGGTCGACGATCAGCATCAGGCCGACGCCGCAGTTGAAGGTGCGGCGCATTTCCAGGTCGGAGACGCCGCCGACCTGCTGCAGCCAATCGAACACCGGGGGCGGGGCCCAAGCGTCCCAGTCGAAGCGTGCGACCAAGCCGGGCGCGATGGCGCGCGGCGGGTTCTCGATCAGGCCGCCGCCGGTGATGTGGGCCAGGCCCGAGATGCGGCCGGCCTTCAGGTGCGGCAGGACGGTCTTGATGTAGATGCGGGTGGGGGCGAGCAGAGCCTGCGCCAAGGTCTGACCCTCAGCGAACGGCGCGGGTGCGTCCCAGGCCAGGCCGGAGCGTTCGACGATGCGGCGGACCAGGGAATAGCCGTTGGAGTGCGGGCCGCTGGAGCCGAGGCCCACCAGGACATCGCCGGCCTTCTGGCGGTCGAAGCGGGGGATGACCTTGTCGCGGTCGACGGCGCCGACGCAGAAGCCGGCCATGTCGTAGTCGCCCTGCGCATACATGCCGGGCATCTCGGCGGTCTCGCCGCCCACCAGCGCGCAGCCGGCCTGGCGGCAACCCTCGGCGATGCCGGCCACCACGGCGGCGGCGGCGTCCACGTCCAGCTTCCCGGTAGCGTAGTAGTCGAGGAACATCAGGGGCTCGGCGCCCTGGGCCAGCAGGTCGTTGACGCACATGGCGACGAGGTCGATGCCGACCGTGTCGTGGATCCCCGACTCGATAGCGAGCTTCAGCTTGGTGCCGACCCCGTCGGTAGTGGTGACCAGCAGGGGGTCGTCATAGCCGGCGGCCTTTAGGTCGAAGAGCGCCCCGAAGCCGCCCAGCGAGGCCTCCGCCCCGGGGCGCCGCGTGGACTTGGCCAACGGCTTGATCCGCTCGACCAGCTCATTGCCCGCATCGATATCGACGCCGGCCTGGGCATAGGTGAGGCCATTGGGCCGGTCGGTCATCTGGGCGCCTCGGAAGAGAAAATTCAGGATCGCGAAATGCGGACTTGCTGACTCGCCCGCACGCCGGGCTATAGCTAATCGATGACGCCGATTACGACCACCGCCGACCTCGCGGCGTTTTGCAGCAAGCTCAAAGGCCAATCCTTCGTCGCCGTGGACACCGAGTTCATGCGCGAAACCACCTATTGGCCGAAGCTGTGCCTGATCCAAGCCGCCGGCGCCAACGGCGTCGAGGCCTGCATCGACCCGCTGTCCGAGGAGATGGACCTTGAGCCGTTCCTGGAAATCATGCGGGACACCTCGATTCTGAAGGTCTTCCACGCCGCGCGGCAGGACGTGGAAATCTTCAACAACCTGCAGGCCATGCCGGTCCCGCTGTTCGACACCCAGGTGGCGGGCATGGCGGCCGGGTTCGGCGAGCAGATCGCCTATGACGCCCTGGTGCGCCAGATGCTGAAGATCGAGCTGGATAAGTCCAGCCGCTTCACCGACTGGGCGCGGCGGCCGCTGTCGGACAACCAGCTGACCTATGCCCTCGCCGACGTGACCCACCTGGCCAGCCTCTATCCGATCCTTCGCGATCGGCTGGAGAAGGAGGGGCGGATCGGCTGGGTGACCGACGAGATGAGCAATCTCACCGACCCGGCGATCTATGACGTCGAGCCGGAGAACGCCTGGAAGCGCCTGCGTCCGCGGAAGCACACGGCCAAATATATGTCGGTCTATAAGGGCGTAGCCGCCTGGCGCGAGCGGATGGCCCAGACCCGCGACCAGCCGCGCGGCCGCATCCTGAAGGACGAGGCGATCGACGAGATCGCCACCCAGGCGCCGACCGACGCCGACCAGCTTGACCGCCTGCGCTCGGTGCCGAAGGGCTTTTCCGGCTCGCGGTTCGGGCCCGACCTGCTGGCCGCCGTGCGCGAGGCGCTGAAGGACCCGGAGGCCACGGCCCCGGTGGTCGAGCGCAATCGTACCCAGCCTTCGCCGGCGGCGGGCGCGGTGGTAGAGCTGCTCAAGGTGCTGCTGAAGGCGCGGGCGGAGGAGGCGGGCGTCGCCTCCAAGCTGATCGCCACGGTCATCGACCTGGAACTGATCGCCAACGACGACGAGGCCGACACCGCCGCGCTCAAGGGCTGGCGGCGCGAGGCGTTCGGCGAGGACGCGCTCAAGCTGAAGCGCGGCGAACTGGCCCTGGTGCTGGATGGCGCGCGTGTGCGGGTCGTCGAGGTCCGCCGGGCGCCGAAGGCCGTGGCCGAGGGGTAGAAGCAAATCCTTCTCCCCCTGTGGGAGAAGGTGTCGGCCGGAGGTCGACGGATGAGGGGTCGAAAGGCCTATGCGCGCGAGCGGGGTCGCCATTGCAGCTGAGGTTTCTGAGAGACCCCTCATCCGACCTGCTTCGCAGGCCACCTTCTCCCACAAGGGGAGAAGGACCCGACAGGATGTTGCGCATAAGTCTCTGCCATTGAAGTTGCTGGCCTTTCGGGCGGCGTCCCAGGGTTCTCCACAGGCTGTCCACCCTCCGTGCGGAGGTGCGCCCACAGGGGCCTCCGCTCGTCCCGTTGTGGGCCGCCCGGGGCTCTGACATTCTGAATTTGCCGAGAGGAACTGCGGCGCGGCGGACCGGGCGACCGGAACGAGAAGCGGGCGGGACACTCCCGGGGGTAGGTCGGAGCGGGGGCAACCCTGATCAGATCGAGCCCGGGCAAGTCGAGGCGGACGCAAGCCGAACTGGAGCAATCCAGCAGAGCCCAGAGCCACCCCGACCTCGAAGGTTCAGATCCCCCAACGGATCTGGTTCAGAGGGCGGTGTTTCGGGCAACCGAGGCGCCGCCCTCTTGCTATGGGCGCTTGCCTTGAAGGCCGCCGGGCTTAGAGCCCGACCTCGCTCTTGTCGGCCTCGTTGCGGAGGGGGCGTCCGGCCAGGTAGTTCCCGAGGTTCTCCAGGAACAGTTCGTCGCCACGGGCCAGGTTACCGTCGCCCGAGTTGGAGGTGTGGGCGCTGACTCGGATCTTCGGGTGGTCCCAGATCCAGCTGTCGGCCGGCAGCGGCTCGGTTTGGAACACGTCGAGCACCGCGTGGGCCGGCTGGTCGCGGTCGAGGCCGGCGCGCAGGGCGTCTTCGTCCACCAGGCCGCCGCGGCCGATATTGATCAGGATGCAGCCCGGCTTGAGCGCCCGGAAGAAGGCCTCGTCGCACATGTTGCGGGTCTCGTCGTTCAGCGCGCAGGCCAGGACGAAGACGTCGGCGTCAGCCAGAGTGGTGGAGAGCTCGGAGAAACCCAGCACGCGGTCAACCAGCGGATCGGGCGCCGGGCTACGCCGGATCACCGTAAGATCGACGCCGAAGGGTTTGATCCGCTTGGCGATCTCGTGGCCGATATTGCCGTAGCCGGCCATCACCCACCTGGTGTGGCCGATCTCGCGATAGGGGGTGGGCTTCCACTCGTGCTTCGTCTGCAGGTCGGCCTGAGCGGCGATCGGCGCCTGCAGGCTGAGGCCGTGGGCCACGACATACTCGGCGATCGGGGTGGCCTGGGCGCTCGACTTGGAGAGCCGCACGCCCTTTTCCAGGATGTTGCGGAAGATCGGGTTGTCGATCCCGGCCGCCATGATCTGGGTCCAGCGCGGGGCGTCGGCTTTCATCAGCCGGCCGTAGAGGCCGCCCAGCGTGCCGGAGGCGTAGCTGTCGAGGCTGAGCCAGACGATTTCCGGGTTTATGGTGTCCTTGTCGATCGGCTTCCCGGCCAGCTCGTAGTCGTCGGAGGTGATGGCGGTCACGACTTCAGCGTGCGGGGCAATGGTTTTCAGCCGGCCGCCCACCCGCTCATAAGCGGCCTTGGTCATCAGAATCTGCATGCGATCAGCCGAGTTCGAGCTTGAGTTTCAAGGTGGTGGCGAGGGTCTGGGCGCGCTTGGCGGTCTGTTCGCCGAGCAGCATGTCTTCCCAGCCGCGCGCGGCGGTTAGGGCGAGGCGGTCACCCTTGACGGCCAGGCTGGAGCGCTCCAGCAGTCGCGGGTTGCGCCCGGAGAGGTCGCAGCCGAGGCGCAGCGCCGCGCCAAGGGCCCGCGCCCGTTGGCGACGCTCGGTGGAGAGCACGCGGGCGATGGCCCCGGCCTCCGGCGTGGTGGCGGCCGAGGTGTGGCGGGCGAAGGCGACGCTGGCCAGGAAGGCGCGCTCAGGGTGGTTCATGCCGGCGATGGGCGCGCGGAGCACCTGCTCGAACGCCAGGTCGGCACGGTGGTCGGGGTGCAGGCGCGCGCCGAGGTCGGCCAGGCGGCAGGCGGCGGCCAGCAGGATCGGGTCGCGCGCCCCGAACAGGGATGGCAGGCTCTCGATGGCCGGGGTCAGCCAGGCCTCCAGCGCGCCGCCGAGTTCGCCGGAGATGCCGCGGGCGGCGGTCAGCGCCTCGCAGCCTTCGATCAGCGGGTCGCGGCCCCGCGTCTCGGCGTCCATGGCCTCGAGCAGCAAGCCCTCGCGGACCCCGAAGGCCGAGATGATCACCCGCTCGACGTCCAGCTTCTCGACCAGGGCGTCCAGCACCACGGCGGCGTAGGGCAGGGTCTCAACGCGCTTCTTGGAGAGACCCTGCATGCGCTCCAGCGAAGCGCGGGACTGGCGGGCGACCAGACGGGCGACCCCCTGAGCGTCGGCGCGGCTCATCTCGTACTGGTGGGCCACGTGCAGAGGGTAGTCGGCCAGCTCCATGTGAAAGAGCGCCAGGTTGCGCCAGGCGCCGCCGACCGCGTGGAAGTGGCGCGTGGCGAAGCGGTTGGCGTGGGGGGTCAAGGCATCGTCGACGATGCGGCGGATGCGATCGGTGTCAAGCTGGCGCGGGGCGCCCAGGGCAAAGGGGCCGAGCGGCAGGGTCGCGCCGTCCTCGGGCCCGGCGCCGTTCAGGCGGACCAACTCCAGGCTGGAGCCGCCGAGGTCACCGACCACGCCCTCAGCGTCCGGCTGGCCGGCGATGACGCCGAGCGCGGCGTAGCGGGCCTCTTCCTCGCCGGTGAGCAGGCGCACCGTCAGGCCGGTCTCTTCGCGGACGCGTCTGAGGAAGGCCGGGCCGTCGGCGGCCTCGCGCACGGCAGCGGTGGCGGCGGCGGTGACCTCTTCGGCCCGCCAGCCGTCGAGCAGGGTGCGGAAGCGGCGGATGGCGCCGATCGCCGTCTCGACGCCTTCGGGTGACAGGCGACCGGTGGACGGCAAGTCGCGGCCGAGGCCGGCCAGCGCCTTCTCGTTGTAGACGGTCCAGATGGCCCGGCCGTCCAGGCGGTAGATCACCAGACGGACGGAGTTCGACCCGACGTCAATGACGGCGGCCTGACTGGAGTCGGGCCGGCTATCCCCGCGAGGCCACATGATCAATCGCGCGCGGCATGTCCTTCTCCTTCTGCCCTCTATCTGAAAGGCTTGGATTGGTCATGAAATTCTCGTGCGCGGAAAAGGCGCCCGGGTGGTCCCAGGAGGGATCACGGTCGTAGAGGCCGGCCTCGTCCAAGGTCCAGCTTTGGGCTTCGTCCTTGAGGTTGGCGAGCATGATCTGCTGCAGGACCTGCTGGTGGACGGTGGG
>JBBQTP010000009.1:0-48704 GCA_038213205.1 Caulobacterales bacterium
CGCGCGACAACCCTGCGGCCTTAGGTTCCCACTGCGCTCATCCCGGCGAATGCCGGGACCCAGATCTCAGGGATTAGCGGTGACCGGATCAACTCTGAGCCCACAGAGCCCGTATCTGAGCGATTCCAACTGGGTCACGCATTCGCCGGGATGAGCGGGTGTAGTGGCTGGCGCCGTCCCCCGAAATCGACCCGTTCAGCCGCGGTTCAGCAGGGCCGGTCGAGACATGCTAGGTTGGCCGCAACAGGAGGACCGCCCATGAAGACTGCCCTAGCCCTGATCGGCGCCGCGAGCGCGCTCATCCTTGCCTTGCCGGTGCAGGCTCAGCCCGCGCAGTCGAGCTGCTTCCGAACCAGCGAGATGCGCAACCACACCATCGGCGACAACAAGACCATGTACTTCGATGTCGGCGGCCGCTCGGTCTACCGCGCGCAGATGAGCAACGGCTGCTTCGCCGGCGCCACCTCGTCGGACCCGATCGTGCTCCAGGACCGCGCCGGCACGGGCCGCATCTGCAGCGCCATCGAGCTGGACGTCTCCTCGAACGGCAACCGCTGCATCGTCAGCAGTCTGGCCAAGCTGACGCCGGACGAGGTCGCCGCCCTGCCGAAGAAGATGAAGCCCTAGCGGAAATCGGCTGGGGACTGTCCCTCACGCCGAGTTCGATGTAGGCGAGGCCCATGCATCTCGCCCGCTTCAATCCCGTCCGCTTCGCCCATCTCCCTACGCCGCTGGAGCCGCTCCCGCGGCTCACTGAGGCGCTGGCGACGTCGCCCAATTCTTCCTCGCCAGGGGGCGGCGGGCCCAATCTGTGGATCAAGCGCGACGACTGCACCGGCCTGGCCGGCGGCGGCAACAAGACGCGGAAGCTGGAATATCTGCTGGGTGACGCGCTGGCCAACGACGCCACCACCCTGGTCACCCAGGGCGCCGTCCAGTCCAACCACGTGCGCCAGACCGCCGCGGCGGCGGCGATGTTCGGTATGGCCTGCGAGGTGATCCTCGAAGAACGCACCGGCTCCAACGCGGCCGACTACACCCAGTCCGGCAACGTCCTGCTGGACGAGCTGCTGGGCTGCAAGATCCGCCGGGTGCCGGCCGGGACGGACATGAACGCCCAGCTCGCCGAGGTGGCCGCCGAGGTCGCCGCGGCGGGCGGACGGCCCTATGTGATCCCCGGCGGCGGCTCCAACGTGATCGGTGCGCTCGGCTACGTCGAATGCGCCATGGAATTGGTCAGCCAGGCCAATGAGGCGGGCCTGGAGATCGACCGCATCGTCACCGCCACCGGCAGCGCCGGCACCCACGCGGGCCTGGTCGCCGGCATCGCGGTGATGGGCGCCGATATCCCGATCCTCGGCATCGGCGTGCGCGCACCCAAGGACGTCCAGGAAGCCAATGTCTTCAAGCTGGCCGTCGAGACCGCCGACCTGCTGGGCCACAAGGACCGGGTGACCCGCGACATGGTGGTCGCCGACTGCGACTACGTCGGCGCCGGCTACGGCATCGTCGACGATGCGGTGATCGAGGCCCTGAAGCTCGCCGCCCGCACCGACGCGATCCTGCTTGACCCCGTTTATACCGGCAAGGCGATGAAGGGGCTTATCGCCCTTTCCAAGAAGGGCGCGTTCGACGGGGAGACGGTGGTCTTCCTGCACACCGGCGGCGCCCAGGGCCTGTTCGGCTACCAGACCGTCATGGACGGCCACCTCGGATGAGCGAAGAGAACGGCAAGCCTTCCCTCGTCCTCGGCGTCTTGGGTGGCATGGGCCCGGCCGCGACGCTGGAGTTCCTGACCAACCTGCAGGCCTTCACCCCGGCGAAGGGCGATAGTGACCACATCCGCGTCCTGATGGACCTCAATCCCAAGGTCCCCGACCGCAACATGACCGGGTCGGCGGCCGGCGTGGTCCTGGCGGAGATGGCCGGTGCGCTGGCCGGCGCCGGCGCTCAGGTGCTGGCCATGCCCTGCAACACCGCCCATACCCACGCCGACCTGATCCAGCGCGCCTCCGGCCTGCCGCTGATCGACCTGATCGGCGAGGGCGCCAAGGCCGCCCGCCAGTCCGGCGCGCGCCGCGTCGGGGTGCTGGGCACCAAGGGCGCCATGCGCCTCTACCGCGAATACCTCGCCGCCCAGGCGTTGGGTCTGGTCTCCCTCGAGCCAGAGCGGCAGGAGGAGTTCATGGTCACGATCTACAAGATCAAGGCCGGCGACGTTGGCCCCGCGGTGCGCAAGGAGATGGCCGGCTTCGCCCAGGACCTGATCGGCGGCGGCGCGGAAGCCATCATTGCCGGTTGCACCGAGGCGCCCCTGGCGATCGGCCGCAATGATCTGAAGGTTGAGTTCATCGATCCCGGCGAGCTCCTGGCGCGGCGTTGCGTGGCCGTCTGCCTCGGCCTTGAATCCGCCCCGGCCCTGCCGGACTCTTGAGACGCGGTTGGTCGCAAGGGGGCATCTGATGCGGCGTTGGATCTTGGTCTTGAGCGCGAGCGCGCTGGCGGCAGGCGCGGCGCTCGCCCAGCCGGCGAAGCCGATCTTCACCCAGCTGTTCATCAGCCCCTGCGGCGAGCCCTATCGCGGCGGGCCGGGCGATCCCTACCCGGTGAGCCTGTGGTTCAAGCAGGCCGACCTCAACAAGGACGGCGCGATCGACAAGACCGAGTTCCGCGCCGACCACATGGGCTTCTTCGACGCCCTGGATTCAGACGGCAACGGGGTGCTCGATAACATCGAGATCAGCTTCTACGAGAACAAGGTCGTCCCCGACGTACTGCACAACGAGCGCTTCGGCGCACTCTCCGGCGGCGCCGGTCTGATCCTGGTTCAGCTGCAGGGCGGCCCGCACGCCGAGGACGCCGGGCCCAACATGGGTCCCCATGGCCCGGCTCCGGACCTGGGCGCGAGCCGCCGCCGGGGGGGCATTCCGCTGGAGGGGGCGGCGGCGTTCAACTTCCTGCGCGAGCCCGAGCCGATCCTCGCGGCCGACGCCGACATCAACGGCCGGGTCAGCAAGGCCGAGTTCCTCGCGGCCGCCGACCGCCGCTTTAAGCGGCTCGACAGGAACGCGGACGACCGGCTGACGCCGGAGGAACTGCCGCTGACCGCCAGCCAGGCCGACGCCGGCGGCGGTGGCGGCAAACGCGGCAAGCGCTAAACCATCCGCTCATCTCGGCGAAGGCCGGGACCCAGATGCAATGGCTCAGATGTGGGCTCCAGGCGCGCCGCGCGGATGCGACCCGCCGCTGAGCTAGAAGATCTGGATCCCGGCCTTCGCCGGGACGAGCGGGTGGGGGGACTACTTCCGGTTCGCCGACGCTGCCCGGACCTTGGCATTGGAATCGGCCAGCGCCGCATCGGGGATCGAGGCCAGCCGGCTGAGGTCGACGTTCGCCGCCGCCGCCTTGGGATCGAGGACCACGGTGGGCAGGGTCGGGCGTGCGCGGAGGGCGGCGATGTCGTTCAGCGCCTGTTCGGTCTGCACGCGGGCCTGCAGAACCGAGATCTCATTGGTCAGCGCGATGTCGCGCTGTCGCGCCGCGGCCTCCGCGGCAACGCGCTCGGCGTCGTGGGCCTGGGTCAGGGCAAGGTAGTCCTGCGCCAGGGCAGGCGTCGTGAGCATCAGGCTCAGCAAGGCGGCGATCGCAACACGCATCACCGGGCTCCTCGCGGCGAGCCCCGCCGGCGGCGGCTACTCTTTCCGCTCCACATGGAAACGCGCCAGTTCCTGTTTCGGCGCGGCCCATTCGGGGCTGAGCTCCAGTGCCTTCTGATAGTCGAAATAGGCCGACTTCACGTCGTCCAGGCCCTCATAGGCCAGCGCGCGGTTGTAGTAGACCTTGGCCGGCTCCTCGGTGCCCAGTTCGATGGCCTTGTTGAGGTCGGTCAGGCTGGCCGCATAGCGGTGATCGCCGATCGCCGCAGCGCCGCGGTTCACGTAAGCCTCTCCCATCTTCGGCTCCATGTGCACCGCGGCGTCGAAGTCTTTGATTGCGGCGTTCCAGTCCAGCCGGCGGAGCTTCAGCACGCCGCGATTGACGAAGGTGCCGGCCCTGTCGCGAGCGCTTAGCTGCTCGGTCTCCAGGGCCTCGGTGCAGGGGCGCTCAAAGCGCTGCTCGCTCTTGCCGGCCAACGCCGCCTTGGAGCAGGCCTCGGCCTGGCCGCCGCCGATCACCGTCACCGCCGCGTGCGCGCCGGTTCCCGTGGTCAGCGCGCCCACGATCAGCGCCGAGACCGCCGCCGTGCAAACTATCAGTTGTTTCATGGGGTTCGCTCCACCCTTCCGCCGCACCGCGTATCGGCGTTCTTGAGGCGGAGACTCCTCCCGCGGCCCGGCGCTGTCAACGCCAAGCTGACCCTACGGCAGGCGGCATCATCCGGACCTGCGCCTCAGGCGACGACCGGCGAGACGCTCCGCCTGAGCACGAGTTCGCGGTGCAGGATGTAGACCCCGCTGGCGGCCACCACGAGAGCACCGGCCAGGGTCGTGGCGTGCGGCAACTCCCCCCAGATCAGGAAGCCCAGGCCCGTCGCCCAGACCAGCTGGATGTAGTCGAACGGCGCGACCACGCCGACCGGCGCCACGCGCACCGCCTCGGTGAGCAAGAGCTGGCCGACCCCGCCGATCAGCCCGCCGACCACCAGCAGGCCGAAGGTCAGCAGGTCCGGCGTGACCCAATGGAACAGCGATCCGACCAGGCCCAGCGTCGCGCCGGCCAGGGTGAAGTAGAAGACGATGGTCGGGCCCTTCTCGCTGGCCATCTGGCGGATCGCCACCACGGCGCCGGCGGTCGAAACGGCGCTGCCCATCGCCAGCGAGACGCCGACCAGGTTCATGTGCCCGGGCTCGGGCCGCACCATGATCAGCACCCCGATCAGGCCCACCACGACCGCGGCCCAGCGGTGCCAGCCGACCGCCTCGCGCAGGATCAGCGCCGACAGCGCGGTCATGAACAGCGGCGAGGCGAAGTTGAATGCCGTGGCCTCGGTCAGCCGCAGGTGCTGCAGGGCCGAGAAGCCGCAGGTCATGCCGATCACCCCGATGCCGCTGCGCACCAAATGGCCCACCGGCCGCTGCGTCTTCAGCACCGAAAACCGGCTCCTGCGCCAGATGAACACGAACAGCGGCACAAAGGCGAAGACGTTGCGGAACAGGATGATCTCGAAGACCGGCGTGCCGTGCTGGCCGGTCCAGCGCACGATCGCCGCCAGCACCGCCATGCACGCCATGGCCGCCACACGGTAGGCGATGCCCAGCATGTTGTGCTGCGGCGGCATCTCCAGAGCGGGCGGGGCGGCTAAGGTCACGGCGGGCGGTTTGGGCAGGGTCGGTCCCGCGGTCAACCGTCGACGCTACAAGCTTGGCTACTTAAGCGTGACAACGGGAAGGACTCCTGCTGCCAAGTTTGGCAGCTACTTCCCGTCGACCGAGAAGGCCAGCAGCACGTTGACGCCATTGGAGCCGACGCCGGCCGCCCCGTTGTTGCCGCTGGCCAGGAAGATCATCCCGTGGGCGATCGTCGGGCCCATGCCGTCGATGCCGCCGCCGGGTTGGTCCTTGATGCCGTTGACCGTGTCGTAGGTCTGGGCGGTCGTCGAATAGGCCCAGACGATCTTGCCGGTCTTGGCGTCATAGGCGCGGAACCAGCCGTCGAGCGCGCCTTCGAACACCAGGCCCGGGATGATCGCCGGGGCCGCCGATTGCGCGCGCATGCAGTTCGAGGGCTTGGCCTTGTCGGCGCCGTAGTGGCAGGGCGCGACGGGCGACGGCGTCCCCCAGACGACGGCGCCGGTGGCCGGGTCGAGGGCGTAGAGGCCGGACTTGGCCGCAGGCGCGCCCTGCGCGCCGCGCATGAACAACGGCACCAGGTCCGAGATCGGCACGTAGACGTGGGTGTCGTCCGCGCCGATGCCCCATTCCACCCCGCCGAGCGCCGAACCGACGCCGACCTGGGTCTTCCAGACCAGCGCGCCGCTGTCGGGGTTGAGGCCATAGACGATGCCGGACTTCTGGCCGGCGACCAGCACCTGCTTGCCGCCCTTCAGGGTCATCAGCACCGGCGTGGCGCCGAAATCGTAATCCGGGCCCATCGGCGTGGGGCAGTTGCCGGAGGCCGACCGCGGTCCGCAGCCCATGACGAAGTTGTCGTTCTGCGTCACCTGGCGGCGCCAGCGGATCTTGCCCGTGGCGATCTCCAGCGCGACGATGGCGTCATCGCCGATGGTGGTGATGTCGGTGTAGCTGTCGCCGGTCACCACATAGACCAGGCCCCGCTTCAGATCGAGCGAAGGCGCCGCCCAGATCGCCGCGCCGGCCGGGCCGGAGACCTTCAGGCCGCCTTCCTTCTCCCGGATCACCTTGGAGGGCTCGTCGATCATCGAGGTCTTCCAGATCAGCTTGCCGGTCTTCAGATCGAGCGCCGCCAGGGAGCCTCGGAAGGTGCAGCAGGCGTAGGCCTTGCCCATCGCAAAGGCCTCCTCGATCGAGGAGATCGGCACCAGCAGCCGGTCGCCGGCGATCACCGGCGCGCCGGTCAGCACCGACGCGGCGTGCGCCTCCAGCCGCGCCGAGCGCCAGATTTCGTTGCCGGTCTGCGCGTCGAAGGCGCGCACGATCCGGTCGCTCTGGCCGACCACAGTCAGCCAGCCCGAAGGCGAGATCGGCGACTTCACGACCATAGGCGTGGTCCGCGCGACCAGGTCGTTCACCGCCCAGTGGACGCAGCCGGTCTTGGCGTCGAGCGCATAGAACTTGCCCGAGCGGTTGGTGACGAACAGCCAGTCACCGACCACCGTCGGCTGGCCGCCGCCCGGCATGGCGAAGGACCACTTCACCTTCAGCTTCGGCAGGTCGGCCGCGGTCAGCCCGGGCTTCTTCTGAAAGCGGCTGGAGCGGTCGTCGATGCCCGTGCTCGCCCAGTCGCCGGGCGTGGCGCTGATCGGCGGATTGACCGCGCACATCGGGTCCGGGGAGGTCTGACCCTTCACCGCCACCTGCGGCATCTCCGCGCCGCCGCCGCCGGAGCGAGCCGCGGTCAGGAACACCGCCACCGCGTGGATGTCGTCGTGGCTCATGCCCTGCGCCATCGGCGCCATGATCCCGCTGGTCAGGGCGCGCTCGATGTCGGCCGCCGGCCGTTGGGCGAGTGCGTCGCGGTTCGGCGCGCGATCGATCGCCGGCTCGTGGCAGCTCTTGCAGCGGGTCTGGAAGATCGACGCGCCGGGCGAGGGGGCCTGGGCATGGGCCTGGGCGCCGACCGTGAGAGCGGCAAGGGCCGCAATGGCAAGGCTCGTAAGCCAGGATTGAACTGACCGCATGTCGACGCTCCCCGTATCGTTTCGTCTTAGTTCGGCGCACCTTCTCCCCTTGTGGGAGAAGGTGGCCTGCAAATGCAGGTCGGATGAGGGGTCTCTCAGAACTCGCCGGAAAACGCGCCGCCCGTCCTCGCGGATAGTCCGGCTCGACCCCTCATCCGTCAGGCTTCGCCTGCCACCTTCTCCCACAAGGGGAGAAGGGGCGGACGATCTTCGGCTCAGCGCGCGCCGTTGGTTGCAGCCGTGGCGACCACCGCCGGCTTGGCGTCGGCCGGAGCCGCCGCCGGGGCCGCAGGCTTGGCGTCCGCCGGCTTCGCGGCGGGACCCCGGCGCGGCATCAGCTTGGCGGCGTTGGTCAGTTCGGTCGGATCGAGCGCGCCGTCGTGGTTGGCGTCGATCAGCGCGAAGTACTTCTTCAGCGTCGCGGCCGGACCCTGCGGGCCGCCCTTCAGCTCGGCAAGCTGGATCTTGCCGTCCATGTTGTCGTCCAGCACGCCCATCATCAGGTTGGCGCCCAGCGCCTTCTCATGCTCCGGCGTCTGGTGCTGCACGGTCTCGTCCGCCCAGCGGTATTGCAGGTAGGTGGCCATCATCTCTTCGCCGGTCTGTTCGCCCCAGTAGACGGTCTTGTCGTGATCGGCGTTGTAGGGGTTGCGAGCCGAGTTGTCGTAGGTCCACTTGGCGATGACCTTCGAGCCCGCCGGGATCTTCAGCGGGGTCTTCAGCATGTACTCGTACTGCCAGTTGAAATCGTAGCGGGGCAGGGAGAGCAGCTTCTCGGTCTTGCCGTCCGGATAGAGGATCGAGACCTGGGCCGAGCCGCCACGCTTATGGGCGTGCGGCTGGATACCGTAGAGGATCGCGTCAGCCGGGAAGGTGATGTAGCTGGTCTCGGGGTGGAACTCCTCGTTCGGCGGAATCTCGATCGAGAAATCGAAGATGCCGAAGGTCCGCAGGATGTACTTCGGCGCCTCGCCCTTCTTGTAGAAGTAGAGGCCCATCTGGGTCTGCTCGGTCGTTTCCTTGCCGTAGGGCGTGTAGTGGTTCTGGAAGCCGACGCCACCGGAGGCGGGCACCCAGACGCCGGTGCCGACCGGCTCGATGTTGGAGCCCTTGCCTGGGCCGTAGCCGCCCAGCGAGGCGCCCCATTGGGACTCGTTGAACTCGGCGCCCTTATGGTCCGGATTCACCGTGCCCGACAGGATGTGGTGCACGACCTGACGGTCGGAAATGCGGAAGGTGCTGGCCTTCATCCAGCGGCCTTCCGGCATGACCATGGGCACCACCGGGTGCTGGTAGTCCATGATGCCGCTCGCCGCGATCTTCACCGCCGGGATGTCGAGCACGATGTCCGGCTTGCCGAGCGGCCAGTCCGGGGCCTTGAAGGCCACCTTCTTCAGCGGGTCCTCGCCCGCGCCGCGCTGGGCGCCGCTGTCGATCCAGTGGACCAGGGTCTTCATCTGCTCCGGCGTCAGGCGGTCGTCGTCCTGGAAGGCGCCCACCGTCTCGTCGGCCAGGTAGGGCGGCATGCGGTGGGTGCGGATCACCTCGCGGATCATCGGCGAGAAGCCCTTGATCTGCTCATAGGTGTTCAGCGGCATCGGCCCGATTCCGCCCGGCTGGTGGCAGGTGGCGCACTTCTGCTGAACGATCGGGGCGATGGTCTTGGCATAGGAGATCTTTGCGAAGGTCGCGGCCTTGGCCCGCTCGGGGAAGGCGATCATCTGGCCCAATGCCGGGCGTGTGGTCAGCGCCACTCTCTGGCCGGAGACCAGGGCGTCAACGGCCGCCTTGGCCCCATCCACGGGGCCGCGGTAAGCGACGGTCCAGCCGCGCGGATCGATGACAATCACTTCGGCGGCGTGGGTCACCCCCAGCTCCTCGCCGACCAGCTGCTCATAGTCGAACAGGATCGGCATCTCGATCCCGGCCGCCTTGGCGTCGGCGATCACCGGGTCACGCTTGTCGCCGATGCGGCTGTCGACGGCCAGCATGTCCACACCCTTGCCGGCATAGGCGGCCTTAAGCGCCATCAGCGCGGGCGCGTCGGCGCGCAGCTGCTTGTCGGCGCTGGCGTAGGTCAGAAGGACCACGGCCTTGTCGTTGCTCATCCGGTAGAGTTGGCGGGCCAACAGGTTCTGGTCGGCCAGCATGAAGTCGTCGACCGTCCTCGGCCCGGCGACCGGCGCGGCCTGCGCGCTCGCCTGCGAAACCCCATGGCCACCGCTGGCCAGCGCCAGCGCGCCCGCCGCCGCCGCCAGGCCTATCGCAGCGCTCCCGCCGGCGATCTTGCGCGAAATCGTCATATTGGTCCGTCCTCCAACCTGTCGTCAGCGCAGGCCTTTGGCCGCGCCGCTGCCCTGTCTCGGGCCCATCTACGCGCTACCGGATACAGGTGACGCGATCCTGAAGAGTCCTGGCTAACGCTGGTTGCCGTAAGGGACGGCGCCAGCCATAGTTGGCTCCAGATACGATATACAGTGGATCATAATGGATTCTGACCCCCAGATGTCAATGGTTTCGGAGCCCAAGGCCCCGGATCCCACGGCGCCCGGCGCCAGGAGCGCGGACGCCCGCGTGGTGCGCACCCGCGATGCGCTGCGCCTGGCCATGACGCAGCTGGCCTCGGAGCTGCCGCTGGAGTCGATCACCGTGCGCGCCATCGCCGCCCGCGCCGACATCGGCTACGCCACCTTCTTCCGCCACTACCCGGACAAGGAAGCCCTGCTGGCCGACGTGGCCGACAAGCTGATCCGCGAATTCCTCGCCGAGGCCGCGCCGCTCTTGCAACTGCGCGACCGCCTGGGCGCGGCGCGCTCGATCTGCACCTTCGTCGCCGGCCACCTGCCGATCTACCAGGCGCTGATCGCCGGAGGCTCCGGCGAGACCGTCCGCGCCGAGATGCTGCGCCAGACGATGATCACCATGGGCGCCACGCGCAAACAAAAGGCCGACGGGCCGATGGACGACCTGATCCTGTTCCACATGGTCTCGGCGATCCTTAACCTGCTGGCCTGGTGGCTGCGTAACCTCGACACGGTCGACGCCGACGCCATGGGCGAGATCATCGAGCGCACCGTGCTCACCCCGCTCAGCCAGCTCCGCCTGCAACCGCCCGCGGGCCTCTGAATCCCCTGATTCAAATAACGATCAAATTACGGAACGAGGGGAGATAATTTTGCGGTCCGCTGTCGGACGCGGCTAGGTTGGGCCGTCCTAAGCCCGATGAGGAACCGCGCCCCCATGCTCTACGCCATCCTTTGCTACGATGCCGAGGAAGCTGTCTTCGCCTGGACCAAGGAGCAGGACGCCAAGGTGATGGCCGGCCTGATCGAGGTGCAGGAGCGCTGGGCCGCGCGCGGCAAGATCGGCCCGACCGCGCGGCTGATGCCGACCACCGCGGCGACCACGCTTCGCAAGGGTGACACGCCCCTGGTCATCGACGGCCCCTTCGCCGAGACCAAGGAACAACTGCTCGGCTTCTACCTGGTCAATTGCGATGACCTCGAAGAGGTGCTGATCTTCTGCAAGGAACTGGGCGCGGCGAACCCCGGGGGCGCCTATGAGGTCCGCCCGCTGCACTACTTTTCCAACGGCAGCCTGCCGGTCGACGCGGTTGCGGGGCGGATCGCGGACGGCGCCTGACCATGAGCGACCTCGCCTGGATCGATGCGGCCATCACCTCGGCCCGTCCCCAGGCGGTCGGCGCGCTGTTGCGCTACTTCCGCGACCTCGACACCGCCGAGGAGGCATTTCAGGAGGCCTGCCTTCGCGCCCTGCGAAGTTGGCCGCAGAAGGGCCCGCCGCGCGACGCGGCGTCCTGGCTGATCATGGTCGGCCGCAACGCCGCCCTGGACGGCAAGCGCAAGTCCGCGCGCCAGACCGAGCTGCCGCCCGAGGACCAGATCTCCGACGTCGACGATGTCGAGACCCCGATGGCCGAGCGGCTCGACGGCGCCCACTACCGCGACGACATCCTGCGGCTGATGTTCATCTGCTGCCATCCAGACCTGCCGGCCACCCAGCAGATCGCGCTCGCCCTGCGCATCGTCCCCGGCCTCACCGTCAAGCAGATCGCCCGGGTGTTCCTGGTCGGCGAGGCGGCGATGGAACAGCGGATCACCCGCGCCAAGGCCCGCATCGCCAAAGCCGAGTTGGCCTTCGAAGCCCCCGGTCCCGTCGAGCGGTCCGAGCGCGTCGCCGTGGTCGCGCACATGGTCTATCTGGTGTTTACCGAGGGCTACACCGCAGGCCGGGAAACCGCCCAGGCGCGCGCGCCGCTTTGCGACGAGGCGATCCGCCTGTCGCGCCTGCTGCTGCGTCTGTTCCAGACCGAGCCTGAGATCATGGGCCTGAGCGCGCTCTTGCTACTGCAGCACTCCCGCGCCGCCGCCCGCTTCGACGCCGACGGCGCCGCCGTCCTGCTCGACGACCAGGACCGCAGCCTCTGGGACGGCCAGGCGATCGGCGAGGGCCTGGCTCTGATCGACAAGGCCGTGCGCCACCAGCGTCCCGGCCCCTACCAGGTGCAGGCCGCCATCGCCGCCCTGCACGCCCGCGCCGAGACTCCGGCCGACACCGACTGGGCCAATATCGAACAGCTCTATGGCGCGCTGGAGGTGATGACGCCGTCGCCGGTGATCACGCTGAACCGCGCCGTGGCGGTCTCCAAGGCGCGCGGCCCCGCCGAGGCCCTGGCGATGATCGAACCGCTGGAGGCGCCACTCGCCGGCTACTTCTACTGGCACGGCGCGCGCGGCGCTTTCCTCCTGCAACTCGACCGCAAGGCCGAGGCCCGCGAGGCCTTCGACCGCGCCATCGCCCTGGCCAACACCGCCGCCGAAGCCGCCCACATCCGCGGCCAGATCGACCGGCTGACGACGGACGCGGCGAAGGCCGCGAGCTAAACCTCCGCCCACCTAATTGTGTCCGTCATTCCCGGCCTTGTGCCGGGAACCCATATGCGCGAGCGCCGCAGGTCTACTTGCGAGGGCGGTGTCTATAGGTTCCCGGGACAAGCCCGGGAATGACGATCAAGAGGTGATCGGTGGAGCATCACTCCGGCCTGGCCTCGAACGCCGGGGCGTCCTGGATCGGCAGGTCGATGTTCGGCAGGTTCTCGAGCTTCATGGCGTCGGCGATGTTGCGCGGCCCGTCGGCGTCGGTGGTGCTGAACGACAGGGTGGCCGGCGCCGCGCGCTGCTGGCCGATGTTGGCGAAGCCGGCGCCCGGCCCGGCGTTGAACGCCACCGTGTAGCTCTTCTTCTCGCGGCTGGTGCAGAGCAGGACGAAGGTCTTGCCGTCGTTCAGCAGCCTGGGCGTCTTCAGGCACTGCAGGCCGTCGCCGCCCTGCGTCATGGTGATGTTGAAGCTGTCGCCGGCCATCTTCTGATCGAAGGTGATGGTCAGGATCATCACCCCGCCGGCCACCGCCGCCCCGGCCGCCGGCCAGGTCGCCACCACCTTGGGTGCATCGCCGGGCGGCGCCACGGTGAGCGGTGATACCGTGGTTGCCGGCCGGTCAGCCGGCAGCGGCGCGGGCGCCGCCAGGGCGGCCGTGCTGCAAAGACCGGCGATCAGGGCCAGGGCGGATAAACGCATGGCTGAAGATTGGTCGCTGCTCGCGTCAACAACAAGGCCAAGGTGTTGCGCCAACGCATCCACCTTGCGTGCGCCCGGCATGTCGCCATTGTCTAACGTCTGGGGAGTCGGCTTGAGCGGGGGCGCACACTGGAACGGTTCTTTGGACTTGAGCGGCGTGGGACCAACGTCCGCACCGAGCTGTTGGCAGGGCTCACCACCTTCCTGACCATGGCCTACATCGTGGTGGTCAATCCCGCGATCCTCGGCGACGCCGGGCTGCCGGTGGCCGCGGTCGCCGCCGCCACCTGTCTGGCCGCCGGTTTCGGCTCGATCCTGATGGGCCTGCTCGCCAACTACCCGCTGGCGCTGGCCCCCGGCATGGGGCTGAACGCCTACTTCGCCTACACGGTGGTCAAGGGCATGGGCGTGCCGTGGGAGACGGCGCTGGGCTGCGTCTTCATCTCGGGCCTGGCCTTCCTGCTGCTGACCGCCGTTGGCGTGCGCCAGATGATCATCGCGGCCATCCCGCGCTCGCTGTTCGCCGCGGTGGCCGGCGGCGTCGGGCTGTTCATCGCCTTCATCGGCCTCAAGTCGGCCGGCATCGTGGTCGCCAGCCCCGCGACCGCCGTCGGCCTCGGCGACCTCACCCAGCCCACCGCCGCTCTGGCGGTTGGCGGCCTGGTGCTGATCGCGGCGCTGCAGGCCTGGCGGGTGAAGGGCGCGATCCTGATCGGCATCGTGGCGACCACCGCCGCCGGCTGGGCGCTGGGCCTGGCCCACGTCGCGCCGGGCGCCTACAGCCTGGGCGCGATCTCAGCCACCGCCTTCAAGCTCGATATCGCAGGCGCCTTCAACCTCAAGAGCGGCATCGCCCTGACGCTCGCCGAGATCGTCTTCGTCTTCCTGTTCGTCGACCTGTTCGACAACGTGGGCACCCTGGTCGCGGTCACCAAGGAAGCCGGCCTCACCGATGAGGCCGGCGAGATCCCGCGCCTCAACCGCATCCTGTTCGCGGACTCCATCGCCACCATGGTGGGCTCCTTGTTGGGCACCAGCACCACCACCAGCTACATCGAGAGCGCCTCGGGTGTCGCGGTGGGCGGCCGCACCGGCCTGACGGCGGTGGTGGTCGGCGTGCTGTTCCTGATCGCCTTCCTGTTCGCGCCCCTGGTCCAGGCGATCCCGGCCGCGGCCACCGCGCCGGCCCTGATCCTGGTCGGCGCCATGATGCTGGGCGCTGTCGCCGAGATCGACTGGAAGGATCCTGAGGTCGCCATTCCGGCCTTCCTGACCCTGATCGCCATCCCGCTGACCTTCTCGATCGCCAACGGCCTGGCCTTCGGCATCGTCAGCTACGCCGCGCTGCGCCTGCTGCGTGGCCACGCCACGCGCCGGGACTGGCTGCTCTACGTGCTCGCGGTCCTGTTCATCGCGAGGTTCATATACCTGGCGAAGGGCTAAGGCAGCGCTCTAACGAACGCCCGCACCACCGCCGCCGAATTGTCCGAGGCCAGCGGGAAGAACACGTTGGCCTGGTTGCGGCCAGGGTCGCCGCCGGCCAGGTCCGAGAGGCTGCGGAAGCCCACGAACGGCACGCCGTTGGCATAGGCGACCTGGCCCACCGCGGCGGTCTCCATGTCCAGCACGCGCGCCTGAAAGGTCGCGAACGCCCAGGTGCGGAACGCGGCATTGTCCACGAAGCTTTGGCCCGAGACGCCGTTGCCGCCCACCACCACCTTGGGCGCCTTCTCCAGGCAGTGGTCGGCCGACGAGCAGCGCTTCAAGATCACCGTCGGCGCCACCTGCCGCGCCAGCGCGATCAGCGCCGGATCGGCCGGGAACCAGCTGCGCTGCTCCAGCGCCCCGCCGGGCCCGGCGACCTCGACGACCTTGGGAAAGATCATCCCGAAATTGGCGCCCACCACCGGGTCGCGATAGGTCGAAGCGAAGTGGCCGGGCGCGTCCTCCCGCGCCATCACGCTCTCCAGATATTCGCCCCACTGGTCGGGCACGACGACGTCGCCCACGTCTAGGTTGGGGTCCACGCCCCCGGCGATGCCGGAGAACACGATGCGGGTGATCCTGAACCGGTCCAGCACGCGCTGCGTGTTCATCGCCGCATTGACCATCGACACGCCGGACAGGAACAGCACCACCGGCTTGCCCTCCAGCGTGCCGGTGATGAACTCCGTGCCGGAGACCTTGTAGCTGTGCTTGTCGCTGAGCGCCGCAGCCAGCGGCACGATCTCCGGCGCGAAGGCGGTGATCACCGCCGTGCGCGGCGTCGCGTCGAGCAGCTCAGCCGCGTGGGCTGCCGGCGTCCAGGCCAGCATCAGCGCCATCGCGGCGATCGGACGGAACTTCATCAGGCGCGCCTCGGGATGATCGGCAACAGGACGTGGCTCGGCCGGCTCGCATCGACGAACACGCTGTTCCTCGCCACCCGCCGGTCCAGCCCCTCGCCCTCCGGCGCCCCGGTGTTCGGATTGACGTCGAAGCGTGGGAAGTTGCTGGACGAGATGTCGAGCCGGATGCGGTGGCCGGCCTTGAACAGGTTCGACGTCGGAAACGCCGTGACAGTGATCGGATAGACCTCGCCGGGCGTCATCATCGAGGGCGTCTCCCAGCTCGCCCGATACCGGCAGCGCAGGATCCCGTCGGTCAGGTTCAGCGCGAAGCCCTCCGGCCAATCGGCGCTCGGCGGATAGAGGTCGACCAGCTTGAAGGTGAAGTCGGTGTCCGGCCCGTCCGAGCTGATCCACAGCTTCAATTCGATCGCGCCCGTGACTTCAACGTCAGCTGCGAGCGGCTCGGTCTGGAACACCAGCACATCGGGGCGCGCCTCCAGCGGCAGGTACGGTTGGCGCGATCCAAAGACCGTGGCGCCCTCGCGCTGGTCATAGCCGCCACCGCGCATCAGCGGCTCGCCCGACGTCACCGCCCCGCCGATGGTCGGGACCGGGTGGTTGGGATCGAAATCGTAGTTCACCGGACCCACACCCGCCTTGGGCGCATCGACCGAAAGCCGCCCGTCGCCGTGCAGATGGTAGGCGGTCTCCTTGCGGTCGGGGATCGGCCAGGCTCGCTCGGTGCGCCACCGCCCGCCATGCATCAGCCGGCCCTTCGCCGTCTTGGCTCCACCGCCACCGCCCATCACATATAGCCGCACCGCCGGATCGGGCTCGGCCAGGCTCGACCCCTTCAGGTGCCGGTCGTACCAGGCCAGCCGCTGGGCGAAGATGTCGGCGTGGCCCAGGGCGTCCAACGTCGACCCGGGGCCGAACTCGACGTCGCCGGAATAGGTCGTCGACCGCGCCCCATGCGTCCAGGGCCCCATGATCAGCCGCAGCGGCCCCTTCTTGCGCGTCGTCAGCGCCGCGTAGTTGTCGGTGCAGGTCCGCGAATAGGGGTCGTACCAGCCGGACATGTGCACCGTGGCGGCGTCCGCCATCTGGTCGTAGTAGCCCGCCGCATAGATCCCGGCCTGCTTCCAGAAGCTGTCGAAATTGCCGTGCCGCCACTGATCGTAGACATAGGCCTCGTAGTCCGGCAGCGCCGACAGCGGCGTGTGCCCGCGCTTCCACGGCATCGAGGCGAACCAGGCCTTGATGTCGATGGCCTTGAGCTGCGCCATCAGCCCCGGACTGGCCGCCGCCGCCTTGCTCTCCACGCCCAGGTTGTAGGCCCAGGTCACCTGCTTCAGCTCGAACGCCCCGCCCTGGCGGATACCGCCCTGGTAGGCGTTGGAGAACCCGCCGCAGTCCACGAACATCGCCTTCAGCCCGGGCGGATTGAGGCACGCCAGCGCCACTTGCGTATGGGCCGCATAGCTCAAGCCCATCGTCCCGATCCGCCCGTCGCTCCACGGCTGACGCACGATCCAGGCGCAGGTGTCGAACCCGTCCGCCCCCTCGCTCAGATATTTGGTGAACTCACCCTCGCTGTCGTATCGCCCCCGGCAGTCCTGGAAGACTGCCACATAGCCGGCGCGCACATAGATCTCGGCGACCTGCGCCCGCGTCAGCGGCTTGTCCGACGCCTGGGTGATGTCGCGAAAGCTGGTGACGTTGCGGCCATAGGGCGTGCGCTCCATCACCACCGGAAATCGCCCGGCCGCCGCCTTGCCGCCCCGCGCCGGGCGGTAGACGTCGGTCGCCAGCTTCACGCCGTCGCGCGCCGCCACCCGGACATTGCTCTCCAGGACGACGTCGTAGGAAGCCGCCTGGGCGCGGGCGCCGCCGCCCAGCAGTGCGGCCGCGCCTAGAAGACGGGAAAGACCTCGGCGGGTCAGGGAAGCTTGAGCAGGCATCGTCAAAAAACTCGCACGCCCTGTCGGGGCCGCCTAGCGCCCATCGTCCTTCGGGCAGCAACGTCGGGGAGATTGCCATGCAAGAGACATCCAGACCCATGCGCATCGCCGGCTGGGTCGTGACCGGCCTGTTCGCGGCCTTCATGCTGATGGACGCGGGCATGAAGCTCGCCGGCCTGCCGATCGTTGAACAGACCGGCGCCCAGCTCGGCCTGCCGCACGGCTCCGGCTTCGGCATCGGCGTGATGGAGGCGCTGCTGCTGGTCCTCTACATCTTTCCGCGCACCTCCGTGCTGGGTGCGATACTGGTCACCGGCCTGATGGGCGGGACCGCGGCGATCCACTGGACGCACGGCAACCCCTGGCCCAGCCACATCCTGTTCGGTCCCTACCTGGCGGTGTTCGCCTGGGGCGGCCTGTGGTTGCGTGACGCGCGCCTGCGCGCCCTGTTCCCATGGAGCGCCGCCCGATGAAGTTCCGTACCATCCTGGCCGGCAGCAAGAACGTCACCGGTATCTGCGTGCCCGATGAGGTCGTCGTCGCCCTGGGGACCAGCCGCAAGCCGGCGGTGAAGGTGACGCTCAACGGCTACACCTACCGCAACACCATCGCCTCGATGGGTGGCCGCTTCATGGTGGGCGTCAGCGCAGATGTTCGCGCCAGGTCCGGCGTCAGCGGTGGCGACACTCTCGACGTCGAGATCGTGCTCGACACCGAACCCCGCGTGCTGGAAATCCCCGCCGACTTCGCCAGGGCGCTGGCCGCCGAGCCCTCCGCCAAGGCCGCCTTCGACAAGCTCAGCTATTCGAACAAGCGCCGCCACACCATGCCCATCGAAGACGCCAAGGCCGCCGAAACCCGCGCCCGCCGCATCGAGAAATCGGTGGAGGCGCTGAAGACCGGCGGGGGCTAGGCCTCGATCCGCGCGGTCTCGGTCCAGGCCGCGGCGACCATCTCTTCCAGCACGCCCGCGTCCACATCGGCCAGCTTGTTGATGTAGAGACAGCCCTTGCCCATCCCGTGCTTGCCGAGCCGCGCCAGGCGATCCTCCCAGGCGTCCGCGTGCTTGATGTAGAGCACCAGCGAGGGCTTGCGCGGCGCGAACCCCATGGCCAGCATCTTGCCCGTCTTGCCGCCCGCCAGCTCGTATTCGCACACGCCGAACCCGACGATGCTCGGGCCCCACATCTTCGGCTCCAGCCCGCTCACCTTGCGCATCATCGCGCAGAGCGCAGCGCCGTCCGCGGGCTTCGGCGAGGCGGCGATGAACGCGTCCACGTCGACATCAGTCGTCTTGGTTTTGGCCTCGTAGGCCATCGTCGCCCCTCCGCAGATGCCGACTCTAACTGTCTTCCCGGCCGCAGCGAAGCGGAGAGCCGGGACCCATACTCACAGGTTCCGCCGGATAGGCTCGCACGTATGGGTCCCGGATAAGCTGCTTGCGCGGCTTTCCGGGATGACACCCGAGAGTGGCGCCCTATTTCCCGTCGACCGAGAAGGCCAGCAGCACATTGTCCGGCCCACTCGATCCCGACGCGCCGTTGAACCCGGCCATCAGGAAGGCCATCGGCCCGGCGAAGACGATGCCGTTGGAATCCAGGTTCCCGCCGCGCTGGTTCTTCACCCCATTGACCGTGTCGTAGTGCCGCCCGGCGGTGTCGTAGTCCCAGATCAACGCGCCGGTCTTGGCCACAAAGGCGCGCACGTGGCCGTCCTGGTTCACGCCGTAGACCACGCCGTTGGCGACGCTGGGCGGGCCGGAGTAGCCGTTGCCGCAGCGGCCTTCGAAGCTGCACTTGGCCGGCTCGGGCGCGCGGTGGCGCCACATCAACGCCCCGTCGCTCAGCCGCAGCGCCGACAGCGTCGGCATCCCGCGGTCGGCGACGCCCACGTAGAGGTTGTCGTCATCGGCGGCCATGCCCCACTCGACGCCGCCCAGCGCGCTGCCCTTGCCGATCCGCAGTTGCCAGACGAACCCGCCCGTCTCCGGATCGAGCCCATAGACCTGCCCCGACTTCTGCCCGGCCAGCAGGATGTCTTTTCCACCCCTCAGGTGCTTCAGGATCGGCGACGACCCGAAGTCAAAGTCCGGCCCGTTCGGCGTCGGGCAGTTCACCCCCGGGCGTTGCGGCGGGCAGCCGACCAGGAAGTGGTCCAGCTCGGTCATTTGGTGGGCCCACCTGATTTTCCCGGTGGCCAGATCCATCGCCTCCACCGCGTCGGACCCGTGCTCCTCGACGTCGGTGTAGCTGTCGCCGGTCGCCACGTAGAGCACGCCGCGCTTGGGATCGATGGTCGGCGCCGACCAGATCGCGCCGCCCGCCGGGCCGTACATCTGGGTCCCCGCCGCGTTCTTCTTGAACGGCGCCGGCGCGGTCGCGATCGTGTAGCTCTTCCACTTGATCTTGCCCGTGGCGTCGTCGAGGGCCGCCACGGCGCCGCGCTGCTTGCTGCATTCGTAGGCCGCCAGCCCCGCGACGCCCTCCTCGAACGAGGACAGCGGCACATAGAGCGTGTCGCCCCACAGGCTGGGCGCGCCGGTCAGGATGCCGCGGCCGCCGCTGTCGATACTGGTGACCCACAGTTCCTGGCCGCTGTTGGCGTCCACCGCCACCTGGTTGCGGTTCATGTCGCCGAAATAGGCCGCATAGCCGGACGCGGCCTTCGGGTTCTTGCCCACCGAGATGGTCACGCGCACCGAGCCCCGCGCCTTATAGCCCCAGGCCACGCAGCCGGTTTCTTTGTCCAGCGCATAGACCTGGCCGGACGAGGAGGTCACGAACACCCGGTTGCCGACGATGGTCGGCTGGCCATAGCGGCCGCCCTGGTAGGCGAAGGCCCATTTCACCTTGAGCTTCGGGGCATTGGCCGCGGTGATCGTCGACGCCACGGCCATCCGGGTGTTCTGCTTGTCCGGGCTCCAGCCGTTCCACGACGGCCCCGCCGGATTGAACTTGGCGCTCGCCGCACACGCGTTCTTGGACTCGCCCGCCAGGTCGAAATGGGCGTCCGGCGCCTGGCCGGTGATCCATGACGCCACCGAGTCGATGTCGTCGCTCGACAGGCCCGCGGCCATGCCCTGCATCTTGCCGGTCTTCAGCGCCGCGATGATCACATTGGGGAACTGCGACGCCAATTCGGAGCGCGAGGGCGCATGCTCGACCGGCGGCATGTGGCAGGACTTGCAGCGGGTGTTGAACACCTCCTCGCCGCGCACCTGCATCTTGGCCAGCGCCGCCTGCTGCAGGGTCCGCGCCGCGAAGGCGTCGCGCGTGGTCGTCGAAGGCGCGGGCGCTGGCGCTGGCTGGCCAAACGCCTGGTGGGTGACCAGGGCGCCCAGCGCCGCCGCCGCGACGATGGCGCCATTCCAGAACCGCTTCATGCCCGTTCCCCGTTTCCCGATGCCCTGGCGTCCTGTGACCGGACGCTCTTTGGGCGGATCATGACCCGCCGCAGATTTCAGTCAGATTTCGCCGCTACTTGCCGTCGATCGTCATCGCCACCAGCACATTGTTCGCGCCGGCGCTGCCGTTGTAGCCGGAGTGGAAGAACACCATCCCGCCCGCCACCGTCGGCCCGCCCATGTCGAGATAGCCGCCCGGCGCGCCCTTGATCCTGTTGACGGTGTCGAACGGCCCGGTGGCGTCATAGTCCCAGATCAGCTTACCGTCTGAGGCATAGGCCCGCAGGTGGCCGTCCTGGGCCCCGGTGAACACCGCGCCGGGGATCGCCATCGCCGCCCCGGAATAGGCCGGCGAGCAGCGGCCTGACGGCACGTTACAGGCCGCCACCCTGGGCGCATCTACCTGCCAGACGAGTTTGCCGTCGGCCACGTTCAGCGCCGCAAGTCCGGGCCTGCCGCGCGCGGGATTGTCGGCCAGCGGGGCGTAGACGATCTTGCCGTCCGTCGCCGGCCCCCACTCGACCCCGCCGCTCGCGCCGCCGCTGCCCAGCTTGGCCGTCGCCCAGACGGTCTTCCCGGTCGCCGGGTCCATCGCATAGACGATCGAGGACTTGTTGCCGGTGATCAGGATGTCCTTGCCGCCCGACATGGCGATCAGCTGCGGCGACGAGCCGAAGTCATAGTCCGGCCCCCGCGTGCCCAGCGGCCCGTTGATCGTGCCGGACATGAAGTTGTCCTGCGCCAGCACCTGGTTGACCCACCTGATCTTGCCGGTCTTCAGGTCCATGGCGACCACGGCGTCCGACGCGGGGTGCTCGACCTCGGTGTAGCTGTCGCCGGTCGCCACGAAGAGCAGGCCGCGCCTGGCGTCGATGGTCGGCGCCGACCAGATCGCGCCGCCGGCCGGGCCGTACATCTGGGTCCCCGCCGCGTTCTTCCGCGTCGGGTGCGGCGTCTCGTCGAGGATCGCCTGCTTCCAGACCGGCTTGCCGCTCGCCGCGTCCAGCGCCGCGACCGTGCCGATCAAGGTGCAGCAGCCATAGGCGCCGACGTTGCCCTGGCTCTCCTCGGAGGCCGACAGCGGCACATAGAGCATCCCGCCGAACAGCGCTGGCGACCCGGTGATCCGTCCGACCCGATGGTCATCGACCCGCGTGGTCCAAAGCACCTTGCCCGAGCCCGCGTCCAGCGCGCGCATGAACATCCGGTCGTCGCCCATGTAGAGCGCGAAGTGGCTGGGCGCCTTGGGGTCCGGCCCGATGGTCATCGAGGCCCGCGCCCCGCCCTTGAAGTCGTAGCGCCAGTGGACGCAGCCGGTCCTGGCATCCAGCGAATAGAGCTTGCCGCCCAGGCTGGCGACGAACACCCGGTCGCCGAAGATCAGCGCCTCGGTGTTCTTGGTCCCAGGATAAGCGAAGGCCCACTTCACCTTCAGCTTCGGGATGTCGGCCGCCGCAAAGCCCGGCTTCGGCTGGTAGCGGCTGTTGGCCACATCGCGGCCCCAGCCGTTCCACTGCGGCCCGTTCGGCTGCAGCGGCCCGCTGGTCTTGCAGAGGTTCGGGTCGGGCCCCTGCGCCGTCTGCGGGGTCGGCGACTTGCCGGTGAGGAACCGCACCACGCCATAGATCTCGGCCGGGCCCATGCCCTGGGCCATGGCCTGCATGCGGCCGGTGGTCAGCACGTCGTAGACGTCCTCGGGGCTGCGGACGCTGAGCTCATGCCGGTTCGGCGCGCGGTCGACGCCCGCGTCATGGCAGCTCGCGCAGTGCGCCTTGAAGATCGGCTCGCCGTTCACCGGATAGAGCCCCGCGGAATTCTCCGGCGGCGTCACATAGCCCGGCCTCGGCGTAGGTGCGGGCGGCGCCTGCGCGCTCGCCAAAGGGGCCAGCGACAGCGCCGCGCACGCGCCCGCAATGCCAATCAACAGCTTCCGCATCACCATCTCCCCAATGCCCGGCTGTCTCGCCGGATCATCCCATTCGACGCTCCGCACCCTTCTCCCCCTTGTGGGAGAAGGTGGCCTGCGACTGCAGGTCGGATGAGGGGTCTCTCAGAACCCTCCGCGCGACCCCAGAAACACGATGGCGATGCCCCAGAGCGTGATCCGCCGCTCGTCATCGGTAAATTCGCTGGTGCTCACGGATGTCCCCTCGGGGCGGATAATCGCCGTGCGCCGGGTCGAATGTCCAGTATGCCGCGCCCTAGGCGAGCGGGCGGCGGCGCCATACTGACATTTCTTGTCAGCTATGACGCGCTACACTCGCCCCATGCGCGCCAGCCGCCTCCTCTCCATCCTGATCACCCTGCAGGCCCAGGGTCAGCGCAGCGCCGCTTCCCTGGCCGAGGAGCTGGAGGTCAGCGTTCGCACCATCTACCGCGACGTCGACGCGCTGTCGGCCGCCGGCGTGCCGATCTACGCCGAGCGCGGGGCCGGCGGCGGCTTTCGCCTGCTTGACGGCTACAAGACCCGGCTGACCGGCATGACGCGGCCCGAGGCCGAGGCCATGCTGTTCATGGGGCTGCCGGGCCCGGCCATGCAGCTCGGCCTGGCCGACGCCTATTTCGCCTCGCGCCTGAAGCTCCTTGCCTCCCTGCCCACCGCGTTGCGCGAGGAGGCCACCCGCATTGCCGGCCGCTTCCACCTCGATACCGCCGCCTGGAACCCCGACGAGGCCTCGATCCACCTGCTCCCCGACCTTGCCACAGCGGTCTGGGACCAGCGCCGCATCCGCCTCGACTACGAGAGCTGGACCAAGGCCAGCGCCCGCCTGGTCGACCCCCTCGGCCTCGTGCTGAAAGCCGGGACCTGGTACCTGGTCGCCAAGGTCGGGGCTGGGGGCGCCGCCCGCCCGCTGACCTACCGCCTGGCCTCGATCCGCGCCGCCGCCGTCACGGACCAGACCTTCGAACGCGACCCGGCCTTCGACCTCGCCGCCCACTGGCGCTCCGCCCAGGAAGAGTTCGTCGCGCGCCTGCAGCAGGACTGGGCCCTGGTCCGCGTCCGCGCCGCCCAGGCCGAGCGCTTGAAGCTGATCAGCGCCGCCGTCGCCCAGAACCTTGAGATGCTCGGCCCAGATCTCGCCGACCCCGCGTGGGTCCGCGCCCGCCTGCCCATCGAGGGCCTGCCCCACGCCACCCGCGAGATGCTGAAGTTCGGCCCCGACCTGGAGGTCCTCGAGCCGTCGACCCTGCGCGCCGCGCTGGCCCGCGCCGCCGCGGGGATGGCGGCGTTGTACGGCAGGTGAGTTGGCGAACCGGGCCACCGCCGCTATAGGGGCGCCTGCGTGGCCCCTGTGGTGGAATTGGTAGACGCGCCGGACTCAAAATCCGGTACCGCAAGGTGTGTCGGTTCGAGTCCGACCGGGGGCACCACCAAGCTGCACGCTGACGTGCGCCGATGGGTGGAAATACCACAAGAAATCAGCTATATATGACCTCAGTCGCTTCACTGGGGTTCACCAATGTACGCCGATGATCGGGGGGCATTGGGGGTCACCGTTGGGGCGCCGGTTTTGGCTGGTCGATGGAGTGACCCCCAGTATGGCCCTTTCAGATGCTTCCGTGCGCGCCGCCAAGCCTCGTGCGACGCAGTTCAAGCTCTTTGATGAGGGCGGCCTGTTCCTGATCGTCCGACCTTCGGGCGGTAAACTCTGGCGGCTCAAGTATCGCCACCTAGGTAAGGAGCAGCAGCTCTCCGTCGGCGTATTCCCCGATGTCGGGCTGAAGGAGGCGCGCAAGCGGCGCGACGCGGCGCGCGAGATGATCGCCAACGGCCTCAACCCATCCTTCGAGAAGAAGCGAGCGGCGGTGGCCGCATTGGTCGGCGCGGCCAACACCTTCAAGGCGGTAGCGGATGAGTTCATCGCCAAGCGCGAGCAGGAGGGCGTCAAGAGCATCACGGCGGACAAGGCGCGGTGGTTGTTGGCGCTGTTGGAACCGGCGCTGGGTCAGCGTCCGATTGCCGAGATCGAGCCCTATGAATTGCTCGCCGTCCTGAAGAAGGTGGAATTGTCAGGCCGCCACGAAACGGCAAAGCGCCTGTTGTCGTTTTCGGGCCGGGTCTTCCGGTTCGGTGTGGCGACCACCCGCGCGCGCCGCAACATCGCCGCCGACCTGCAAGGCGCGCTGATCTCGCCGACGGTCAAACACCACGCGGCGATCTTGGAGCCCCAGGCCGTAGGCGGTCTGTTGCGGGCGATAGACGGCTTCGATGGCCACCCGCTGACGCAGTGGGCGCTACAACTCTCGCCGCACCTGTTTGTGCGTCCAGGCGAACTACGGCAAGCCCTCTGGGCGGAGATCGATCTGGAGGGTGCCGTGTGGCGTATCCCCGGCCGTCGCATGAAGATGAACCGCGAACATGTGGTCCCCCTTTCCACACAGGTCATCTATATCTTCAAGCAAATCCGGGAGTTGACCGGCGACGAGGGTTACGTGTTCCCTTCGGTGCGCACCTCACGGCGGCCCATGTCGGAAAACACCTTGAACGCCGCTCTGAGACGCATGGGCTATGGCTCCGACGAAATGACCTCCCATGGCTTCCGCTCGACGGCGAGCACGCTTCTGAACGAGTCCGGCAAGTGGACCACCGACGCTATCGAGCGCGCGCTTGCCCATGGAGACGCCGACAGCGTGCGCGCCGCCTACCACCGGGGTGCCCACTGGGCTGAGCGGGTGCGGATGGCGCAGTGGTGGAGCAACCACTTGGATGGTCTGCGCGAGGGCGGGAGGGTGATACCCCTGAAACGTCCCGCATGAGCGCTGGACTGTTACGAATCAAGGTTGAGTGATTTTCTGTCTGGGTGAGCAGTCACGACGATGACAACCTGCCGGACGTCACCGACGAGTATCGTCCGGCGGACTGGCTGACCGCCTCTGAAACCATCCGACGCATACGGACAGCTACACTTTCACCCACGGCCAACCTCGCAATCTGCACGCGCGCCCACGCCGGCCTGATCAGGGCGCGCGCCGAATTGATGCTGCTCGCGTCGGATTCGCGCGAAAACTACGATGTTCCCAAGCAGTTCTGGTGGGCCGAGGGGCATGAAGCCCTGACCCAAAACTGGGAGACCGGCGACTTCGAGACGTGGATCGACAAGCGATTCCATATGAAGGCTTTCGGCATCACATTTCACCGCGATGACATACGGCGGATGGTGCCATCTGCCTTTTCGGAAACCATGGCGAGCGAGCTACCTCGAAACACTGGTGGCCGCTCCATGTCGCAGCATTGGCCCGAATGGGTGGCCGAACTCGTCGCTCAGGTTCATGAGGTCGGAATTCCGGAGGGGGCCGGGACAAAGGGTTCCGACGCCTTGATCGACGCAATCGCTACTCGCCTAGCAGGCCGTGGCCTGGATGCACCCTCGCGTTCAACCGTTCAGGACACCGTCAACGCGGTCCTCCGGCGCATCCGCAGCCTGTAGCGCCGGAAACCTCTAGGCCGCCGGCTTCCGGCGCAATACGGCCCAATCCGGCAGCATTGGCTAGGCGCATCGACCGACAACCATCCCCGTACCCGCCGGCACCCGGCGGCGTTCGGAGACGATCCAATGGAACCCATCGCCACGTCCATCAGCGACACCGCCAAGGCCCTCGGCCTTGGCCGCACGTCGATCTATGCATTGATCCGCGAAGGCCGGCTGGAGACGATCAAGCTCGGGCGGCGCACCCTGGTCAGGATCGCCTCGATCCGTCGCCTGCTCGACGGCCAGTGAGGGCGCAGCCCCGTGGCCCGCACCCGGCTCAACCCGCGCCTAGCGAAGCTGAACCGCACCTATGCCGTGGACGAGGTCGGGCGTCTCTACGGGATCCACAACAACACGGTACGGCGCTGGATCACCAAGGGCGGCCTTCAGGCCATCGACGACCGCCGGCCGACCTTGGTTCACGGCACTGTGCTGCGGGCGTTCCTGACCGCACGCCGCGCCGCCGCCAAGCGCCCGACCCCGCCTGGCATGCTCCACTGTGTTGGGTGCCGTGACAGTCGTGCGCCAGCCCTGGGGATGGCCGACTTTGTCCCGTCCAATGGGGGCGGCGTTGGCAACCTGCGCGCCCTTTGCGGGGTGTGCGGCGGGGTCATGAACCGGCGCGCACGACGGGATGCCCTGCCGCTGATCCTGCCCGACATCGAGGTCCGCGTCGTGGAGGCGGCGCTACGCATAGAACAGTGCCCATTCCCTTGCCTGAACAGTGCATTCGAGAAGGACGAACGGACATGACCAACGCCAACCCCGCCAACGAGCGGATCAAGCGCGCCTATTTCATCTATCTGCGCGAGGCCAAGCGGCACAGCGAGGCATCGATCGATGGGGTCGCCAAGGCGATCAGCCGGTTCGAGACTTCAACCGGCCACCGCGATTTCGGCCGCTTCCATCGCGAGCAGGCGGTGGCCTTCAAGCGCAGGCTAAACGACCAGATCGCGGTGCGGTCCGGAGAGCGCCTAAGCCGCGCCACGGTGCATTCGACCCTGTCGGCCCTGCGCAGCTTCTTCATCTGGCTGTCCGACAAGACGGGATACAAGCGCAAAATCAGCTACACCGACGCCGACTATTTCAATCTGCCGGAAAAGGACGTGCGGATCGCTCACGCGGTGCGCGAGAAGACCGCGCCGACCCTGGACCAGATCCATCACGTCCTGTCACTCATGCTGACAGGAACGGACATTGAACGGCGCAACCGCGCCCTCGTCGCCTTCACCCTGCTGACCGGCGCGCGCGATGGGGCGCTGGCCTCTCTAAAGCTGAAGCACGTCGATCTGGCGCAGGGCCGGCTTAATCAGGATGCGCGGGAGGTCAAAACCAAGTTCTCCAAGACGTTCTCGAGTTGGTTCTTTCCCGTCGGTGGTGAGGCCCTGGAGATCGTCACCGACTGGATCGCCCATCTGCGCGGACTGCACTGGGGCGACGCGGACCCGCTGTTTCCAGCGACCCGCATGGCCATCGGCGAGACCGGCGGCTTTGTCGCGGCGGGCCTGGACCGCAAGCATTGGAGCACCGCGGAGCCTGTGAGGCGGATATTTCGGGAAGCCTTCACTTTGGCGGGCCTGCCCTACTTCCGGCCGCACTCGTTCCGCGACACGCTGACCCTACACGGCGAACGGGTCTGCCGGACGCCTGAGTCATTCAAGGTATGGTCGCAGAACCTAGGACACGAAAAGGTTCTGACGACCTTCACCAGTTATGGCGCTGTGCCTGCGCATCGGCAGGCGGAGGTTATGCGGGAGTTGGCGGCCCAAAGGGCGGCTGTGCCCGTCGAGCCCCTTGAGGTCCGGCTGGCGAGATTAGAGCATCTAGCCACAACCGGGGCGTTTGGTACCACGCGATAGCGGCTGCCATGTCCGATTGATGACGACAGCTGATGGTCGCCTTTCGGGCGGGAAGCCAATGTCCGCGTTGGACCGATTGTGTTGAAAAAGGCCGTGTCCGAAACGCAGCCCCTGGCCTGCTAACAATGAAACCCACCAGTGCATCTGTGCGTCAGCTGGATCGATTTTCCAGGCGCCACACGGCTTGCTCAGCAGCTTCCAAGGCGCCCTCGAGAAAACCACCTGAGGTGCGCGCCATCTCGGTCCCGGCGAAATGCAGATCGTTGTCCCACAATCCTTCAAGGGCGCGCGGAAAGCCGTAGTCCGGATGGTGCGGAGCCGGCCCCTGATCAAGTGGCGTCGCCGTGAAGGCGGCCAATGACCAATCCTCTAAGACCAGCGCCGTTGGCTGGAGCATGGGCTCGCCGAAAAGACGCCCGAGTTGTCGCCGCGACAGGTCGAGAACTTGGTCCTGTTGGCCGCGCCGCGCCTCAGGTAGGACACCTACAAAGCCGAAAACAGCGAACGGACCTCCTACGCAGGGCGAAGCGTCGTGAATTTCCACTAACGGCCCGATCCGGCTCATCGCATCGCCGGACAATTGGGCGTCTCGCCAGTGTGGCCGCTCGTAGGCCGCAACAACTTTCGCCTGCCCGGCCATCCATGTCGGGATCGCTCTCAAGGCGCGCGCAACATCGGGCGGAAGCGCCGGGAGGAACTCAATCGACTCCTGGATCACTCGCGGAGGGAGGGCGAGCACGACCCGCTGCGCCCGAACCACGAACGGTCCCTCTGCGGTGTTCACAGACAAGGCGATGCCACTAGCGGCCTGGGCAACCCTATCTACGCGCGCGCCCAGCAGAAATTTCGAGCTGGGAAGCTGTTGCGCCAACCCCTGGATCAGGCGTGAGAAGCCTCCTTCCATCCGAAGCGACCCCTGCATCGACGCAAAGCCAGCCCCGCGCTGCACGTTGCCGCGGTGACCCATCGCATATTCTTGAGTTGAAACGGCAGAGTCCGGTTCTCCGCTTTGCGCGCGATCGTCCAGCATTTTTGTGATCGTCGCTTCCCGCAAGGGGGCGGAGAAGGGGCATTCATTGTCGCCCCCGACAGCAAGCCGGGAAGCGGACACCGCCAACCGCCGCTAGGGGTCGAAAATGGTCTTTGGCTTGTCGCCCGAAAGCAGATGTTCCGAACGGCGTGATGAGGTGCCGCCAAGGGCTGTACTGCGGTCGCATCGCGCCGAAAAAGTTGGGGGCAGAAAACGGTTTGGGGGTAACTTTGGGGGTTACCGATCGAGCGCCATGAATTTTTCCCGCTAATAATCATATAGTTATTTCGATATTACGAGTCCGACCGGGGCACCATGCTGCATGGCGGACGCCTCAGCCTGGAGGCTGATGACGCCCGCAAGGCATCGTCGTTCAGACGGGCGCCATGCTGCCCACGGCACCGCGCCGTACGGGCGCCGGCGTTCTTTCCGCGGCGCTGCCCAGGCGTTCGTCGATCGATCGCACGATCATCGCGGCGGCCCATTTGTGGGCGGTGAAGAAATCGGCGAACGCGGAGCCTGCGATCGGCACCGCGCCCACCACGGTCCGCAGGCCGATCAGCAAGGCCGCCCCGCCGAGCACCGGCCCCGGCACGCCGGCGCGCGCGCCTTGAACGACGATGAGGCCACCCGCCAAGGTGCTGTAGAGGTCGCCAAGGCCCGGGATCCAGCTCAGCACGCCATCAAGGCCGAGGCTGAAGGGTCCAAGCTGCACGAGGCCGTCGGAGAGGCGTCCCACCAGGGCAACGCTGTCGCGGATCGAACGAAGGTCGGCGTCGGATTTCATCATGGGAAGGTTCCAGGTCTGGGCCGGACGACGCCGGCGTGGGGAATTGGGTTGCAGTCCGTGGTCTATTCGGCCGCCTCGGCGTCGCGGGCCGCATCATGCGGCGCGGCGTCCCCGGCAGCCTTTGAGGCCTCACGCCGACGGCTCATCGCGGCCGACACGCTGTCGGCGGCGCGGCGGACGCCGTCGTAGAGTCGGTCATCCAGACTCGCCATCCGCTTCTCGAACGGCGAGTTCGGACCGATCGCCTCGTTGATTTTGCTGGCCAGGTTGGTGAAGTCGTCCTGCAGCTTGCGACCGGCGCCTTCGAAGTCCTGCCTGGGCTGTTCGCCAAGGCTCATCCGGACCGATTGAGCGATGAAGCCGGAGCGGGTCATGCCGCGAGCTTCCGCCGCCGCGTCCAGGCGCTGCACCAGGCGCTCGCCGAGCGAGATGTTCACCCGGATCGGCGGGTCGTCGACGGGCACGTCGATCAGCACGGCGATGACGCCCGGCTCCACGCCGACCTCCTCAACCGGCGTTGCCTTCGGCCACGCGTCGCCGGCGTCGGCGAGGGCCTGGAGGTGATCGAGGACAGCCTTGCGGGCATCGATCACCAGCTCCGCCACATCGCGGCCGTTCGCTGCGCAGTCCGGCAGATCAGGAAAGCTCGCCGTGTAGCCGGTGTCTTGCCGACCTCTGACCAGGGCGACGAAATGGAGCGTGTTCATAGGGGGTCCTCACTCGGCGAGACCCTTAGATTGTGTATTTGTGCGCAAAAACAAGCGTCACTGGGAACATCGTGCGATCGAGCGCCTTCTAGGTCTGCCGCATTTGGCAAACGGAGGGCTTCTCTATGTCTATTCTCGCGTGGCTGGTCGTGGGCCTGGTCGCTGGTTTCCTGGCGAGCAAGGTCGTCAACAAGACCGGAGAGGGTATCGTGCTCGACATCCTGCTGGGCGTCGTCGGCGCCATGGTCGGCGGATGGGTGTTCCACCAGTTCGGCCATTCCGGCGCCACTGGCATCGACATCTACAGCATCTTCGTGGCCTTCGTCGGCTCGGTCATCGTGCTGCTGATCTACCACCTGGTCTTCCGCCGCCGGGTGCTCTGAACCCCGACGCACGGCGAAAAAGTCAACGGCGCGTCACGTGAGTGACGCGCCGTCGTATTCTCAGTCCATACCGCAGGCCGTCACATCGAGGGACGGGAGAGCGTGTCGACCCTTGGTGTCCGTACTCTGAGGCTTGCCAGCTGAACCGCCGATGAACCGACGCGGTTCTGCGCTGGCCCTTGCGCATCGACTTCCGCATCCGTAACTGATAATCAATCGCAAGTACGGATTTCTGAGGTCGCCGCGTTGCACGACATGTCGCCAGACGAGCCCAAGGTGGAGGCTGCCGCCCAGCCCCTGGAGACCGTGCGGCTTTCGACCACCAAGCCCGGCGACAGGGGCGTGATCGTCGATGTGCGCGCCGAGAGTCATCCCGGCGATCATGGCGTGGCGGTGGACGAGCTGCAGCGCCGCCTGCTGGAATTCGGCTTCGTCGAGGGCGCCCGCATCGAGGTCCTGCACGAGGGCGCGTTCCGCCGCGACCCGATCGCCGTCAAGCTCGATGACATGCGGGTCGCGCTGCGCCGCCGCGACGCCGAGGACGTCTGGATTGAGCTGGACGCGGCCGAAGACCTGGCATGACCGACGTCACCTTAGCGCCCGCCCGCGTCGCGCTGGTCGGCAACCCCAATTCCGGCAAGACCGCCCTCTTCAACGCCCTGACCGGCAGCCGCCAGAAGGTCGCCAACTACGCCGGCGTCACCGTCGAGCGCAAAGAGGGCGCCGTGGCCACGGCCAGCGGCCGCACCCTGTCGGTCATCGACCTGCCCGGCACCTATTCCCTGCGCGCCCGCAGCCCCGATGAGGTGGTCACCCGCGACGCGGTGCTCGGCAAGCTGGCCGGCGAGAGCCCGCCCGATGTCGTTGTCTGCGTCGCCGACGCCACCAACCTGCGCCTGGTCCTGCGCCTGATCCTGGAGCTGAAGGCCGTCGGCCGGCCCATGGTCCTGGCGCTCAACATGTACGACATCGCGCAACGCCAGGGCCTGCGTATCGACCTGGACGGCCTGGCGCGGTCCATCGGCTGTCCGATCGTCACCACTGTCGCCACCCGCAAGCGCGGCATCGAAGACCTGATCGCCCAGGTCGAGGCGCTGATCGCGGCCGGCGCGATCGGCGCCGCCAGCACCTGGCGCGAGCCCGTCGCCGGCGAGATCCGCGACGCGCACCGCGAGGCCCAGCGCATCCTCAAGGCCCACGTCCGTCCGCCCGAGCGCCCCGACACCTTCACCGGCAAGGTCGACTCGCTGCTGTTGCACCCGATCGCCGGCCTGGCGATCCTGTTCACCCTGCTGTTCGTGATGTTCCAGGCCGTGTTCAGCTGGGCCAAGTGGCTGAACGATCTGATGACCAACGGCTTCGCCCACCTCGGCCAGTTCGTCGCCGCCCATCTGCCCAGCGGCATGCTCACCAGCTTCCTCACCGACGGGGTGATCTCGGGCGTCGGCAGCGTGATCGTCTTCCTGCCGCAGATCCTGGTGCTGTTCTTCTTCATCATCCTGCTGGAAGACTTCGGCTACATGGCCCGCGCGGCCTTCCTGATGGACCGCATCATGGGCGGCGCCGGCCTGCACGGGCGCGCCTTCATCCCGCTGCTCTCCAGCTTCGCCTGCGCCATCCCCGGGATCATGGCGACGCGGGTGATCGACAACAAACGCGACCGCCTGACCACCATCCTGGTGGCGCCCCTGATGACCTGCTCGGCGCGCATCCCGGTCTACACCCTGATCATCTCGGCCTTCATCCCCAGCCGCACGGTGCTGGGCGTGATGAACCTGCAGGGCCTGGTGATGTTCGCGCTCTACGCGGCCGGCATTCTCTCCGCGCTCGGCGTCTCCTTCATCACGCGCAAGCTGTTCTGGCGCGGCGCCGTCGAGCCCTTCCTGATGGAGTTGCCGGCCTACAAGCTGCCCGACGCGGCCAACGTCGCGCGCAACGTGATCCTGCGCGGCCGGATCTTCCTGACGCGGGCCGGCACGATCATCTTCCCGATGATGATCGCGGTCTGGTTCCTGTCGTCCTTCCCAGGAGCCCCGGCCGGCGCCACCGACCCGGCGATCAACTATTCCATCGCCGGGCGGCTCGGCCACATCCTGCAGCCCCTCCTGCAGCCCATAGGTTTCAACTGGCAAATGACGGTCGCCCTGATCCCGGGCTTCGCCGCGCGCGAAGTGGCCGTGGCGGCGCTCGGCACCGTCTACGCCATCAGCAACACCGGCGAGTCCACCAACCTGCTCGGCGCGACGCTGGCCCAGCACTGGTCGATCGCCACCGGCCTGTCGTTCCTGGCCTGGTACGTCTTCGCCCCGCAGTGCGCGTCGACCATCGGCGTCGTGAAGCGCGAGACCAACTCCTGGACCTGGCCGATCGTCATGCTGGTCTACATGACCGGCCTCGCCTACGTGGCCGCGCTGGTCACCTATCAGGTCGCGAGAGCCTCCGGCCTGGGCTAAACCCAGGGTCGCGCATTAACTTCGAGTTCAACCTGCTACTTAACCCGGCGCTAAACCCCTCGTGCGCAGAGTTTCAGGACAAGACTGGAAACGAGCGGGACAACCTCCAATGGCCGACATCTACGACGCCCCGAGCAAAAAGCCGGTGCGCGCGACCCAGACCCTCGCCAAGCGCGTTCGCGAGGCCCTCCTTGTTCTCGGTGGCGAAGCCCACCGCGGGATGGTCATCGAACAGGTGGCCCGTCACTACGGCCACGACGTCCGTCAGATCCCCGAAGAGCTCGAAGAGGCGGTGATCCTGTCCTTCGAACAGAACTGGCGCGACGAGCGCCGCCGCGCCACCTACGGCTTCCACCTGCCGTTCGGCGAAGGCTCGCACCGCTGGGGCGTCCGCGCCGAACCGGAATACGCGCACTAGACAATTCCCTTCTCCCCCTGCGGGAGAAGGTGTCGGCGCAGCCGACGGATGCGGGGTCGAAAGTCCTCTCATCCAATCCTAAGCTGAGCCACGGCCCGCAAGGCGACCATCGATCAGGCTCGCGCGTTGCGCCGCACCTCGACGGCGACCGAACGCCTGCTTTGGCGCAAGTTGCGCGACCGCCGACTTGAAGGCCTTAAGTTTCGCCGCCAGGTCGCGCTCGGTCCTTACATCGTGGACTTCGTCTGTTTGCGCCATCGACTGATCGTCGAGGCTGACGGGCCATTTCACGAACCGGAAGCCGACGCCGTTCGTGACGCCTGGCTCCATGCCAACAACTTCCGGGTGCTGCGGTTGAGCAATCGGGAAATTCAGGGCGCCGCGCCCGAGGTGATTGATCGCATTCTTGAAGCGACCAACCCGCCGCCACCGAGCATCGAGGTCTGAGAGACCCCTCATCCGGCCTGCATTCGCAGGCCACCTTCTCCCGCAAGGGGAGAAGGGAATTGGTTCAAGGTTGAGAATTATCCCCCGCCAGCTGCCCCGCCGCCGACTGCAGCCGCGACAGCAGCCGTTTGAGCAACGCCACCTCGTCCGGCGCCAGGCCGGCGATCAGCGCCGCCTCGTAGGCCAGCGCCAGCGGCGCGATCTCGACGTGCAGGCCGGCGCCCTCCTTGGTCAGCGCCAGCACGTGACTGCGCCCGTCGGCCTCGTGGTCGCTGCGCTCGACGAGGTGGCGCTTCAGCAGCCCCTGCGCGGCGCGGCTGACCATCACCTTGTCCATCATGGTGCGCGCCACGATCTGGCCCTGGGTCAGGTCGCCGTCCTCGGCCAGCACGCAGATCACCCGCCACTGCGGGACGCTCAGCGCGAACCGGTCCTGATAGGCGCGCGCGATCAGGCCCGAGACCGCGTTCGACGCCACCGACAGGCGATAAGGCAGATAGGCGTCGAGCTTCAGGTCCCCGTCTTTACCTATCTGGCCGGCGCTCATCCGCCCCCCGCGGGCTCGCCGACCATCTGCTCGATGGCCCCGAAGATGGAGTGGCGCTTGGCGTCGCGCATCTCGATCCGCACCACGTCGCCTTGCGCCAGGAACGGCGTCTTGGGCGCCCCGGACGCCAGGGTTTCCACCACGCGAAGTTCCGCCAGGCAGGAATAGCCGACGCCACCGGCGGTGACCGGCTTGCCGGGTCCTCCGTCCGGGCCGCGGTTCGACACCGTGCCCGAGCCGATGATGCTTCCCGCAGACAGGCTGCGCGTGCGCGCGGCGTGAGCGATCAGCGTCCCGAAGTCGAAGGTCATGTCGACGCCGGCGTCGGCCTCGCCCAGCGGGCGGCCGTTCAGCTCCACCGACAGTGCGCCGCTCAGCTTGCCGTCCTTCCAGCCGACCAGGGCGTCCGGCGTCACCGCCACCGGCGAGAAGGCCGAGGCGGGCTTGGACTGGAAGAAGCCGAAGCTTTTGGCGAGCTCGCCGGGGATCAGGTTGCGCAGGCTGACGTCATTGCACAGCAGCACCAGCCGGATCGCGCTCAGCGCCTGCTCGCGGCTCGCGCCCTGCGGCACGTCGCCGACGATCACCGCGATCTCGCCCTCCAGGTCCAGGCCCCATTCGGCATCCGGCAGCGGGATCGGATCGCGGGGGCCCAGGAACCCATCCGATCCGCCCTGGTAGATCAACGGATCGGTCCAGAAGCTCTCCGGCATCTCCGCCCCGCGCGCCTGGCGCACCAGGGACACGTGGTTCACATAGGCCGAGCCGTCCGCCCACTGATAGGCGCGGGGCAGGGGGCTCGCCGCCTGGTGTTCGTGGAACCGCTCCTGTGGCACCGCGCCGTGCTCCAGGCTTTCCGCCAGGCCCCGCAGCACCGGCTCGCAGCCCGCCCACATGTCCATCGCCGCCTGCAAGGTGGGCGCGATGTGGTGCGCCTCGGTGAACCAGGCCAGATCGTTCGACACCACCACCAGCCGCCCGTCACGGCCGCCCTTCAGGGACGCTAGCTTCATGGGGTTTCCTTCTGGCTGTTGACGGTCTCGTGGCGGATCGAGCGTGTCAGCGTCACGCCCTCCTCATAGTCGCGTGATTCATAGACGGTGACCTCGACGCGGATGTCACCCCCCGCGTCGGTCTCCCACAGGTAGCTGCGCTCGAAGGTCACCTCGCGGCCCTCGGGCGTGAAGCCCTCGAAGTTGTCTCCCCACGGTGTCAGGGCGGCGAGTTGGCGCCAGCCGAGCGTGCAGGCGCGCTCCAGTTCCTCCCGAGCGGCGTTTTCGAGATCGTCCTCGTAGCTCACGCGGTCTTCCAGCTATCGACGTAAGCAGGATTCTCGACGGATGCCGCAGCCTCGCCCACCTCCAGCGGATCGCGGGTGTCGATCATCACCGCATATTCGTCGGTCGCTGCCTTCGGCTGGCTCAGCATGTTCTTCAGCGCCTTCGGGTGCGGCCCGTGGGTGAAGCCGCTCGGATGGAACGTCATCATGCCCGCTTCGATGTGGTCACGGCTGAAGAAATCGCCGGCGTGGTAGAACAGCACCTCATCGAAGTCGTCGTTGTTGTGGAAGAACGGCACCTTCAGCGCCCCTGGGTCGGTCTCGAAAGGCCGCGGCGCAAAGGTGCAGACCACGAACCGATCGCTCAGGAACGTCGTGTGGACGGATGGCGGCAGGTGGTAGCGGTGGCTGGTCACCGGGCGCAGGTCCTTCACGTTCAGCCGCACGGGCGCCAGGTCACCGTGCCAGCCGACCGCGTCCAGCGGATTGTAGCCATAGGTCACCGTCGAGACCTCGCCGCGCTTCTTGATCTGCACGCGGTGCTCACCCGCCTCAGCCTGATGCGTCTTGAACGCCTCGTCCAATGCCGGGGTCTCCAGCATCGCCGGATCGAACAGCGCATGCCCGCCCAGCAGCCCCTTGTCCGGCAGGCCGAAGTGGGTGTTGGTCGCCTGGATCATCAGGATCGCGGTCGGCGCTGAAGGGCGCAGCCGCCACATGGTCCCGCGCGGCAGGTAGAGATAGTCACCGGCGCTGTAGGCCAGCCGCCCATAGTCGCAGAACAGATCCCCAGCGCCCTGGTGCACGAACAACAACTGATCGCCGTCGGCGTTGCGCGCCAGGGCCGGCATCGCCTGCGCCAGCTTCCAGAAGCGGATCTCCACCGCCGCATTGAACAGCACCTTGCCCGCCGCCCAGGGGCTGGGCTCGGCGGCGTTCAGGCCATTCAAGTCGAAGGCCCGCGGGCGCAACGGCCCCTCGAAGGTCGTCCAGCTGGTCGGCGGCTTGGCGTGATGGATGAAGGCCGCCGGGCCGAAGAACCCCTCCTTGGAAATCTCCCGCTCATAGGTCCCGGCCGGCATGTCGGCGTGGGCCTGGCGCGAGTGGAGACCCTGTGCGCCGCGGACGGGAATCCAGTTTCGGCCGGCCATTTACGGATCATCCTTATAGATGCCGACAGCCAGGGCCTGACCCTCGGCGATACGGGCACGATACATGCCGGACGTGTTGAAGCTCCAGGCCATCTGCCCGTCCGGCGCCACGCAGATCACCCCGCCCTGGCCGCCGAGTTTGGCCAGGTCGTCCTGCACCACCGCGTCGGCGGCGGCCTGCAACGACAGGCCCGCGAACTCCACGAGCGTGCAGACGCGGTGCGCGACCGCCAGCCGGATGAAATACTCGCCCTCGCCGGTGCCGCTCACCGCCGCGGAGGCGTTCGACGCATAGGTGCCAGCGCCGATCAGCGGGCTGTCGCCGACCCGGCCCCAGCGCTTGGCCGTTGTCCCACCCGTCGAGGTGCCGGCGGCCACGTCGCCGTTCACATCGCGCGCGACGACGCCCACCGTGCCGCGCTTGCCCTCGTCGTGCGCCAGGGCCCCCAGCCGCTCGTCGGCCTTGGCGCCCGCCGGCCTGGGCGGGACCGGCAGGCCCTCGCGCTTCAATTGCTTCTCCAGTGCGCGCCAGCGCCGCTCGACGAAAAAGTAGCTCTGATCGACCTGTTCGAACCCTTCGGCTTGCGCGAACGCGTCGGCGCCCGCGCCCGTCAGCAGCACATGTGGCGAGCGCTCCTCGACCGCGCGGGCCAGTGAGATCGGATTGCGCGTGCGGCTCGCGCCCGCCACCGCGCCGGCCGCCAGCGTCTTGCCGCACATGATCGCCGCGTCCAGCTCCACCTGGCCCTCTGCGGTGAACACCGCCCCACGCCCGGCGTTGAACAGCGGATCGTCCTCCAGCGTACGCACCGCGGCCTCGACCGCGTCCACCGCCGAGCGGCCCGCCGACAGCACCGCTGCGCCGGCCTCCGCCGCCACCGCCAGCGAGCCCCGATAGGCCGCGTCCTGCTCTGCCGTCAGGTCGGCCCGCTCGATGACGCCGGACCCGCCGTGAACCACCAGAGACCACATTCAGAGGTCACTCCAAAATGACGGACGGGAAGGGGACGGGCGCCGCATGCTCAGTCCTTAGCCGGCAGAACCCCGCGCCGCATCTGGTCAGCCTCGATGCTCTCGAACAAGGCCTTGAAGTTGCCCTCGCCGAAGCCTTCGTTGCCCTTGCGCTGGATCAGCTCGAAGAAGATCGGCCCGATCATGTTCTCGGTGAAGATCTGCAGCAGCAGCCCCTGGCCCTCGGTGGGCGCGCCGTCGACCAGGATCTTGTCGGCCTGCAGCCGCTGGACGTCCTCGCCGTGCCCCGGCACGCGGGCTTCAATGCCCTCGAAATAGGTGTCGATGGTGTCCTGGAACTTCACGCCCCGGTCGCGCATCGTCTCGACGGACCCGTAGATGTCGTCGGTCCCCAGCGCCACGTGCTGGATGCCCTCACCCTTGTAGTCCTTCAGGAACTCCTCGATCTGCGAGTGCTCGTCGCGGCTCTCGTTCAGCGGGATGCGGATCTTCCCGCAGGGGCTGGTCATCGCCTTGGAGATCAGGGCGGTCTGCTTGCCCTCGATGTCGAAGTAGCGGATCTCGCGGAAATTGAAGATCCGCTCGTAGAACTCCGCCCAGGTCGCCATCTGCCCGCGGTGCACATTGTGGGTCAGGTGGTCGAGATAGGTCAGGCCCTTGGAATTGCCGGCCATCGCCGCCTCGGCGCCCGCGATGGGGACGAAATCGACGTCGTAGATCTCCTGCGCGCCATAGCGGTCGACCAGATAGAGGTTCGAGCCGCCGATCCCCTCGATGGCCGGGATGTTCAGCTCCATCGGCCCCACCGGCCCGACCACCGCCTTCGCGCCGCGCTCGACGGCGAGCTTCAGCGCCTTGGCGGCGTCCCGCACCCGGAACGCCATGGCGTTGGCCGACGGCCCATGCGCGTCGCGAAACGCCGCGGCTTGGCCGGACGGCTCCATGTTGAGAATGAAGTTGATGTCGCCCTGGCGAAACCGCAGCACGTTCTTCGATCGGTGCTTCGACACCGCCGTGAAGCCCATCAACTCGAACAGGCCCTTCAGCCGCTCCGGTTCCGGTGAGGTGAACTCGACGAACTCGAAGCCATCGGTGCCCAGCGGGTTCTCGAACAGGTCGCGCGTTTCGACTTGGGTCGCGGCTTGGTCCTGGGCGGTCATGTCGGAATCTCCTCTGCAAGAGAGTTCGTATCATGTGAAACTAGTTGTTGGTAGCAGGAAGACAAGCCTTCTCCCGCCTGATAGCTCAACGCTCGCAGACCGCCGCTGGATCACTGATGCTTCGCAAATCATACGACTGGGCCATGTCGCTCGCCGCCTCGCACCACGCGCCTCGCGCGCTGGCGGCCGTCGCCTTCTGCGAGGGGCTGTTCTTCCCGATCCCGCCGGACGTGTTCTTGATGCCGATCGTGCTGCAGAAGCGCGAGCATGCCATGCGCTACGCCGCCATCACCGTGGTCTTTTCGCTCGCCGGCGGCTCCTGCGGCTTTGCGGTGGGCCATTTCCTGCAGCCCGTCGGCGCCTGGATCCTGTCGCTGACGGGCGGCGATCTGCACGCCTTCCAGAAATGGTACAGCCAGTACGGTCTGGTGCTGATCGCCGTTCCGATCCCCTACAAGCTGACCGCCATCGCGTCGGGCTTCGGCCAGGTCGTCTACTGGCAGTTCCTGCTGGTCTCGCTGCTGGTCCGGGGCCTGCGCTTCGGCGGCGAGGCCCTGCTGCTGAAGATCTACGGCCCGCCCATCCAGGCGTTCGTCGAGAAGCGCCTGGGCCTGGTGACCGGCGGCATGGCCCTGGCCGTTGTCGCCCTGGTCCTGCTGCTGAAGTTCGCCCACCACTAGGGCGCGCTCCGGAGCCGGGCTATAGAGGTCGCCCCCAAGAGGCCTGCATGACCACAGTGCTCAATCCGATCCTCGACCGCTGGCGGTTCTTCGCCCTGGTCATCTCGGCCGCGATGCTGGCCATCGCCCACGCCTTCCACACCTACGGCCAACTGGCGCCCTGCGAGCTCAGCCTGAAGCAGCGCACCGTCTACTGGGTGGCCGGCGGGGTTGCGGCGATCTCGATGGTCGCCGTGCGCCTGCCCGGCGGACCGAAGCTGCGCGAGGCCTCCTGCTACCTGCTGGCGGTGATCTTCCTGGTCGGGGTCGGGACCGCCGCCTACCACGCCGGCGCCGAGTGGAAGTTCTGGCCCGGCCCGCAGAGCTGCTCGGGCGGCGGCAGCGTCAGCATAGCCGACCTGCAGGCCCTGCTGGCCGGCAAGATGGACAAGATCGTCCGCTGCGACGAAGCCGCCTGGCGGATGTTCGGGGTTTCCATGGCCGGCTGGAACGCCATTGCCTCCCTGGTGCTGGTCCTGCTCAGCGCGGCCAGCGGCCTGCGTGAGCGCGAGAAGGCCAAATCCTGGAGAGGAGCGGCATGAGCGACAAGCCCATCCCTCCGCGTCCGGGTCGAGGCGCGCTCGCCGCCCGCATGGCTGAGATCCTGCGCGTCGACCAAGCCGGCGAGATGGCGGCCGTCGCCATCTACCGGGGCCAGCAGGCGGTGCTGGGCTCGGCCCCCGGCCACGAACGCATCGCCGGCCAGCTGGCCCACATGGCCGACCAGGAAGCCCAACACCTGGCCCGCTTCGACGCCCTGATCACCGAGCGTCAGGTGCGCCCCACGGCCCTCGCGCCGGTCTGGCGCATGGCCGCCTTCGCGCTCGGCGCCGGCACGGCCCTGATGGGCGACAAGGCCGCGCACGCCTGCACCGAGGCCGTCGAGACGGTGATCGAGGAACACTACGCCCACCAGATCGCCGAGCTTTCCGACCGCGATCCCGCCCTGGCCGCCGAGCTCTCCGGGTTCCGCGACCAAGAACTCGCCCACCGCGACCTCGCCGTCGAGGAGGGCGCCCGCGAGGCCCCCGGCTACGCCCTGCTCGCCGCCGTCATCCGCACCGGCTGCCGCACCGCCATCAAGATCAGTGAAAAGCTGTAAGGGCGCGCCCGCATGAAGGCGCTCATCGATCCAGACAATGCCTTGAGCCAGGGCCTGGCCGGCCTGCGCGTCCGCTACCAGGTCCCCGCGGAATTTCCACCCGAGGTGCTGGCCGCCGCCGACCTGGCCGCCAGGCAGCCGCTGACCGATCACGTCGACCGCACCGACCTGCCGTTCGTCACCCTCGACCCGGCGACCTCCACCGACCTCGACCAGGCGTTCACCATCGAACGCAGCGGCGCGGACCTGATCCTGCGCTACGCCATCGCCGACGTGGCCTGGTTCGTCGCCGACGGCGGCCCGATCGACCTGGAGGCCTGGCGGCGCGGCATGGCGGTCTACCTGCCGGACGGCCGGGCCGGGCTCTACCCGCCGGTGCTCAGCGAGAACGCCGCCAGCCTCCTGCCCAACGGTCCGCGCCCGGCGGTGATCTTCACGGTCCGCGTGGCGCCGGATGGGAGCGTGCGTCTCGAGGCCGCCGAACGGGCGGTCATCAAGAGCCGCGCCAAGCTCGCCTACGAGACCGCCCAGCCCTCGGACCTGCCGCCCGACCTCGGCGAACTCGCCGCCCGCATCCAGGCCGCCGAGGACCGCCGCGGCGCCTCGCGCGTCGATCCTCCCGAGCAGGAGGTCGCCCATCTCGCGGACGGCCGCTTCCAGCTGCGCTTTCGCCCCCGCGCCGCCACCGAGGACCAGAACGCGGCGCTGTCCCTGGCCACCAACCTGGCCATCGCCGACGCGCTGCAGGCCCACCACACCGGCCTGTTCCGCGTCATGCCCGAGCCGGACGCGCGCGCGGTCGCCCGCCTGCGCCACACCGCCCGCGCCTTCGGCCTCGACTGGCCGAGCGCGGAAAGCCTCGCCCAGTTCGAGCGCGGCCTGGACGCGTCCAGGCCCAAGGACGCCGCCTTCATGCTGGCCATCCGCCGCGCCAGCGCCGGCGCCGGCTACCAGCCCTACCGCGAGGGTGTGAAGCCCTGGCACGCGGCCATGGCCGCCACCTACGCCCACGCCACCGCGCCGCTGCGCCGCCTGGCCGACCGCTACGTCGTCATGACCACGCTCGCCATGGCCAATGGCGGCGCGCCGTCCCTGGCCGCGACCGAGGCCTTCGAACGTCTGCCGCCGATCATGGCCCACGCCGACGCCTTCGCCGGCCAGCTCGACCGCGCCGCCATCGACTTGGCCGAGACCATCATGCTCGCCGGCCGCGTGGGTGAAACCTTCCGCGCCATCGTCACCGACATCGACGAACGCGGCGCGCGCATGCAGCTCTGCGACCTGCCCATCGTCGCCCGCGTCGCCGCCAATCACGTCGAGATCGGCCAGGACCTGCAGGTCCGTCTCATCGCCGCCGACCCCGATCACCCGCCTGCCGTGTTCCAGCGGGTGGCCTGAGAACCTCCGCCGCCGGCCCCGCTCCCGCCTGCTCCTCTCCCAGGCGCGCGAGCGCCGTGGGAGAGGCCGGGTGAGGGCGGCGCCGACGCTGAGCACCTCTCCTCCGGTTGGACCCGCGCTTCATGTTCGCTGGAGGTCTCGCATCGGGTGGAAATCGGCGCCTGGGTGATGCAGCTCTCCTTGTTCTACGAAGCGTCGAAGGCCGGGTGGAAGCGCACTTCGCCTCTTGGTCGGAAGCCGTTGAGGGTCAAGCGCTGGAAAGCACCTGGCGGCGCGCCGGCGTAGTAGAGGTCCGGATCGTTCTCGAACCCAAACCGACAGTAGTACGCCGGGTCGCCGAGCAGAACGCACCCGCCTGCGCTCATCGACTGGAGCCGTTGCAGTCCTTCGCGGATCAGGGCCTGACCTATGCCCCTGCGCTGATGATCCGGCCACACGGATACGGGTCCAAGGCCGTACCAGTCGCCGGCCTCCGCATTGATCCTGACGGGCGAAAAGGCCACGTGGCCGATGATTTCGCCGCTCTCTGTGGCGACCAGCGAGAGGGTCAACACGCCTGCCGCTCTCAAACCGTCAATAACCTTGGCTTCGGTCTGATCGCTGAAAGGCATGCCCTTGAACGCCGCGTCGGTGAGCGCGCGGATAGTGGACGCGTCCTTCGGACGCTCCTGTCGGATTTGCATGATGATGAGCCTGTAGAAAACCGGGGTGGGCAGCCGACCAAGCGGCCGGGATCCTCGCGGCCCTTGCAGCGACTGCGACGTGTCTCGCGCGTTCGAGACGCTCAGCGGGTTCCCACAGTCTCTGACATGATCCTGCGGTAGCGCGTCCGCCACGAAACGCAAGCTCGCGCGGCCGACCCGCCACCGGGCCTCGCGACGTCCGGCCCGGCTGCGAACACCTGTGGCCCCCAGGCCCATCGCGGCTCATAGTTCCCCCAAAGGCCGCGGGCGAAGACCCGCGCCAGGAGGACCCGATGACCTACGCCCCCGCCACGCGTGCGATCTACGACGCCGACAGCCACATCATGGAGCTGCCGGACTTCCTAAAGCGCTACGCCGATCCAGCCCTCCGGGAAGAAATCCCCGAGGTCTCCTACAAGGCCTCGATCGTCACCGACGAGGAGGTGGCCGTGATCATGGGGCAGGGCGGACGGCACAGCGCCGAACACGTCGCCGCCCAGATCGCGCTCGGCGACCAGCTGATCGCGACATCGAAAGAGATCCAGGCGCTGGGCGCCTTCAACAGCGCCGACCGCACCACCGCGCTCGACCTGCTGGGCTTTCGCAAGCAGCTGCTGTTCGCCACCCACTCCGTGGCCATGCCGTTCTCGCCGTCGTCCAAGCTGGAGCACCGCCTGCGCTATGGCGCGGCGCGCGCCCACAACCGCCACATGGCTGAGTTCTGCAAAACCGAAAAGCGGTTGATCGGCGTCGCCGTCGTGCCGCTGGACGACCCGGACCTGGCCATGGCCGAGCTCAACTTCGCCATCGAAAACGGGCTGGGCGCCGCGTGGCTGCCGCACCGCCCCTGCGGCGACCGCTCCCCCGGCCACGTGGACTTCGATCCGCTGTGGGCGCGGATGGCCGAGGCCGGCGTGCCCTTCGTCCTGCACGTGGGCGGCGCGCCGCTGCAGATGGCCAAGGCCTGGATGAACAACGGCCGTCCGCCGACCAAGGACTGGCTGGGCGGCGGCGAGAACCTGCGCACCAAGGACATCGCCCTGTTGCACGAGGGCCCCGAAGCCTTCCTGACGATGCTGGTCCTGGACGGCGTCCTGGAACGCCACCCGACCCTGCGCGGCGCGGTGGTCGAGCTGGGCGCCGGCTGGGTGCCGGAGCTGCTTCGCCGTCTCGACTGGGTGGTCAAGCACTGGAGCCGCAACGACGCCAACCTCCAGGGCCTCTCCCGCATCCCGTCGGAACAGATCACCCAGCAGCTGGCCTTCACCCCCTTCGTCTTCGAGGAGGTCGGCGTGTTCATCGACGGGTCGAACCCGGACCTCTACCTGTTCTCCAGCGACTACCCGCACATCGAGGGCGGGCGGAACCCGATCGCCCGCTTCGAGGCCTCGCTCGGCGACCGCTCCGAAGCCATCCGCGCCAAGTTCTACACCGACAACTTCCTGCGGATTTTCCCGGACGCCGCGGCGCCGGTGTCCAAGATGGGCGCGCTCACCGCCTGAGGCGCCCACGAGTTGACCGCGCCAACTACGCCTGTAATCTCTTGCGAGAATTACAGACGTAAGCGAGTGATCTTCAATGACCACGGGAAGGGCGGCCGTGCGCCTCACCTGGCCCTCCGGCAAGCTCCCCGCGGTGTTCGGCGCGGTGGTCATTGCGGGTCTCGCCGCCCTGCCAGCCTGGACCGTCGCATCCACGTGGCTCGAACGTCGCGCCCAGGCCCGCCAGTGGGCGATCGCCGGTCCCGCCTGTCCGGCGTTCGCCACGACGCCACCGCGCATACCGGGCCGCCATTCGCCGCAGTATTTCGAGTACCGCGGCACAGACTTCGGCCGCCGTGGAGGCCAGGTCAGCTGCGCCGCGCCGCCGGACGGCAATCCGCTGAACCCGGCCAGCTACACGGTCTGCCAGTTCACCGCGCCGGATCTGCTGCTGGTGAAGACCGCGGCCGGCCAGCAGGTCTTCCAGCCCGGCCCAAACCACCCGGCCACCATCACGGTGCGACACGGCCAGGTTACCTGCGTGATGGCAGGCTGGTTCAGAGGCTGATGAGCGGGAAATCCGAGGTCGGGGCGGCCAAGCAACGCAGGCCGCCCCTAGCACGACACCGGAGCCAACATTCAGGTTCGGCGACGCGCGTGGCGCAGATGGCCCAGCCAAGCTTAGCCATACAATTCAGGGGCATTACCTAGGGCTTTTCCACTTGCGTCCGCTTCCCCTCGGGCGTGGCTGCAAATGCGCCGGCGGTTAACCGTGCGCCGCGTCAATTCGCCTGCTCAGGGAGCGCGCTTACCCTCCGGAGCTGAGCTTTAGTCTGGACATCGGGGGTTCCTCGAGGCGGCGGGACTACCAGAACCCAACACCCGCCGAGCACGGGCGTTCCTATGTAACCTGCCCGACATGGGAAGAGCCGCCCCCGGGGCTCGGGAGCGGCTCTCATCCCCAAACCTGAGGCCCAACAGAAGACTGCTGGTCTAGGTCGGCGGCGTCTGGGTCGGCGCAGGCGCCGTCTCAGCCGGCGGGTTCACCGACTGGGTCGGGGCCGGGGTCAGCACCAGCGGGGCGGGCGCAGCCGCGCTCGGAGCCGGAGCCGGGGCCAGGCCGTGGAAGGCCGGCGTGGCCGGGTTGGCCGGCGCCAGTGCGGCGGCGTTCACACTGCTGTCGCCGACGCTGCGGCTGACCGGCTTCGGCGCCGGGGCGCGACGGGCCATCGTGCTCGTGGTCGTGGTGTGCGTCGCCATCTTAGCCGCCGCGGGCGCGGGACGGACGATGGCGGGCGCCGGGCGAGCCATGGGGGGCAGGGTGTCCTGCACCGCCAGCTGGCGGGCCGCGGGGGCCGGCGGAGCGTCGGTGGTGGTCGTTGTCGTGGTGGCCGCGCCCGGTGTCAGCTCAGCGACGCCCTGGGTGTGGGACTGCGTGGCGTACCAACCGGCCGCGCCCAGGCCGCCCAGCAGCACTAGGCCGGCGGCGATGGCGATCGGAGCGGCGTTGTTCTTCCGCGTGGTCATCGTGGCGTAGGTCGGCGTGCCGGCGAACTCGGTCCCAGTCGTGGCGGCCCCAGTTGTGTCGGCCGCGGCGGTATCGGCGAGGATCCTCCGCTCGGTCACCGGATCCGCGGGGGCGAACGAGCGCTCCTCAGCAGCGATGGTCGAGGCAGGGGTCGGGGCGCTGCGGCCGAAGCTGCGACGCTTCTTGCCGCGCTCCCAGGCCGGGATCGGGGCGAACATCGGGCTCTCGATGTCGGCGGGGTTCGGGCTGTTGGTGAACTCGGTAGACATGTTGGTCTCCCTCTAGTTGTTTCGTTGCGGTTCAAACGGCAGCGCGGGGCGGCGGTTCCGCCGGGGCTCAGCCGTGCGCCGCGCCGCCGTTGCGCTTACCCGCGGAAAGATCCTTGGAAAAACAGCGATCTATCTTCGCATCGCGGTTCGGCGCCGGCGCGCCACGCCACGCAATGACCTTAATTGGCCGCCGCCGCGGCCCCTGTTTCTGTCAGGATCATCTTGACGGATTGCGCGTCAGGACATACCTGACAGTCAGGTCCAACCTGACAACGGGACATCGTCATGACCGCCCCGAAGCCCACCCGAACCCGGGCCCAAGCGAAAGCCCGCCGCCAGCTCGAGCGCACCCAGCGGCAGAAGTTGCCCAAGACCCTGCACTGCGGGTTCTGCGGCAAGTCCCAGCACCAGGTGGAGAAGCTGATCGCCGGGCCTTACGTCTTCGTCTGCTCGGAGTGCGTGGCGCTGTGCCACACCATCGTGACCGGTGGGCCGCTGCCCGACCACGCGGAGTTCAAGCCCCTGGAGCGCCCCACCGACGAGCTCCTTTCGCTGATCGGGTCGGTCAGCCACACCGCCGAGGCGTCGGCCAACTTCCTGCAGTCGGTCGTCGACACCCTGCGCGAGCGCGAGGTCAGCTGGGCCGCTATCGCCGAGCCGCTCGGCGTCTCGCGGCAGTCCGTCTGGGAGCGATTTTCCTAAACGGCATTAACGATTTGTGGCCGCGGCGCCGCGTTTGCAGCCCACGTAACGCCTGTGACCAGTAGCGCTCCTGCGCGTGCTTGACCCGCTCGCCGCGGCCCCGGCAAGCTCCCGTTCGAGGTCGGAGGTCCCATGGCGCTCAAGGCCAAGCTCCAGCGAGAGTGGCGATTCCTGCGAGGGCTCAACCGGACGCTCGCCCACGTGAAGTCGATCGCGCCCGACAGCGAAAACTTGATTTGCGACGACCTTCAGGAGGCGGTCGACAAGTGGCGCGACCGCACCGCCATGACCTTCGAAGGGCGCACCGTCAGCTACGCCGAGCTTGACGCCATGGCCAACCGCTTCGCCCACTGGGGCAAGGGGCTGAACCTGCGCCGCGGCCAGACCGTCGCCCTCTTCATGCCCAACAGGCTGGAGTATTTCGCCGTCTGGTATGGCCTCTCGAAGATCGGCGTCGTCACCGCCCTGATCAACAACCAGCTCTCGGGCCTGGCCCTGGCCCATTGCCTCAACATCTCCGGCGCCGCCCAGGTGGTGGTTGACGCCGAGACCTCGCCGGTGTTCGAGGCCGCGCGCACCCTGCTCGACAAGGCAATGCAGCAGTGGATCCTCGGCCCCGCCCACGGCGACCAGCGCGACCTCGTCCAGGCGCTGAAGAGCTGCAGCCAGTTGCCGCCCGACAAGTCGGTGCGCGAGGAGATCCGCGCCCGCGACACCGCGCTCTACATCTTCACCTCGGGCACCACCGGCATGCCCAAGGCCGCCCGGATCACCCATGTCCGCGCCCAGCTCTATATGCGCGGCTTCGCCGGCTCCACGGGGGCGAAGGCCAGCGACCGCATCTACGTGGCCCTGCCGCTCTATCACGCCACCGGCGGGCTCTGCGCGCTCGGCGCCGCTTTCCTGAACGGCGGCTCGGTCTTCCTGCGCAAGAAGTTCTCCGCCACCCACTTCTGGCGCGAGGCCATCGAGGAGGGCTGCACGATGTTCGTCTACATCGGCGAGCTCTGCCGCTACCTGGTCAACCAGCCGCCTGGCAACGAAGAGACTCAGCACAAGATCCGTATGGCCTTCGGCAACGGCCTGCGCCCCGATATCTGGCCGGTGATGAGACAGCGCTTCAAGATCGCCGAGATCCTGGAGTTCTACGGGTCCACCGAAGGCAACGTCTCGATGTTCAACTTCGACGGCCGCGAAGGCGCCATCGGCCGTGCGCCCAAGTGGCTGCGCAAGCGGTTCAACGTGCGCCTGGTGCAGTTCGACGTCGAAAGCGAAGAGCCCGTGCGCGGGATCAACGGCCTCTGCATCGAGGCCGGCGCCGGCCAGATCGGCGAGTGTATCGGCCAGATCGGCGGCGACGCGCGCAGCGAGTACACCGGCTACGTCGACAAGGCCGCGTCAGAGAAGAAGGTGCTGCACGACGTCTTCGAAAAGGGCGACCGCTGGTTCGCCACCGGCGACCTGATGAAGACCGACGCCGACGGCTACTTCTATTTCGTCGACCGGATCGGCGACACCTTCCGCTGGAAGGGCGAGAACGTCTCC
>JBBQTP010000010.1:0-46585 GCA_038213205.1 Caulobacterales bacterium
GTCGCGCCATTCGAGGAAGGTCTCGGCGTTGACCGACGACAGGCAGCAGACGGCCGTCCGTTCCGCGCCCAGGTGATCCTTGCCGGTGTGCAGCATGATCTCCGAGCAGAGGTTCGATTGCCGGACCGAGAGGCCGAGCTCGCGCTGATGCTGCGGCATGGCGCGGTTCACGGTGTCGGCGAAGATCAGGTAGGGCTCGCCGGTCTGCAGGCGGATCTCGAGGATCTTCTGCCAGAGCGAGCGGGCATCGACCTCCTTGACCACGTCCTTGGTCTTGGGCGAGCGCAGGCCGAACATGGCCCCGTCGCGCACGGCCTCCATGAACTCGTCGCTGATCGAGATGCCGTGGTGCAGGTTCAGCGACTTGCGGTTGAAGTCGCCGGACGGTTTGCGGATTTCCAGGAACTCCTCGATCTCCGGGTGGTGGATGTCGAGGTAGACCGCCGCCGAGCCGCGGCGCAGCGAGCCCTGGCTGATCGCCAGCGTCAGCGAGTCCATCACGCGGATGAACGGGATGATGCCGCTGGTCTGGCCGGCGCCCTTCACCTTCTCACCGATCGAGCGCACACCGCCCCAATAGGTGCCGATGCCGCCGCCGTTGGAGGCCAGCGCCACGTTCTCGTTCCAGACGCTCTGGATGCCTTCCAGGCTGTCCGGCACCGCGTTGAGGAAGCAGGAGATCGGCAGGCCGCGCCCGGCCCCGCCGTTCGACAGCACCGGCGTCGACGGCATGAACCATAGCTGCGAGATGTAGTCGTAAATCCGTTGCGCATGGTCGGCATCATCGGCGAACGCCGTGGCGACTCGCGCGAACATGTCCTGGTAGCTCTCGCCGGCCAGGAGGTAGCGGTCTTCGAGCGTGGTCTTGCCGAAATCGGTCAGCAGGGCGTCCCTGGACCGGTCGACCTCGACCTTCCTGACCAGCTGGAGCTGCGGCCGCGAGGCGGCCTCGACAACCCGTTCAATAGACTCGGCAATCCCAACTTTCGCCGCTTCGCTCATCGTCCCTGACCCATGCCCCTATGGGACCAGCTTTACCGAAAAGCCCGTCCCGCCCCCTACATGTTGTGTGGCGACACGCCCCAACAACCTACATATGGGGCACCCGTCCTAATGACTCGTCAATGAGGACGGCCCCGCGGCGCCCAGCTTTTTTCGTAAACCAAAGGTTAATTCGGACCTCACCCCTCAGCAGATCAACGACTTGGCAGACGTTGACGCACGCCCGCTCACGAGACTGTGAGAATCCCCTGCCGGCGCTCTAGGGATTGAGGTTCAGCAGGGCAGGGTCACCGCCCTGGGCCGCGATATTGACGCTGACCGCGCGCTCGACGGCGTAGCGCAGCAGGGCGTGCGGCCCCCCGGCCTTGGGGCCGGTGCCGGACAGGCCCTCACCGCCGAACGGCTGGACGCCGACCACCGCGCCGATCATCGAGCGGTTCACATAGGCGTTGCCAGCCGGGACCACGACGCGGACCGCCGCGGCAAAGCCCTCGATACGGCTGTGGACGCCGAGCGTCAGCCCATAGCCCGCCGCCGCCAGGGGCCCGGCGGCCGATGCCAAGTCATGCGGGTCGTAGCGGACCACATGCAGGATAGGGCCGAAGACCTCCTTCTGCAGGAAGGCCGCCGAAGGGATCTCCGCCAGGACCGGGCCGAAGAAATGCCCGCCGTCGGCCGGCGCCAGCTCGTGCAGGACCTTAGCCTCGCGGCCCAGGCGTTCCCGGTGGGCGGTGAGCGCGGCCCGGGCGTCTTCGTCGATCACCGGGCCGATATCGGTACGCGGATCGGCCGGATCGCCGATCACCAGGGCGTCCATCGCCCCGGCCAGGCCTTCGATCAGGGCGTCGGCGGTGTCGTGCGGCGCGAACAGCATACGCAGCGCCGAGCAGCGCTGGCCGGCCGAGCCGAAGGCCGAGGCGATCACATCGTCGATCACCTGTTCGCGCAGCGCCGTGGTGTCCACGAACATGGCGTTCAGGCCGCCGGTCTCGGCGATGAATGGCACGATCGGGCCCTGGCGCGCCGCGAGGGTGCGGTTGATCGCCCAGGCCGTGTCGGTGCCGCCGGTGAAGGCCACGCCCGCGCAGGCCGGATGCGCCACCAGCGCCTGGCCGATGGTCGCGCCATCGCCCGGCAGCAGGTGCAGCAAGTCGGGGTCCAGACCCGCGCCGTGGAACAACCGCACGGCGGCGGCGGCGATCAGCGGAGTCTGCTCGGCGGGCTTGGCCAGCACCGCATTGCCGGCGGCCAGCGCCGCGGCGATCTGGCCGGTGAAGATCGCCAGCGGGAAGTTCCACGGGCTGATGCAGGCGAACACGCCGCGCCCGTGCATCGAGAGGTGGTTGGTCTCGCCGACTGGCCCCTTCAGGATTTCGGCCGCGCCGAATTGCCGCTGGGCAAGACTGGCGTAATAGCGGCAGAAATCGGCGGCCTCGCGCACCTCGGCCACGCCGTCCGCCAGCGTCTTGCCGGCTTCGCGCGTACAGATGGCGATCAGCCGCTCGCGGTCGGCCTCAAGCGCATCGGCCATGGCGCGCAGCACTGGGGCGCGGCCCTCGCCGCCCAGCGCGTCCCAGGCCGGCTGCGCCGAGCGGGCGGCGGCATAGGCCGCATCGACGTCCGGCGGCGTTGCAGACGAGGTCTTGCCGATGACTTTTTTCAGGTCGGAAGGCGCCACCGTCGGCTCGGGCGAACCCTTGATCGTCTTTCCACGGATGATTGGTCCGGCATCGAGCTGCGCCAGGCCGTCGACGGCCGCCGTAAGGGTCGTGCGAACCTCGGCGATGGAGAGGTCCATGCCGCCGGAATTGCGCCGGCTCGGACCGTACAGGTCGGCCGGCAGCGGGATGCGCGCGTGCGGCGCGCCGCCCGTCGCCTCGACTGTGGAAATCGGATCGGTGACCACCTTTTCCACCGGCGTGCGCTCATCCAGCAGGGCGTGGACGAACGAGGTGTTGGCGCCGTTCTCCAGCAGGCGGCGCACCAGATAGGGCAGCAGATCCTCATGGCTGCCAACCGGGGCGTAGACCCGTAGCGGGAAGTCGCCATAGCGCTCGCGGGCGCCGGCGTAGAGCGCCTCGCCCATGCCGTGCAGCCGCTGATATTCCGGGGACAGACCAGCCTGCTTGGCCATCACGCGGACGGCCGCCAGCGTATGGGCGTTGTGAGTGGCGAACTGGCCGTAGAGCGCCGGCGCCGCGCCGAGCAGGGTCCGGGCGCAGACCAGGTAGGACAAGTCCGTCGCGGCCTTGGTCGTATAGACCGGATAGCCGCGCAGGCCCGCCACCTGCGCCCGCTTCACCTCGTTATCCCAATAGGCGCCCTTCACCAGGCGCACCATCAGGCGGCGGCCAGAAGCGCGCGCTATGCCCGCCACCGCCTCGATCGTCTGCGGGCCGCGCTTCTGGTAGGCTTGCACAGCGAGGCCGAGACCCTTCCAGTCGCCGAGCTCCGGCTCTCCAGCGAGCTTCTCGAGGATCTCCAGCGAGATCACCAGGCGATCGGCCTCCTCGGCGTCCAGCGTCAGGTTGATGTCCGCCGCCGCGGCCAGCACGGCCAGCCGCTTGATCCGCGGATAGAGCTCCCCCCACACCCGGTCAGGCTGGCGCGCCTCATAGCGCGGCGACAGCGCCGAGAGCTTCACGGAAACCCCGTGCCCGGCCTCCGGGCCACCAGGACTGCCGGCCTTCTCCGCGTGCTTGCCCACCACCTTCAGGGCCGCGGCGTAGGCGGCCTCATAGCGGTCGGCGTCGGCCTCGGTGCGGGCGCCCTCGCCCAGCATGTCGAAGGAACAAACGAAGCCGTCGGCGGCCGCGCGCTTGATGGCCTTTTCAATGGTGGCGCCCAGCACGAACTGCTCGCCCATGATCTTCACCGCCGCGCCGACCGCGCGGCGGATCACCGGCTCGCCCAGCCGCCCGGCCAGCCGGCGGATGAAGCCCGGCAGGTCGGCGCCGGCTTCCTCGTCCGGGTCGATCAGCTTGCCGGTGAGCATCAGGCTCCAGGTCGAGGCGTTGACCAGCAGGGAGTCGGACGCGCCGGCGTGGCTCGCCCAGTCGGCCGAGGCGATCTTCTCGGCGATCAGCTGGTCGCGGGTCGCTTCGTCGGGCGTGCGCAGCAGCGCCTCGGCTAGGCACATCAGCGCCAGGCCCTCGCGGGTCGACAGGCTGAACTCCTGCAGGAAGCTCTCGACCACGCCCTGCCTCTTTGCGCCGCGGCGGGCCGCGCGCACCAGGGCCATGGCCTCCTCGAGCGTTGCGGCGCGATCCTCGGGGCTCAACGGCCGGGCCGCGAGCGCGGCGGCCACCGCCGTCCGCTCGTCCGTGAATTTTACCGCGTCCAGGTGATCGAAGGGCATGTCTGTTCCGCGCGTTCGCTGGGACTAATGGGAAATGCGTGCGTCAAACGCAAGGCGCCGCGCGATTCCCCGCCCCAAGAGTAGAACAGCCGAAACGCAAAGAGCCCGGCCTTTCGGCCGGGCTCTCGCTAACTCAACCGATCGCTCGGTGATCGAGATCAGAAGTTGATGTCGATCGTGGAGCGGCGGTTCAGCGGTTCCTTCACGCCGTCGCCGGTGGCGACTGCCGGGGCGCTTTCACCCTTCCAGTCGACCGACAGGGCGGTCTGGGCGACGCCCATCCCGACCAGGGCGTCAGCCACGGCCTTGGCGCGGCGCTCCGACAGGCGGACGTTGTAGGCCGTCGAGCCGGAGGTGTCGGTGTGACCGACGACCACTACCTTGGTGGCGTGACCAGCCGCAGCGTAGTTGGCCGCTTCCTGGACCACCGACTGGGCTTCCGGCGTCAGGATGTACTGATCGAACGGGAAGTAGACGATGAACTGCTTGGCCTCATAAGCCGGCGGAGGCGGCGGGGGAGGCGGCGGCGGCGGGGGAGGCGGCGGCGGCGGGGGCGGGGGAGGCGGCGGCGGCGGGGGAGGCGGCGGCGGCGGAGCTGCGAAGGAATAGCGCAGGCCCAGCGTCACAGATTGGTCGCGGTACTTGCCCGAGAACGTCCCGGGCTGCAGCGCGGCGGTGCCCACCGAGTTGAACATCGCGTCCGAACCGCTCAGGAAGCGATAGGTCGCATCGACCTTCAGGCGATCGGTGGCCTTCCAGGTCAGGCCGCCCAGCACTTGCCAGGCGAAGACCGTCTGGCTGTCGTCGATGTGCAGGTTCTGGAACGGCGGGTTAGCGCCGCCCGGCAGGGTGACGACCCCGGTCACGTTGGAGAACTGGCCGTCAACGTTCATCGAGACGTGATTGACGCCAACGCCGGCGCCAATGAACGGATCGAGCGTCGCATCCGGCAGGATGTCAAAGATCGCGTTGCCCATGACCGTCCAGGACTCGATCTTGCCGTCCGGCGGGCCGCAGGTCGGAGCCGCCGCGGTGCGGATCACGCCAGGGGTGCAGAGCCCGACGATGGCTTGGGTCGTGCCGCCGCGAACCGAGTCGATGGCGCCCGGCCGATAGCCGGCTTCCAGTTCGACGCGCCAGTGGTCGGTGAACTGGTAGCCAAGCCGGGCGAACCCGGCCCAGTCGTCCTTCTGGTTGAAGCGCCACGTATACTTGATGCCGTTGGCGGCCAAGTTGGACGAGTCGCCCTTGATGCCTTCAGGCCAGTGGTAGCCGAGATCGACCGCGCCATACCAACCAACTTGCGCTGAGGCGGCGGACGCCACGAACGCCGCGGCGATGGCGGCTCCGGCCAGGAGTTTTAGTTTCATAGTTCAGAGCCCTCTTAATTGCCCTCAGCGCTGCGGCCGATTGACCCAGCTTTTGTTATAACAAGGTAGGCTGATTTCGTAAGTGTCGCCGAAGCCACACTCGAACTGCAAATTCACCTACCAAGCGAACCTAACCCCAGACGCTATACGACTAACATAGATGTAACAACGGCACGTCTCAGATCAGATTTCCGGAAAGAACGACAGGCGCGGCGTTCCAACGCGCATCCTGCGGTCCAATGCTTACTAACAACCTTCACGCGGCGCCGCCCGGATGGGTGCGATCGACGGAAGGCATTGGAATAACTTGGAAAGTGGCAAGAGGGCCACAGGAAGCGGACGCTCGTCGACGATGAGCGTCCAGCATTTCGCCTGCCAGACCATCAGACATTCAACTCCCCCATGAGCCAGCGCTGATCAGCGCAGCCCTTGAACGTAGACGTCATCGCTTGGTTCCAACCACAGATGCGGACTACGGACTATTTTTCGTGGCCTTCCCGACACAGGTCAGGGCGCCCGATTCGCTCGTCGCGAGCGGGTTCGCCCGCCCAGGGCGTCTGGCCGGTTCAGCGCCTTGCGGAACTCGTCGCGCCGCTCATGGATCGAGGCGATCACCAGGCCCATCGGCACCCCGATTTCCACGAGCAGGGCCTCGGAGAGCTGCAGGCTCGCCTCCACCGTCTCCGGCACCGCGTCGGTGGCGCCCAGGTCGTAGAGCCGCTGCGCGTGGCGCGCGTCCCGGGCCCGGGCGACGATGGTCAGGTTGGGGCGCAGGGCGCGGGCCACTGTGACGATGGCTTCGGCTCCGTCCGGGTCGTCCATAGTCACCACCAGGGCCGGCGCCTCGCCCAGCCCGCAACGGGCCAGGAAATCCGGTCGCGCCGCGTCGCCGTAGAACAGGGTCTCGCCGGCCCGGCGCCCGGTCTCCACGAGCCTGGCGTCCTGCTCGACGGCCACCCAGGCGATGTCGTGGCGTCGCAGCATCTCGCCCACCAGCCGCCCGACCCGCCCATAGCCGGCGATCAGCACGCGCGGCGTGCCCGGCGCCTCGCCCAGCGCCTCGAGCGCGTCGGCCGGGGAAACTTTGCGCCCGCCGATCCGTGCGCCGATCGCCGCCAGCAGGGGGATGGTCGCCATGGAAAGCGTCGCCGCGACGATCAGCGCCTGACCGGTCGTGTGATCGACCAGCTTCTGGTCCATGGCCTGGCCAAGGATCACGAAGGCGAACTCACCGGCGCCCGCCAGCAGCAGCGCCGCTTCCAAGGCCGCTCGCCAGCGCAGCCGGAACAGCCGGCCCAGCCCGAACACCACCGCCCCGTTGACCGCCGTCAGCCCGGCGGCCGCGCCCACCACCTCCAGCGGCCGCGCGATCAGCAGCGGCACGTTCAGCCCGATGCCGATTGAGACGAAGAACAGGCCGAGCAGCAGACCCTTGAACGGCTCGACCGTCGCCTCGACCTCATGGCGGAACTCGGTCTCGGCCAGCAGTAGCCCGGCGATGAAGGCCCCCAGCGCCATGGAAAGCCCGGTGAGCGCACTGACCAGGCCCGAACCGATGACCACCAGCAGGCAGGCGGCGACGAACAACTCCTCACTCTTGGCGCGTGCCACCGAGCGCAGCATTGGCCGCAGCACCAGGCGGCCAACCACCAGCAGTAGGACGATCCCCAGCACCGCCGGCGCGAAGGCCAGCAGGAGGTCCGGGGTGAAGCTCTTCATCCCGCGGCGACCCAGCAGGGTCAGGGTCACCAGGATCGGCGCCACCGCCAGGTCCTGGAACAACAGCACCGAGAAGGTCGAGCGGCCGGCCAGCGAATGCTGCCGCTTCTGTTCGGCCAGAATGGGCATGACAATAGCGGTCGAGGAGAGCGCCAGCGCCGCCCCGATGGCGATGGCCGCTCCGGGCGGCTCGCCAAACCCCATTGCCGCCCCCGCCGTCGCCGAGAGGCTGAGCGCCACCTGCAACGCGCCCAGGCCGAAGACGTAGCGGCGCATGGTCCGCAGGCGTTCCCAGGAGAGCTCCAGCCCGATCATGAACAGCAGGAAGACCACCCCGAACTCGGCGAGCTGGCCGACTTCGTCGGGGTTGTCGATGGTCAGCACGTCCAGCCAGGGCGCTGTCTTCGCCAACGCCCCCATGCCGTAGGGTCCCAGCGCGACGCCTGCGGCGATGAACCCAAGGATCGGTGAAATCTTCCAGCGGCGGAACAGCGGCGCCACCACGCCGGCGGTCGCCAAGAACAGCACCACGTCCTTGTAGGCGCCGGGCTGGACGTGGACAGGCATGGGCTCTCCGAGCAGGTTGACCGCGACTATGGCCCAGCCCGCCGGCTTGAGAAATCGCAGGAAGCCGATAAACACCCCCGCCATGAAGCGATCGGCGCGAGACGGCGGAGACAGTACGGCGATCGCCGCCCTGTTCGTCGTGTTCGCCTTGCTGGTGCAGCTGGTCGCCCCGGCCTCGGTCATGGCCGCGCCCGCCGCCCCGGCGGCCCGCCCGGCCTTGACGGTGACCGGCGCCTGGAGCCGGCCCGCCGTCGCTGGCACCACCGGCGTCGGCTACATGACGGTGGCCAATCACGGCAGGGCGGCCGACGCCCTGGTCAGCATCGCCAGCCCAGCCGCTTCACGCGTCGAGATGCACTTGTCGTCGATGACCGGCGGGGTGATGTCCATGGAACGCGAGGACAAGGTCGCGGTCCCGGCCGGCGGCCAGGTGGTGTTCGGCCCCGGCGCCTACCACGTCATGCTGATCGGCCTGAAGTCGACCCTGAAGCCCGGCGACCAGGCGCCGGCGACACTCACCTTCGCCAGCGGCGCCCACCTGAAGGTCACCTTCACCGTTAGTTCCGGCATGGGCCCGCCCGCCGGGATGGGGGCGAAGGCCCGCTGATCGCACGGGCGCCGCCGTTCGTCGTCCTGACCAAAATGTAACGCGCTGTGACGCCAGGTCCGGGGCATGATCGCCTCACATCAACCTTCGAGACCTCTCACTCATGAAGACCCTCTGGTTCAGCACCCCTCTGCTGGCTTCAACCGCGGCGGCCGCCATGATCCTCGCCGGCGCCGCCTCGGCCGAGACCGAGGCGCCTCCGCCCAAGCCGCACCCCAAGCACCACGCCGCCAAGCCGAAGCCCAAGCCCGCGGCGGCGGCGGAAGCCCCGGCCATGAGCGCCGCAGCACTCGCCAAGGCGCCGCGCATGGGAACCTGGGGCTTCGACCTGGCCGGCCGCGATCCTCGTGTGGCGCCGGCCCAGGACTTCTACGACTACGCCAACGGGACCTATCTCAAGACCCTCAACATCCCCGCCGACCGCTCGCGCTACGGCGCCTTCGATAAGCTGAACGAACTCTCCCAGAACCGCATGCGCGCCGTCGTCGAACAGGCCGCCACCGACAAGGCCGCGACCGGTGAACGCGGACAGGTGGGTGCGCTCTATCGTTCGTTCACGGACGAAGCGGCCGTCGAGGCGCTCGGCAAGAAACCGCTGGCCGCCGATCTCGCCACGATCAAGGCTGAGAAAACCCGCGCCGATATCGCCCGCACCATGGGCGCTTCAATGAAGGCGTTCGGCGGTTCGTTCTTCGGCGCTCAGGTGCAGCCGGACGCCAAGGACCCGGACCACTACACCGTCTATCTGGGGCAGGCCGGCCTCGGCCTGCCAGACCGCGACTACTATCTGGAAGCCTCGTTCGCGCCGCAGAAGGCCAAGTACGAAGCCTACGTCGCCCAGATCCTGGCGCTGGCCGGCTGGCCCAAGCCGGCGGCCAGCGCCAAGGCGATCGTCGACCTCGAAACCGAGATCGCCCGCGTCTCGGTCTCCAAGGCCGACCAGCGCGACGACAACGCCATGTACAACCCCTTCGCCACGGCCAAGGTCGCCGAGTTGGCGCCGGGCTTCGACTGGACCGCCTTCATGGCCGGCGCCGGCCTCGAGAAGGTCGACCACTTGGTGGTGCAGGAAAAGCCCGCCTTCCCGAAGATCGCCGAGATCTACGCCAAGACCCCGATCGAGACCCTGAAGGCCTGGCAGGCGTTCAACCTCTCCGACCAGGCCGCCCCCTATCTGTCCAAGGCTTTCGACAAGGCCCACTGGGAATTCCGCAGCGCCACCCTCTCTGGCGCCAAGGCCGAGGCGCCGCGCTGGAAGCGCGGGGTGATCCTGGTCGACGGCCAGATCGGCGAGGCGCTCGGCAAGATCTATGTCCAGGCCTACTTCCCGCCGGAGTCGAAGGCCAAGATGCTGGGCCTGGTGGGCGACATCCGCACCGCCATGAAGGGCCGCATCGAGAAGCTCGACTGGATGAGCCCGGCCACCAAGGCCAAGGCCCAGGAGAAGCTGGCCGCGGTCAGCGTGAAGATCGCCTATCCCGACAAGTGGCGCGACTACTCGACCCTGTCGGTCAAGGACGGCGACCTCTACGGCAACCTGAAGCGGGCTGTCGTCTTCGACTGGGATTTCCGCCTCGGCCGGCTGGGCGGACCGGTGGACCGGTCCGAGTGGGGCATGACGCCGCCGACCATCAATGCCTACTACAACCCGCTGGGCAACGAGATCGTCTTCCCGGCCGCGATCCTGCAGCCCCCGTTCTTCGATCCGGACGGCGACATGGCGGTGAACTATGGCGGCATCGGCGGCACTATCGGCCACGAGCTGACCCACGGCTTCGACGACTCAGGCCGCCGCTACGACGCCACCGGCAAGCTTACCGACTGGTGGACCGAGGGCGACGCCAGGAAGTTCGAAGTCCAGGCTGCCAAGCTCGGCAAGCAGTACGGCGCCTTCGAGGTGCTGCCCGGCGCCAAGATCAACGGCGACCTGACCATGGGCGAGAACATCGCGGACCTCGGCGGCCTGCTGCTGGCGCTCGACGCTTACCACGCCTCGTTGCACGGGGCGCCGGCGCCGATCATCGACGGCCTGACCGGCGACCAGCGGGTGTTCCTCGGCTGGGCCCAGGTGTGGCGCGGCAAGACCCGCGAGGATGCGCTGCGCCGCCAGCTGGTCTCCGATCCGCACTCGCCCGAGAAGGCGCGCGTCGACGTGCCGATGCGCAACATCGACGCCTTCTACGACGCCTTCGGACTCAAGGCCGGCGACGCCATGTACGTCGCCCCGGTGGATCGGGTGCGTATCTGGTAGATTTTGACGACGGAGTCAAAAATAGCTGCAGGCAAAAATTTGGCCCGCTGCGGGGGATAATCGCAGCGGGCCGGATTTTGAGCAGTTCGCTCTAGAATGAGCGGGCGTTTCCTCCCCGAAACGCCGGAGACCTCAGGACTTGTGCCTTCGTGTCTCTCGCAAGGGGGAAGTGATGGCAATTTTGTGCCCGAGTCAACGCCCTGCGCCCTCGTCGAGGGCATGTCCTGATCAGTTTTTAGCGCTCAGCCGGAAATTTACGCCGTCTTTTGACGATTTCGTCAAATAACGCGATCTTTCAGCTCCGTAATGACCGCACAGTCGACGTCGAACACGAAGTCCGGCTGAGCCACTGTCACCGGGCCCAGACCAGCTGCGGTGAGGGCGCTGGCCGCCTCCGCCGCGCCGGCGGTTTCGATCAGCAGGCCGTTCGGACGGCGCACCGCGCCGGCGCTCACCAAGGCGTCGACCACCGCGGCTTCCGCCCCGTCCCCGGACGCCGGCCAGATCAGGGTGGCGCTGGTCAGGGCGGCGGCGCGCGCCTCGACCATCCGCAGCAACCGCTCGGCCACCGCCAGTTGCTCAGCCGACCAGACCGCCTTCAGGCTGGCCGCCAGGTGCGCCTGGCTGCGCAGGATCAGCCCGTCGTTCAGCACCTTCAGCCCGTTGGCCGCCAAGGTCGCCCCGGTCGTGGTGATATCAACCACCAGCTCCGCCGCGCCGGCCGCCGGCGCTCCCTCGGTCGCCCCGCCGGACTCGGTGATCCGGTAGTCGGCCACCCCATGGCGGGCGAAGAAAGTCCGGGTCTGGGTGAGATATTTGGTCGCCACCCGCATCCGCCGCCCGGTGCGCGCCAGATAGTCGTGCGCCACCTCTTCCAGGTCGGCCATGGTGTCCACGTCGAGCCAGCTCTTGGGCGCCGCCACCACCAGGTCGGCGCGGCCGAAGCCCAGCGGCCGCAGCAGCATCACCCGGCTCTCCAGGTCGCCGCGCTCGCGCAGCAGGTCCTCGCCGGTGACCCCCAGGTGCGCCTCGCCGGCCCCCAGGGCGTCAGCGATGTCGGAGGCCGACAGCAGCCGCACCTGCGCGCCCGGCAAGCCTTTCAGGCTCGCCAGATAGCCGCGCGCCCCACCGCTCACGGCCAGATCCAGTCCGCAGTCGGAGAGCCATTCCTCCACCTGCTCCTTCAGCCGGCCCTTCGATGGGACAGCGATGATCAGTTCACCGCTCATGCCTCGCCTCCCGCGAAGGCGCGCCAGGGCCGTACCACACAGCCCACGGCCCGTGCGTTGGCGCCGCCCAAGCGCGCCAGGAGCCCATCATAGCGACCACCGGACGCCAACGGACGTTCCGGCCCCAGGGCGTCGCTCCGCACCTCGAAGGTCAGGCCGTCGTAGTAGTCGAAGGCATGGCCCAGCGAGGGCGCGAATTGCATGCGTCCCGGCAGCACGTCGCCCAGCGCCCGCAACCGCGCGTCCCAGTCGCTGAGCGCCGCTTCGATCACCTTGGCCTTGCCGGCCAGCGCCTTGACCTGTTTCAGCCCCTCGGCGGGGGCGGCCGAGATGGCCATGAACGAGCGGATGGCGATCGCCTGGGCCTGGGTCAGCGCCGGCGCGGAGGCCGCCTCGGCGCGGCGCACCAGCCGCGCGGCGATCTCCGCCGGTCCGCGCCCACCCACCGGCTCGACACCGGCCAGGGCCCAGACTTCCTCCAGCAAACCGGCCGCCTGCGATTGCGTCAGTCCGGAGAGCATCGCCGACAGTTGTCCGCCCGAATTCGCCGCCTGCGCCTCGCCGGCCCGCGCTAGTTCGGCGTTCAGCAACCGCGGCCGACCGGCCACCCGCTTCAGCCGCGCCGCCAGCGCGTCCGGCAATGTCAGGGATTCGATGAACGCCGAAAACAGGCCAACATCGCCCAGCCAGAGCGTCAGGTCGTCCCGCCCGCCGGCCAGGGCCGCGCGCCAGGCCAGACCGGCCACCTCGGCGTCGGCTTCCAGAGCCGAGCCGCCGGCCGGCGAGAACAGTTCGACGCCCAGCTGCACGAATTCCTCGGGCGCCTCGCCGTCCGGCGCGGAGCGGAACGCCGGACCCTCGTAGGCGTAGCGCCCGGCCTCGGTCCCGCCCGCGATGTGCTGGCGGGCCACCGCCACGGTGAAGTCGGGCCGCAGGCAGGATTCCTCGCCGCCCTCAGCCTGCACCACGAACAGCCGCGCGCGCATCGCCTCGCCGGCCAGGTCGAGCAGCAGGTTCAGCGGCTGCAGGATCGGCGCGTCGCCAGGCTCCGCGCCCGCCGCCGCCAGGGCGCCGCGGATCGCGTCCAGCACCTTGCCCGGAACGGGAGGCTCGACCCTCACGCCGTCCTCGCTGGGTCGTCGGCCTCGACAATCTTGCGCACCGCCGCCACCAGCTCGCCACGCGGCACGACCATCTGCCCTGGCCGCTCGGCCCGCCAGGCGGCGTTGTCGGTGACGCCCGAGGCCAGCTCCCGGCCCAGGTCGAGGTCCTTCAGCGTCACGGTCCCAGCCGCGAACTCGTCGCCGCCGATGATCACCGCCACCGGCGACAGCCGGCGATCCGCATACTTCATCTGCGGCCGCATTCCGGACGTTCCGAGGTAGACCTCCGCGGCGATCCCGGCCGCGCGAAGGTCTCCGGCCACGGCCATGTAGTCGGCCATCCGCTCCTGATCCAGCACCAGAACCACCACCGGTCCGCGCGCGTCGGCCGCCAGGTCGCGGCCCGCCGCCTTCAGCGCCGCCGCAAGTCGCGTGACCCCGAACGAGAACCCGGTCGCCGGCGTCCGCTCCCCGGTGAACCGCGCCACCAGGTCGTCATAGCGCCCGCCGCCGCCGATCGATCCGAACCGGACGGCGTTGCCCTTTTCATCCGCGGTCTGAACAAGCAGCTCCGCCTCGAACACCGCGCCGGTGTAATACTCCAGCCCGCGCACCACCGACGGATCGAACGCTGCGCGCTCGACGCCGACGCCCAGCCCGTTCAGGGCCGCGTCGATCGCCGCCAGTTCGGCCAGGCCCTCGTCGCCCTCCGCCGATCCGCCGATCACGTCGGCCAGCCGCGCCAGCACCTCGCCGCGCCCGCCGCCGCCCGCCGCGGTAAACGCCAGCACCCGCTCGGCCGCCGAGCCTGTCAGACCCGCCCCCTTGGTGAAATCGCCGGACTCGTCCTTTCGGCCGTCGCCCAGCAGCAGCCGCACCCCGTCCGGACCCAGCCGGTCGAGCTTGTCCACGGCGCGCAGCACGGAGAGCTTCTGGCCCTCGGAGGCCACGCCCGCCGCGGTCATCAGGCCGTTCAGAAGTTTGCGATTGTTGATCTTCACCACCGCCGAGCCGGCCGGCAGCCCCGCCGCCTCCAGCCCCGCCACCGCCATGGCGATGATCTCGGCGTCGGCTTCCGGCCGCGCCGAGCCCACCGTGTCGGCGTCGCACTGCACGAACTCGCGATAGCGCCCCGGTCCCGGCTTCTCGTTGCGCCACACCGGCCCGAAGGCGTAGCGGCGGAAAGGCTTCGGCAGGGTCTCCCAGTTCTGCGCCGCGAACCGCGCCAGCGGCGCCGTAAGGTCGTAGCGCAGCGCCATCCACTGCTCATCGTCGTCCTGCAGCGCGAACACGCCCTCGTTCGGCCGGTCGGCGTCGGGCAGGAACTTGCCCAGCGCGTCGGCATATTCGAACGCCCCGGTGTCCAGGGCTTCGAACCCGTAACGCTCATAGACTTCACTCACCGCCGCCAGGATTTTCCGCTCGGCGGCTAGGTCGCGGGCACGGCGGTCGACGAAGCCGCGCGGACTGCGGGCTTCGGGTCGGGGGGCGTCGGCGGTCATGGCCTCGCGCTTAGCCGTTGCAGCGTCGGCGCTCAAGGAAGGAAGGTCGCTCATCGTCGTGTCCTTGGAGAAGGGAGGCGACGGGCGGAGCTGAAACAAGTGCAAGCCCCGTCCGCGGATGCGGGGCTCGGAGAGGGTCGCTTTAGGCCAAGCGATCCCAAGCCGATCCCGCGAGGGTCGGATGGTGGTGGTGGCCGTGATGATGCGAAAAACCGCTCATGGGGCGGGGATATAGCGGCAGATCATGAACAAATCCAGTCAGACTAGCCGATCACGCCCGTCCCGCCGGTCGCTGCGATCACCTGGCCCTGGACGAACTCGGCGTCGGCGCTGAGCAGATATTCCACCAGCGAGGCATAGTCGGCGTCGCGGCTGGCGCGGCCTGACGGGTTGGAGCGGGCGGCGCGGTCGACCACCGCTTGGGCGGCCTCTTCCCCACCGACCATCGAGGCCACCGAGCTGGTGTGCACCAAACCCGGCGCCACGCCGTTGATCCGCACGCCCCTCGGCGCCAGCTCGGCCACTAGGTAGCGGACGATGGCCTCAGCCAGCGCCTTGCCGACCCCCAGCGCCCCATAGTTGGCCGATGGGATCCGCGCGCCCATGCTGGTGATGAACACCACGCTCGAGCCCCGCCCGAGCAAGCCTTGCACAGCATGGACGAGGTAGAGCAGCGACAGGCCGTTGGTCTCGACCGCGCGCGTGAACCTCGCCAGGTCCGCGCCCAGCAGGGTGGTCGGATAGATCATCGCCGCGGAATGGACGATGTGGGTCAGGCCATGGCCCTGGCTCTCGATTTCGGCCATCAGGCCCGTGCAGCCGTCGATCGTGCCGACGTCGGCCTTGACCGCCACGGCCTCGCCGCCGGCCGCGCGGACATCGGCCACCGCGGCCTCCGCCGCCGCATCGTCGCTGTGATAGGCCAGCACCACCCGCCCATAGATCGGCGCCAGGCGCCTGGCGATAGCCAGGCCTATGCCCTTGGTGCCGCCGGTGACCAGGACGCTCATTCCGCCTTGCCCAGCTTGCTGATCAACGCCGTGGTGGACGGGTCATGCGCGCCCCGCGCCCCGCCCTTCAGCTCCCCCAGCACCTTGGTCGCCAGGCTCTTGCCCAGCTCCACGCCCCACTGGTCAAAGCTGTTGATCTGCCAGAGCACGCCCTCGACGAAGGTCTTGTGCTCATAGAGCGCCAGCAGGGCGCCCAGCCGCTCCGGGCTTAGCCGATCCATCAGGATGAAGGCGGTGGGCCGGTCGCCCGGGAAGGTCCGCTGCGGCGCCAGTGTCGCGATCTCCGCTACCGCCACGCCCTTGGCGATCAGCTCGGCGCGCACATCGGCCTCGCTGCGCCCGACCATCAGAGCCTCGGCCTGGGCGATGGCGTTGGCCAACAGGATAGTCTGCGCCGCCGGGTCGCCTTCTGACGCCTCCTTCACCGCGATGATGTCGGTGGGAATCACGTCGGTTCCCTGGTGCATCAGCTGGAAGAAGGCGTGCTGCACATTGGTCCCGGCGTCGCCGAACACCGCCGCGGCCGTGGCGTGGGCCACGGGCCGCCCGGTCGCCGTCACCCGCTTGCCGTTCGATTCCATCTCCAGTTGCTGCAGGAAGTTGGAGAGCAGGTGCAGCCGCTGGGCATAGGGCACCACGGCGCGCACTGGCCGCCCGAGGCCGTTGCGGTTGAAGATGTGCGCCAGCGCCAACAGCACCGGCCCATTGGCCGCCAGCGGCGCCGCGCGGAAGTGGTCGTCCATCGCCGCCGCGCCGGCCAGCAGGGCCTCGAACACCTCCGGGCCCAGGCCGATCACGCAGGACAGCCCCACCGCCGACCACACCGAATAGCGCCCGCCGACCCAGTCGCGGAACCCGAACACCTGGTCGTCCGGAACCCCGAACGCCGCCGTCTCCTTGAGCGCCGTCGACACCGCCACCAGGTGCGCGCCCGCGCCGTCGCCCAACGCCCCGCGCAGCCAGTCGCGCGCCGCCGTGGCGTTGGTCATGGTCTCCTGGGTGGTGAAGGTCTTCGAGACCACGATCACCAGGGTCTCGGCCGGATCCAGGCCCTCCAGCGCGAACGCCAGCTCCGCGGGGTCGACGTTGGCGGCGAACCGCACCTCGATTGCCGCGCCGAGCGGCCGCAGCGCATCCCACACCAGCCGTGGCCCGAAGTCCGAGCCGCCGATGCCGATGTGCACGATCTTGCGGAACGGCTTGCCGGTCGCTCCCTTGCGAGCGCCCGACCGGATAGCCTCGGCGAACGCCGCCATCCGCGCCCGGGTCGCATCGACCTCGGCGGAGACCGGCTCGCCCTGCGCCCGGAAGCCCGCCCCCTTCGGCGCGCGCAGCGCCATGTGCAGGGCCGCGCGGCCCTCCGAGGCGTTCATCGTCTCGCCGCCGAACAGCCGGTCCCGCGCGGCCTCAACCTCGCCGGCCTTGGCCAGCGCCAGAGCCACGTCGAGGTCGGCCAGCGACCACGGCTGCTTGGACAGGTCGAGCTCCAGGCCCGCGGCCGTCACACCGGTCCGCGCCAGCCGGTCCGGCTCGGCCGCGAACAGGTCTACGATGCGGCGTCCTCGCGCGCCCTCAGCGGCGGCTTCTAGAGCCTTCCAGGCCGTCGTCAGGTCCGCCAATCCACCGCCCCTCTATTGGAAACCACCCGCCGAGCCGTAGCGGATGCTGCAGCCATAGGGCGCGGTGACCGGGATGGCCACCGGCCGTCCAGCCTTCAGGTCGGCCAGCGCCAGGGCGACATAGGGCTTGGCCCCCGTCAGGCTCGACGGATCGGCATAGGGCCGGTCGTCGATGCCGCCCATGTAGACCAGCCGTCCGGCTCCACTGATGACGAACATGTGCGGCGTCACCTTGGCCCCATAGGCGCGGCCGATCTTGCCGTCGCCGTCCAGCAGCACGGCCGTGGGCGCGCCGTGGACCTTGGCCTCCCAGGCCTTGGCCGCCCGCGGTGTGAAATAGTCCGCCCGGCCGGCCGTCGCCGAGGACAGCGTCAGCCAGACCACGCCCTGCCGGCGGGCGGCCTTCTGCAGCCGCTGCATCGTGCCGGAATCGTAGTGCTTGGCCGTGTAGGGGCAGTCGCTGCTGACCCACTCCAGAACCACGGTCTTGCCCGCGAAATCCTTCAGCGCGCGGGCATGGCCGTCCGCGTCCGTCGCCTGAAAGTCCGGCGCCGGCGCGCCGATCTGCGGCATGGCCTGCGCAGCGGTCGCCACGCTGATGACGGCGGCGACGATCAAAAGGGTGCGGCGATCGAGCGGCATGGGCTCCTTTAGGGTTTGTCGGCGGCCTCAACCGCCTTGACCACGATGCCCGACGTGAGGATCGAGGGCAGGATAGCGGCCTCTCCACCGCCGGTTCCATAGAGCAGATAGAGCGGCACCCCCGCCCGGCCATGGCTGGCCAGCTCGGCGGCGATGGTCGCGTCGCGCTTGGTCCAGTCGGCCTTCAGGTAGGCGACCTTGTGGCGGGCGAAGGCGCTGCGGACCTCGCTGGTCGAGATCGCGACCTTGTCGTTCACCTGACAGGAGACGCACCAGGCCGCGGTGTAGTTGACGAACACCGGCCGGCCTTCGCTGCGCAGCTCCGCCAGCCGCGCCGGGCTATAGGGTTCCGAGGTCAGCTCGGCGGCCGCGTCCTGCGGCCAGACCACCGCGGCCAGCGCCAGGGCGGCCAACAAGCCCGCGCCGAGGTCCAGCGCGAACGGCCTACCGCCCTCAGCCGCGCGCCTCTGCGCCATGCCGAACAGCCAGCCGGCCATACCCACCAGCACCGCTGCGCCGAACAGCTTGGCGAGGTCCTCCGCCCCGGCCTGCTGGGCCAGCACCCAGGCCAGCCAGGCCGCCGCGCCGTACATCGGGAAGGCCAGCGCCTTGCGGAAGGTCTCCATCCACGCCCCGGGTCTCGGCAAGCGCGACAGCAGGCCGGGCGCATAGGCCACCAGCACGAAGGGCGCGGCGAAGCCGATCCCCAGCGCCAGGAACACCGCCAGCGCCGCGGCGGGCGTCTGGGTCAGCGCCCAGCCCAGCGCCGGGCCCATGAAGGGCGCCGTGCAGGGGGCGGCCACCACCACCGCAAGGGCGCCGGTGAAGAAGGCCCCCGCCAGGCCGCCGCGGCTCGCCAGTCCGGAGCCCGCGCCCTGCAGCGACGCCCCGACCTCGAACAGACCCGAAAGGTTCAGCGCCACGGCCAGCATCAGCAGCGCCAGGACCGCCACCACCGGCGGCGACTGCAGCTGGAAGCCCCAGCCGATCGCCGAGCCCGCGGCCTTCAGCCCGATCAACAGGCCCGCCAGCGCCAGGAAAGTCAGCACCGCGCCCAAGCCGAACGCCAGGCCCTGCCGCCGCGCCGCCGCGCTCTCGCCGCCATGGCCGGCCAGGGAAGCGGCCTTCATCGCCAGGATCGGGAAGACGCAGGGCATCAGGTTGAGGATCAGCCCGCCGATCAGGGCGAACACCACCGCCGTCGCCAGCCCAAGGCTCGCCCCGCCCGCGCCCTTGGCCATCGGCGGGCCGAGGCCCGAGGCGCCGGCCGGCGCCTCGCCGGGTGTAGCGGAAATCTCATAGCTCTTGCCGCCCACCGAGAGCACCCCGGCCATGGCGCCCGGCGCCTTGCCGCCTTGGAAGGCGTAGCCGGAGGTCAGCGTCAGCGTCAGGCCTTCGGGGCCCTGCTCGATGACCTGCGGCTTGGCATGGTCGATCACCGTCGCATCGAACGGATAGAAGTAGGCTCCGGATTTGTCGGCGGCCCTGATCGCCGCCCCGGTCACCGCCAGGGCCAAATTGGTCCCACGCGGCTGGAAGACGGCGGCCAGGCCGGCGGGCTTGGGCGCCTGGGCCAGGGTCTGCGCGATCGCCGGCCCCCATTTGGGATCGGCCTGGGCCGGCCCCGCCGTCACCGGCAGGGTCAGGCTGAGGGTCGCGTCCTCCGGCACGCAGATCTCGGCGCAGACCAGGAACTGCGCCTTGGCGCTGAGCATCGCCTTATCGCCGGGCCTGGCGCTCGCCGGCGCGGTGATCGCCACCGGCAACAGCACCTCGCCCTCGTAGCCGTAGTTCATCAGCGGCCCGACCGGCAGCTTGCGCGGCGCCGGCCAGGTGAACTCGCCCGCCTGCCAGCCGGCCGGCAGGGTCCAGGCGATCCGCGTCGCCTCGCCGCTGTCGCCAGAATTGCGCCAATAGGTGTGCCAGCCCTTTTCGATCTGCTGGCGAAGCGCGACGTGGATCGTCTGGCCGGGCGCGATCCCCTGAGCCTCGGCCACCAATTCGGCCTGCACGTGCTTGGCAGGTTGGGCCATCGCCGGCAGCGCCATCGCCAGGATTGGGGCCACGAACAGGGCTGTCAGGAACCGCATCATTGTCTCTTCCGCCCCGTGGCCAACGGGGGCTATTCGCGCCACCTGGCCGGCTCGTTACGGCGGCTATATGGCGCCGCTGGTCAGCAGGCGCAAAGCGAGGCTCGACTTCGCCCGCGGCGCACGGCCATCATCGGCGAAACAGCCCGAGGAATTGCCCCGCCGTGCCAGCGTCCTTCGATGAGATCCAGCTCGGCCAGGTGGTGTCCTTGGGCGCGGCGGCCGTGGAGCCCCAGGCTCTGGAAGACTTCATCATCGCCTTCACGCCGGGCTGGACAGCCGACCGCGGGGCGCCCGACGCCATGGTCTATGCGATCTGGGCCAAGCTCGACGCCATCGCCCACACCGACTGGCCACAGACCAAGCGTCTCGGCGTCGATGCCCTTCGCTGGATGCGCAATCCGCCGCCCGGCGAGCTGCTGCGCGGGCGCATGACCGTCATGGCCAAGGACCCGGTCGGCGACGGCAAGGGCATCGTCATCTGCCAGCACGACCTCCTCGACGAAGCCGGCCGCCTGGTCTTCTCGTGCCTGACGCGCGGGGTGTTCGCGCGTTAAGAGCGTTTCCCGCCTGACGTTTTCGCGTCAGGCGATCAGGAAGAGCGACCAAGCAAAGATGCTCCTACGCGTTCGCGACCACCGGGCCGGGAACCTGGCGGGCCAGGGCCATGGCGATCAGCCGGTCCCAGCCGGCCAGCGACAGCAGGTGGGCGTGAATCTGGGCCAGCGCGCCGTTGTCGCGGATCTCGATGTACTTGTCGGTCGGCAGCTTGTTCAGCTTCTCTTCCGAGACGCCGAAATACTCCGCGATCTTCTGCGGCTCGCCGGCCGTGCCGTCGGGATTGTTCGGCGTGAAGGTCGCGGTCTTGGTCTCGAACAGATCCAGGTCGTTGAGCAGGGCGATGAAGCTCATCGTGCGCTGCCGCTCGATCTCGAAGTTGTTGCAGAACTCGATGCAGTTCTTGGTGTAGTCGCTGGGCTCGCCATCGACAAAGAACGGCTGGTCAAAGCCCTTGTCGACCACGAACTCGGCGGCCCGGTCGACGCACAGCACCATCTGCTTGGCGTTGTCGTCGTTGGCGAACACGAACGGATAGCGGCGAATATAGGCCGGGATGTAGGTGGCCGCCTCGAACAGGCCGTCGTCGCGGACGAACATGTTCTCGCCGGCGTTCAGACCCATCACCGCGATCGGCAGCTTCTCCTCGCCCACGAAGATGATCGGGCCGGTCAGCGCCGCCAGCGGGAATTCGCCCACGGTCAGCGGCACGGCGTGGCCGGCCTTAGCGAAACCGAACGGGCCGTTCATCGACTTCACGCCCATCTTGCCGTGCGTCTCCGGCGAGAGCGGCTCGGGTTGCGAGTAGAACAGGACGTTGCCGGTGATCTGGGCGTTGGGCGGGGCGGTGGTCGACATGGCAGCCTTCGAAGAACGAGGAGATCGCGCAAGGCCGGAACGCCGCCACGCGAGAGGTCGCCGCTTCTAGCCGATCAGGCCGGGCCGGGCAAATACCGCCGCTGGGTTGCCTCGACCGTGGCGAGGGGCTTCAATCCTGGCCAAGGTTGCCCAACAGGCCTGACGGTGCTGCGCTGATGGAGTTCGTCTGATCCGTACCCTGCTCGCGACCGCCGCGGCCGTCCTGCTCCTGGGGGCCGCGCCAATTCCTGCAGGCGCGGGGCCAAACCCCGAAGCCGACCCGTCCATGGCTCAGCCCGTGCCGACCAGGCTGAAGGGCTACCTGGCCGCCGACGCCATCGACGGCAGGGCGATCCTGCCCCCGCCGCCCGCCGTGGACAGCCCCTCCGGCAAGGCCGACCGGGCGATCTACGACGACAACCGCGCCCTGGCCGGCACGCCCCGCTGGGCCGCGGCGCAGCGCGACAACGACCTGTGGAGCGGCGGGGCTCAGAAGCGCTTCGCCTGCGCCCTCGGCCGCGACATCTCCAACGCCGCAACCCCCAGGACCCAGGAGCTGCTGCACCGGGTCGAACTCGACGCCCGCGGCGTCAGCGGCCCGGCCAAGCGGATCTACAACCGCACCCGCCCGCTGATCGGCGACACCAAGCCGGTCTGCGTCCCGCGCGAGGACTGGCTGAGGACCAACCCGTCCTACCCTTCCGGCCACGCGATCACCGGCTGGGCCTGGGGCCTGATCCTCGCCGAGGCCGTCCCGGACAAGGCCAGCGCCATGATCGTCGCCGGCCGCGAGATCGGCCAAAGCCGGGTGATCTGCGGCGTCCACTTCGCCAGCGACGTCCAGGCTGGCCGCGACCTGGGCGCGGCCATGGTCGCGCGCCTGCACGCCGACCCGAAGTTCCTGGCCGATCTGGCGGCGGCCAAGGCCGAACTCGCCAAAGCGCCCGCGCCCAAGGCCTGCCCCGTGCCCTAGAGCCGAGACGCCACGAAGACGATGTGCCGCTTCAGCGGGTGGTCGTCGGCAAGCTGCGGGTGGTCGAAATCGAGCGCGGGCGTTCGCGTCATGCTGAGCCGCTTCATCACGGCCTGGGAGCGAAAGTTGGTCGCGCCGGTGAAGGCCAGGATTTCCGGCAGGTCCAGGCGCGAGAAGCCGTCGGCGAAGACCGCATTCGCGGCCTCAGTGGCGTAGCCGCCCCCCCAGGCGGGCTTCGCAAGGCTCCAACCCACTTCGAACCCTGTGGGTACGGGCGGGTGATCTCCCGTCGGCATGAGGCCGCAGTAGCCGAGGAACGTTCCGTCGCTGCGCCGCTCCATGGCCATGCGACCATAGCCATGCTGGGCGAGCGCGGCCTCGTTCTTCTCGATCCGCCCCAGCGCGTCTTTGCGGCTGAACGGTCCGCCCAGCCACTCGCTGATGTCGGTGTCCAACATCATCGCCACGTAGGGCTCACGGTCGCTCTCGCGCCAGCGGCGCAGGATCAGGCGTTCGGTCTCGATCAACACCCTTGCCTCATTGGGGTCGCCCCTTGGTCAGCGCCCCATAAAGGTCCGGCCTGCGGTCGCGGAAGAAGCCCCAGGCGGCGCGGTGGGTGGCCAGGAAGTCGAGGTCGAACTCAGCGGCCAGCACGCCCTCGTCCTGCCGCCCGAAATCCGCGACCAGGTCCCCCCGATGGTCGGCGATGAAGCTGGAGCCATAGAAAGCCTGGCCGCCGTTGGGATAGCCCTCCCACGGCTCGAAACCGATCCGATTGGCGCCCACCACCGGGATCACATTGGACACCGCGTGGCCCTGCATCGCGCGGCGCCACGGTGCGGCGGTGTCGAGGCTGTCGTCGTGCGGCTCTGAGCCGATGGCGGTGGGATAGAGCAGCACCTCGGCGCCCATCAGCGCCATGGCCCGCGCCGCCTCCGGATACCACTGGTCCCAACAGATGCCGACGCCCAGCTTGCCCGCCTTGGTGTCCCAGACCTGGAAGCCGGTGTCGCCGGGGCGGAAGTAGTACTTCTCCATATAGCCCGGCCCGTCGGGGATATGGCTCTTGCGGTAGACGCCCAGCAGGGACCCGTCGGCGTCGATCATCACCAGCGAGTTGAAATAGTGCGGCCCCTCGCGCTCGAAGATCGAGATCGGCAGCACCACGCCCAGCTCCTGGGCCAGCGGCGCCAGAGCCGTCACACACGGATGCTCCCGCCACGGATGGGCCTCGGCGAACCAGCGCTCCTGCTGCGCCACGCAGAAATAGGGGCCCTGAAACAGCTCCGACGGCAGCACCACCTGCGCGCCGCCCGCCGCCGCCTCGCGGATGAACGCGGCGGTCTTCTTGATATTGGCCTGCAGGTCCATCCCGTAGGAGGTCTGGATCGCGGCGACCTTGATCGTTCGGGGATTTTGGCGCGCCATCAGGCCGGCTCCTGCTGGGTGATGCAGTGGAACGAGCCGCCGCCGGTCAGGATCGCCCGCGACGGCAGCCCGATCACCTCGCGGTCGGGGAACAGATATTCCAGCGCCTGGACCGCCAGGGCGCCCGGCCGCTCCTCATAGATGGGCACGATCACCGCGGTGTTGGCGATCAGGAAATTCATGTGGCTGGCCGGGGCCGGCCCGCTGCCCTCATGGCTGGCGATCCAGCCTGGCGAGGGGATCCGCGCCACGGTCAGCCTGCGCCCCGCCGCGTCGCTCATCGCGCTCAGCCGCCGCGCCGCGTCGTCGTAGGCCTGGGCGTTCGGATCGCCGCGGCCCCAGGCCACCGGGCAGGCGACAACGCCGGGCGCCACGAACCGCGCCAGGTTGTCGACGTGGCCGTCGGTGTGGTCCCGCGCCAGGCCCTCGCCCAGCCACAGCACCTTCTTCGCGCCCAGCGCCTCAGCCAGGGCCTCGGTCCAGCCGGCGTTGCGGTTGGGATTGAGCACGCACTGGCCGGTGGTCAGCACCGTGCCCTCGCCGTCGTGGTCGACCGCGCCGCCCTCCAGGATGAAGCCGTGCTCGACCAGGGCCGCGCCAGACGCCACCGCGATCTGGGCCGCCACCTCGTCGTCATGCGCCAGCGCGTACTTGCCGCCCCAGCCGTTGAAGCCAAAGGCGTGCGCGCGACCGTCCGCCGCGAAGATCGGCCCGGTGTCGCGCAGCCAGATGTCGCCAAAGGCGCCGGGCACGATCTCGATCCCGGCCACGTCGCCGAGCATGTGCCGCGCGGCCGTCTCGCCATCAGGATGCCCGGTCATCAACCGCACCCGCTCCCCGCCCGGCCCGGCCAGGGCGCGGGCCAGCGCCGCCACCTCGGCCTGGGCGACCGGCAGGTCGTCCTCCCACAGCTCCGCATGGCTGGGGAAACCCAGCCACATGGCCTTGTGGGGCGCCCACTCGGCGGGAACGGTCACGGTCATTCAGCTCTCGAAATCAGCAAGCCGCGCCAGTTGGGGTGCGCGGCCCGCCCCGTCAAGCCAAGGGCGCGTCTAAGCAGACACGAAAAAGGGCGGCCCGTCGCCGGACCGCCCCTGATCGAGATCGATGCTGGTCCTAGAACTCGTAGCGCAGGCTGATCTGCGCGTACCAGAGCGACAGGAACTGGTTGGTCTGCTTCGGCACCTGGGTCGGGACGTTGGAGTAGCGATAGTTGGTGCAGACCGCGCTGGCGGCGCTTTGGGCGTTGCCGGCGGCGTCCGCACACTGCACCCGGGCTAGGTTGATGGTCGACGTGCCCGCGGCGTCCACATACTCATCCACCCGGCCCCAGTTGTGGTTGAGCAGGTTGAGCACGTTGCGGATGTCCGCCTGAATGCGGATCTTGTGGCCCGGGATGAAGGTCGGAAGCTGCTGGCTGACCGACATGTCCACCCGGTTGATGGCGGCGTTGGTGTGGTCGAACTTGCTCATCAGCTGACCGTTCGGCAGCTTGAAGTTGGTCGCGTAGCGCTGGAAGTTGGCCAGGTCCGCCGCGGTGGCGAAATAGACCAGCCCCGCCTTCAGCCCGACCACATTGCTCAGGTCCGGAACATAGAGCGCTTGGGCGGTCTTGGTGACCCCGAACACCGGCCCGCGGCCGGTGGTCAGGTCGCTCATCGAGAAGCCGAAGGGACGGCCGTCCTGCCGCTCAACGAACAGGCTGACCCGGGTCTCGTTGTCGCCGAAGAAGCTGTGGTGATAGCCGAACTCGGCCTTCTCGCGGTTCTTGATCTCGTAGACCGAGCGGCCGAGGTAGTCGCGGTTCGGGTCGCCAAGGGCCGGCGAGCTGCCATAGAACGAACCGGCCGTGGTGCCGAAGAACAAGCCCGGCGAAAGGTCACGCAGGTTGCTGCGCGCATAGCCGAACGCGACGTCGCCGCCCCAGTCCCAGGACTTCGAGGCCTGGATCGCGGCCGTGTAGGAGTGGCCCTTGCTGGAGTCGGCGATGATCAGGTCATTGTTGCCGCCGAGGTTGCTGGACGTCTTGCCCGCGATGACGCCGTTGGTCAGGCCATCGTAGCGGATCCGGCCATCCGGTAGCACCTGCGTCTGGCCGTTGATCGTCAGCTGCTGGGCACGGGCATCGTAGAAGGTCAGGTCGTGCTGCACCTCGGTGATCACCAGGTCGCCCTGCAGACGCCAACCGTCCCAGACATCCCATTGCGCTGAGCCGAACATCTTCCACTGCGCCGGCATCTTGAAGTTGGGCGCGAGCGCGATCACCGCGCCGACGGGGGAGATCGCCGGCGTGCCGGTCAGGGTGCCCTGCTGATACGACTGGATGACGGCGGGAATTTTGAAGCCGAAACTTGGGTCGGTGTTTAGGCCGTTGAGGGCGGCCGCGCCGATGGCGTCGTTGAAGCCTGTGACCGCGCCGGGAACTGCGGCGGCATCGGTGAACTGGGTCGCGCCGCCGACCACACGGCGGATGTCGATCGACGTCGTCTTGATGCCGGTGTTGTAGAAGGGGGCGCCGGTCAGGACGTCGGGCGTGCCGCCGGAAAACAGGCCGGCGCCGGCATTGAGCTTCAGGGTCGGCCTCGGCTTCCACTCGATGGAGAAGCGCGGCATTACCACCGTCTGGCCGTCTATGGTCTTCTGGTTGTTGAAGCCGTTGCGGGCCGTGAAGTTGGGATTGAGGGTGGGCCGGTCAGGCTCCTTGTAGGTGTCGACGCGGATGCCGGCCGTCCCCTTCACCGTGTCGGAGAAGTTGTAGGTGTCTTCGGCGAAGGCCGAATAGGTCCAGTAGGTGGTGCTGAACTGGGCGTCTTTCGGGTTGCCGGTGACCGAGTTCTGGTACTGCAGTTCGTTCGCCTTGCCGGCCTGGAAGTCGGCCAGGGAATCGAAGTAGTAGATGCCGTGCGACTGGTTCACGAATAGGTCGAGCGGCTGCGCCTGGCGCGCCTGGCCACCGAACTTGATCACGTTGTCGGTCAGCGAGTATTCGCCGGTGAACTGGTAGCGCATCTCCTTCTCGCCCAGCGAGTTGGCGTGGCGGAACTGGTCGGGCCCGAAGTACACCTGGTCGAAGCCGTTCTGGCAGGAGGTCGCCGTCGCGTCCGACGAGGGCGCCGAGCAGACGCGGACATCGGCATAGTTCTGGCCGCTGGGCGGGGTCTGCGAGTCCTGGAACTGGCGCTTGGTGATCTTCAGGAAGGTCGTGAACTGGTCGGTCCAGTTGGAGTGCAGTTCGAAGGTCAGCGCCTTGTCGGAGTCGAACTTGGTGTAGTTCTGCGAATCGAGCTGCAGGATCGTCGAACCCAGGTTCGGGTGAAGGACGTTGGAGGATTCGGCATAGCGGTAGGTCAGGCTGGCGCGCTGACCGTCCATGATGTTCCAGTCGATCTTCGCCGAGTACTTTCGATCGAGTTGCGGCGTGGTCGGCGAGATGCCGCCCGGAGTGAACTTGCTGGCATAGGTCCCGTAGGCGGCGTTGACCCCATCGACCAGCCCCTGGTTCCCGTTCTGGATGAAGATGTTGGCCGCGCCGGAGCCGGGGACGCCGAACGGCGTCACGTCGACCGTCTCGTAATTCTCATAGGACAGGGCGAAGAAAAGCCGGTCCTTCCAGATCGGACCGGAGACGAACGCCCCGTAGTTCTTCTGGTGGACGTTCGACGGGATCTTCACGGTCTCGGTCTTGGTGCCGACCAGGCCGTCGTTGAGATAGTTGTCGAAGATTGCGCCATGGAAGCTGTTGGTGCCGGAGCGCAGCACCATGTTCAGCGCGCCGCCGACAAAGTCGCCGTTCTCGACGTCGGTGGGCACAGCGGCGACCGCGAACTGCTCGATGGCGTCGAGGTTGACCGGGCCGCGGGCGGTGGTCAGGCCGCCCTGGTTCAGGCCGAACTGGTCCTGGGCGGACACGCCGTCAACGGCGATCCGGTTATAGCGGGGGTTCGAGCCGGCGATTGACACGCCGCCGCCGTTCACGCCGATCCGCGCGCCGGAGTTGGTGTCCTGCGCCACCAGGAGGTCGCGCCGCGCAAGATCGCGCGGGTCACGCGTGACGCTGACGACCTCTTGGATCGCCTGGCGCGTCAGGACCGTCTTGGGGCCCTGGTCGGTGTCCTTGTTGCCGGCCGCGGTGACGACGACTTCTTCAACCTCGTTGGCGCCGGTCAGGTCGAGCGAGACATCGCTGGTCTTGCCGACGTCGAGAAACACGTCGTTCAGCACCTTGGGCGGCAGGCCCCTGGCGTTGACGGTGATCGTGTAGGGGCCGCCGACCCGCAGGCCGCGGGCGTAGAACGCACCGCCGGATTCCGTCGACGTAACCGACCGCGTACCCGAGGGCTTGTGCACCACCTCGACCGAGGCGCCGGCGACCGGCTTGCCGTTGGCCACGACTGTGCCGTGCACGGCCGATGTGGTTTCCTGCGCGTAGACCGCGGAGGTCATCATCAGCAGGCCCGAGGCCAGCGCCGTGGTCGCGCACAGAGCGCGGTTCAGCTTCAATTGCATGTAGATCCCCTCTTGGAACAGCCCCGAGCCACCGCCCCCGGCGGCTCCGTCGTCTTGCTTCAGCCCTATAGCCGGGAATTTACGGCCGTTGGTGACGGTTTTGCTACAACCCCGCCCCCGCTGTCACAAAGCCAAATGGTGTGGCGCCGGCGCCTTTCTGCAGGCGCCGTGCTAGGGATAGGGTCCGCGCGGATCACGAGCCCAACATCATGTCTGAACCGCCGCACCAAACGACCCTGGACCCCGATGCACGGGCTGCATATTTATTGACCGCGGCCCTGACGATCGCCCGGCTGGTGGCGCTGTTCCGTACACCGCTGGAGCTCTATCCGCACGAGGCCCGGTACTGGCTTTGGTCGCGGACACTGGCCCTCGGCTACGACTCGAAACCGCCGCTGATCGCCTGGGCGATCGCGGCGACGACGGCGCTGGGCGGGAACAGCGAACCCTGGGTCCGGCTGCCCGCCGTGCTGTTCCAGGCGGGCGCCATCCTGCTGGTCTACGCTCTCGCCAAATGGCTCTACAATTCCCGCGTCGGCCTGGCGGCCGCGGCGCTCTATGCGCTGGCTCCCGGCATCCAGCTTTCGGCCATGGTGGTGGGCGCCGACGCGCCTCTGCTGTTCTTCATCGCGCTCAGCCTGCTGGCCTATGCGGGGCTGCAAGGGGCGACGGCGCGACGCAGGCTGCTGCTCGCCACCGGGCTCGGCGCGGCCCTGGGCTTCGCCTTCCTGTCGAAGTATGCGGCGAGTTACGCTCTCGTCGGCATCGGCCTGCACCTGGCCCTGTCGCCCTCCGCCCGCCGCGCCTGGACGCCAGCGGCGGCCGCCCTGGCCGGCCTGGCCTTCCTGGTGGTGCTCGGGCCCAATCTCGTCTGGAACGCCACGCACGCATTCGCCGCTGTCCACCACACCGCCGCCGACCCGTACTGGCGCGCGGGCAGTCTGTTCAATCCGGATGAGCTCGGGAAATTCCTGGCGGCGCAATTCGCGGTCTTCGGACCGGTCCCGTTCGGGGTGCTGATCGCCGGCCTCTTCCTGGCCGCGCGGCGGCGTCGGCTGGAGCCGGCCGACCTGCTGCTGCTCTGCTTCACCCTGCCCCCGATCGCCATCGTCGCGGCCCAGGCCTTGGTCAGCCGCGCCAACCCAAACTGGTCGGGCGCGAGCTACGTCGCCGGCGCTGTGCTGGTCGCGGCGTGGCTGATGCGCTGGCGCGCTCGGCGCTGGCTGATCGCCGCCATCGCCATCCAGGCCCTGGCCGCCGGCCTCTTCCTGATGGCAGTGCTGTCGCCGTCCCTGGCTGACCGGCTGGGCGCCTCCAACAGCCTGAAACGGGCCCGGGGCTGGAGCCAGACCGCGCAGGCCGTGGTCCGCCGCGCCCGCGTCGAGGGGCCCGCCGGCCTTTCGGCCATCGCCGTCAACGACCGCTTCCTTTGCGACGCGCTCGCCTACTACGCCCGCGACTACCTGCGCGAGCCCCTGTCGGCCAGGCTGACCATCTGGCTGCGCGGCGCGGCCGCCGGCAACCAGGCCGAGGCCGCCGCGCCGCTAACGGCGGCCGAGGGCCAGCGGGTCCTGGTGGTCGCCTACGAGCGCGCATTCGACACCGAGATGGCGCGCGACTTCACCCGGCCGATGGGCGTCGAACTCGATGACATCTGGCTCGACCGCAAGCACCAGCGGGTTCTGGAAACCTTCGTCGGCGAGGGGTTCAGGCCGCAGCCGCGCGATCCGAAGACCGGCTATCCGACGCCGCAGTGGAAGGCCCCCGGGGGCCTGAGCAACCCAGGCCGGGGCGGGTCAGGGAGCCTTAGCGGCCCGCCTGACCCCCGTGACCGCCCCACACCACCTTGAGCGTGCGGTCGCGGCCGCAGCCCACGCGGTAGGTCATGTAATTGACCGGGTTCTTGTCGGCGTAATGCTGGTGATAGCCTTCGCCCATCCAGAAGGTCGTCGGGCCGAGCACCATGGTGCGCACATTGGTCCCCAGCGCCTTGCCGATCTGCGCCTTCACCTGTTCGGCCTCGGCCTTCTCGGTGGCGTCGGCGGTGAACACGGCCGTGCGGTAGGACGGGCCCTGGTCGCAGATCTGGCCGTTCGGATCGGTCGGGTCGATGTGGTGGAAGAAGGCGTTCACCAGCTGCGGATAGCTGATCACCGCCGGGTCGTAGGTGACCCGGATCGATTCCAGGTGGCCTTCGTGGTTCTCGTAGCTCGGGTTCTTCAGCGACCCGCCCGCATAGCCCACCACCACATCCTTGACGCCGGGCGTGTGCTCGATGTCGTGCTCGGCCGACCAGAAGCAGCCACCGGCGAATATGGCGGTCTTCAGGGCCGCGGCGCCGGCCGGCGCGGCGTTGGAAATCAGCAGGATGGAGGCGGCCGCAGCCGCAAAGAGGCGGGTTTTCATGGGATCAGAATACCATTGGTGAGCGTGTTGCGTCACCCGCATATACGGGTTCCCCCATCTGAAGGTTACAGCCCGAAGGTTACAGCGGCGGGTCGCAGCGGAAGGTGATGGTGGCCCACAGGCCGCCCGGCCGGAAGTCCAGGCGCGCCGCGCCGCCCAAGTCGCGGGCCAGGCGGTCGATCAGCACCGTGCCGGAGCCGGGGGCGCGCGCCGGGGCCGCGCCGCTGGGCTTCGCCTCGCGCCAGTAGAGGACGCCGCCCTCGGGGGTCGCCTTGCAGCGTACGCTTAGCCGCCCGGTGGGCGCCGACAGGCCGCCGTACTTGGCCGCGTTGGTGGCCAGCTCGTGGATCAGCAGGCTGAGGCTCAGCGCGGCGTCGGCGGTGATCTTGAGCGGCTCGCACTGCAGGGTCACCTGGCCGACCGGCCCGGAATAGGGCTCCAGCTCGACCTCCAGGGCGGCCAGCACGTCGATCGCCTGGGCATGGCCGCGTAGGAGCAGCGCGTTGGTCCGCGCCATGGCCTGGATCCGGTCGCCGAACGCCACCTGGAACTCGGCGATGGTGTCCACCGAGCGCGCCGTCAACCGGGCCAGGGCCAGCACAATGGCCAGGGTGTTCTGCACCCGATGGTGCAGCTCCAGCGAGATCATCGCCTGGCGGTCGTCGGCCGCCGTCATCGGCGCGAAGTCATCGATGATGGTGTCGTGCGCCGCTCCGAAGGTTGTGTCGGACTCGTTCAGCCTTGCATCGCCCTGCTTCATCGGCCCGTCCTTTCATTGCCCGCCGCCGAGCGGATTTGCCGGGAACTTCGCGTTGCGCCCGTGCAGGCGTTCCAGCGTCGGAAGCTCGGCGGTCATACCTTGAAGGCGACGATGCAGGCCACGACGACGGCCAGAACGATCGACCGCTTTCGCTCACGGCACACGCCCGACGGCGCTTAACCTTTGTAGGTCTTGGCCGGTCCAATAGCGAGACGTGATCGCCCGCAAAGGGGCGTCAAGCGAGCGCGGATGCGACCTCGAACGGCGCCTCGGTCTTGGCCTTCACTTCGTCCAGCGTCACGCCGTCGGCGAGCTCCAGCAGGGTCAGCGGTGTCTTTCCGCGCGAGACGTCGAACACGCCCAGGTCGGTGATCACCAGGTCGACCACGCCCTTGCCGGTGAGCGGCAGGGTGCAGGCCTTCAAAAGCTTCGGCGCGCCGGTCTTCTCGGTGTGCTCCATCACCACCACGACGCGCTTGACGCCCGCCACCAGGTCCATGGCCCCGCCCATGCCCTTGACCATCTTGCCGGGCACCATCCAGTTGGCCAGGTCGCCGTTGGCCGCCACCTGCATGGCCCCCAGGATCGACAGGTTGATATGCCCGCCGCGGATCATCGCGAAGCTGTCGGCGCTGGAGAAATAGGACGAGCTCGCCAGCTCGGTGATCGTCTGTTTTCCGGCGTTGACCAGATCGGCGTCGACCTCGTCGTCATAGGGGAACGGCCCCATGCCCAGCATGCCGTTCTCGCTCTGCAGGGTGACCTGCATGCCCGCCGGGATGTGGTTGGCCACCAAAGTCGGGATGCCGATGCCGAGGTTCACATAGAAGCCGTCTTGCAGCTCCCTCGCCGCGCGCGCGGTGATCTGATCGCGGGTCCATCCTGTCTTCTGCAAGGGGGCCATTAGGCGTCCACCTTTGCTTCATGGCCTTCGCGCTGCCGAATGGTCCGCTGTTCGATGCGCCTTTCGAACAGCGCCCCCTTGAAGATGCGGTCCACATAGATGCCCGGAGTGTGGATGTTGTCCTTGTCGAGCTGACCGGTGACCACCAGTTCCTCAACCTCGGCCACGGTCGCCTTGCCGGCGGTCGCCATCACCGGATTGAAGTTCCGGGCCGTGCGCCGGTAGACCAGATTCCCCTCGTGGTCGCCCCGGTAGGCCTTGACGATGGCCAGGTCCGCGGTCAGCCCGCGCTCCATCACATATTGCTCGCCGTCGAACTCGCGTACGTCCTTGCCCTCGGCCACGAGGGTGCCGACCCCGGTCTTGGTAAAGAACGCCGGGATGCCAGCCCCGCCGGCCCGGATGCGCTCGGCCAGCGTGCCTTGCGGGTTGAATTCGAGCTCCAGCTTGCCGGACAGATAGAGCTCGGCGAACAGCTTGTTCTCGCCGACGTAGCTGGAGATCATCTTCTTGATCTGCCCGCCGGCCAGCAGGATGCCCAGCCCGAAATCGTCGACCCCGCAGTTGTTGGAGACCACGGTCAGGTCCTTCACCCCGCTCTCGCGGATCGCCGCGATCAGGTTCTCCGGGATGCCGCAGAGGCCGAAGCCGCCCGCCATGATGGTCATGCCGTCGAAGAGCAGACCGTCGAGCGCGTCCTGCGCGCCTGTCATTACCTTGCTGGCCATCTAAGCTCCTAAGAGGCCCCGACCTGTTACGCCGCAATGCAGCATTTGAGAACCGCCCGTCCGCGAAAAAACGCGCGAACGCCGATTCCTTCTCGCAAAGGAGGGCGTTGCACGATCCATTGGCGCCATGAACGCCCACTCCCTGCTGGTCCAGGCCCTGGTCTACCTGACCGCCGGCGTGATCTCCGTGCCGATCGCCAAGCGGCTCGGCCTGGGCTCGGTGCTGGGCTATTTGATCGCCGGCGTGCTGATCGGGCCCTACCTGATCAACCTGGTCGGCGAGCCCGGCGAGGTACAGCGTTTCGCCGAGTTCGGCGTGGTGATCCTGCTGTTCCTGATCGGGCTGGAAGTTCGCCCGGCGCTCCTGTGGAAGATGCGCACCACCATCTTCGGCCTGGGCCTGGCCCAGCTGCTCGGGACCGCCGCCCTGCTGGGGGGCGCGTCCCTGATTTTCGGGCTCGACTGGCGGGTCGGCGCCGCCGTCGGCCTGATCCTGGCCATGTCGTCCACGGCCATCGTCCTGCAGAGCCTGGAGGAGAAGGGCATCCGCCAGGGCCCCGTGGGCGAAGCCTCCTTCGGGGTGCTGCTGTTCCAGGATCTGGCGGTCATCCCGCTCTTCGCGCTGCTGCCCCTGCTGGCGCCGGCCGGGGTGATGGCTTCGCCCGCACCCACAGCCCACGCGGCCAACCTGGTCTCATCCCTGCCGGGGTGGCTGCAAGCTCTGGCTCAGCTCGCCGCCGTCGCCACCGTGGTGGTTGGCGGACGCTACCTGACCCGGCCCCTGTTCCGCTTCATCGCCGCCGCCCGCCTGCGCGAGATCTTCACCGCCTCGGCCCTGCTGCTGGTCATCGCCGTGGCCGCGCTCATGGAGCTGGTCGGCCTGTCGCCGGCGCTCGGCGCCTTCCTGGCCGGCGTCGTGCTGGCCGAGAGCGAATTCCGCCGCGAGCTGGAGACCGACATCGAGCCGTTCCGCGGCCTGCTGCTCGGCCTGTTCTTCATTACCGTCGGCGCCGGGCTCGACCTCGGCCTGGTCGCCGCCCACCCCCTGGCCGTGGCCGGCCTGGTCGCCGGGCTGATGATCCTGAAGATGTTCGCCATGTACGCCGCCGGCCGGCTCTTCCGGCGTCCGCACAGGACCGCGCTAAGCACCGCGGTGGCGCTCGCCCAGGGCGGGGAGTTCGCCTTCGTCCTGGTGGGGTTCGTATTGGGCGCGCGAGTTATGGACGCCCAGCTCGCCCATCTGCTGACCGCGGTGGTCGCCGTCTCCATGGCCGCCACGCCGCTGGTCTCGGCAGCCTACGAGCGGCTGATCCTCAACCGCCCTGAAAACCGCGCCGAACCCGAAAAGCTCGACTTCGATGAGAGCGATCCGGACGTCATTGTCGCCGGGTTCGGCCGCTTCGGCCAGATCGCCACCCGTCTGCTGCTGGCCAACAACTTCAAGGTCGTGCTGCTGGACAGCTCCATCGAGCAGATCGACCTGATCCGCCGCTTCGGCTGGCGGGTGCACTATGGCGACGCCAGCCGCATCGATCTGCTGCGCACCGCCGGCGCCGACAAGGCCAAGCTCTTGCTGGTGGCCATCGACGACCGCGACAAGGCCGTCGAGCTTGTGGAAGGCGCCCATCAGGCCTTCCCGCAGCTGACCATCCTGGCGCGGGCCTGGGACCGCCGTCACGCCTATGAGCTGATGAAGACGCCCGGCGTCGAGGCGGAGCGGGAAACGCTGGAGAGCGCCATCAACTTCGGCCGCCGCGCGCTTCTGAAACTCGGCCTTTCCGAGCGCCGCGCCGGGCGCGCCGCCAGCCTGTTCCGCGAACAGGACACCGAGATCTTCAAGCAGCTCGCCCCGATCGCCGGGGCCGAGGACCAGTACACCATGGCCGTGCGCGACGCCCGCGAGACCACCGAGCGCGTGCTGCGCGCCGAAATGCAGAAGATCGCCCAGGAGGAAGACCTCGAGGACGCACCTCAGCTGGAAGCCTCGCCTGAGTTGGAAGAGGACGCTGAGCGGGTGTAGGACTCCGGGAATGAGCCAAGACCAAGCCCTCGCCACCCGCATCGAGCCCGTCTCGTTCACCGCTTTCAGCCGCGACTTCCCCGGCTTCACTGAAGACCTCGGCGCCTCGTTCGCCCGCTTCGGCTTCGCGGTGATCGCCGACCACGGCATCCCGCAGGACCGCATCGATACGGCTCTGGCCGCGGCGAAAGAGTTCTTCGCCCTGCCCGAGGCGGCGAAGCTGAAATACAAGCTGCCGGTCGGCGGCCAGCGCGGCTACACCCCGTTCGGCGTCGAGACCGCTAAGGGCGAAACCAACTACGACCTGAAGGAATTCTGGCACGTCGGCCGCGACCTGCCGCCCGGCCACAAATACCGCGACCACATGGCCGACAACGTCTGGCCCGACGCCGAGGTCGCCGAGTTCCACGCCACCGTTGGCTGGCTGTTCCAGGCGCTGGACGACATGGGCCTGAAGGTGCTGGAGGCGATTGCCTGCTACCTGGGCCTCGATCGCCAGTTCTTCACACCCACCGTCGATCTGGGCAACTCGATCTTGCGCCTGCTGCACTATCCGCCAATTCTTGCCGAGGGTGGGGCCGTCGACGGCCCGCACATCCGCGCCGCCGCGCACGAGGACATCAACGTCATCACGCTGCTGCTGGGCGCTGAAGAGGCCGGGTTGGAGGTCAAGGATCACGACGGGCGCTGGATCGCCATCAACCCGCCGCCCGGCGCGCTGGTCTGCAATATCGGCGACATGCTGCAACGGCTGACCAACTACCGCCTGCCGTCGACCACGCACCGGGTGGTCAACCCGGCGGCCGAGCGCCGCGGGTTCCCGCGCTACTCGACGCCCTTCTTCCTGCACTTCAACTCGGACTACGAAATCAACACCCTGCCGGGTTGCGTCGATGCGGCCCATCCGGACCGCTACCCCACCCCGATCACCGCCAACGACTACCTCCAGGAGCGCCTGCGCGAGATCAAGCTCGCTTAAGGCCCAAAACCAGCGCGCCTCCCCCGCCCCGGGAGAGTGAGGGCAAGGGAGGCGGCCGGGGGAAGTTCAAGCGAACTGGTGAAAGCTACGGGAGCTAGTGGGAGATCCGCAGCCGGTTGAGATCGGCGGCGATAGACTGGAAGGCGACCTGCAGCGACACGCCGTCATCCGCGGGGAAGTAGACGTGCTTGCTGTCGGTGGCGCAGTTCGACAGCACCGCCTGGGCCGAGGGGTCGGTGCCCACGTCGAAGCCGACGGTGTAGACGATGATATTGTTCGGCGCGGCCTTCATGTTGGTGCACAGGGCCCGAGCCTGGGCGAAGGCGTCGCCGTTGGGCGAGTTGCAGTTGATGTGGTTCGACGTCGTGCCGCTGCCCGCGCCGGCGTCGCCGGCGATGACGCCCTTACAATAGGCGGTGTTGAACGCGCCGTCGGTCATCAGGATCACCACCTTCAGCAGGTGATCGGTGCCGTAGGCGGCCGGCTGGCTGATCGTCGGAACCAGGCTCGCCCAGTTCGGCGAGACCATGTACCAGCCCCAGGCCAGACCGATGTGGCCCGCCGTCGAGTTGGCCGCGGTGAGCGTGCCGATCTCATTGTGCAGGACGGTCTTGTCGTTGGTCAACGGCTGGATCGTCTGGGCGATACAGCCGTTCTCACTGGCGTTCGGATAGTCCCAGCCCACCAGGTTGCCGGTGTAGGACGCGTCGGTGAATGCCTGCGCGCCGACCCGTTCGCTGACGCAGTTGCTGACCGCGTAGGTCTTCTGTGCGCCGCCGCCCTGCGGCGTGAACTTGATGTTGGCCTGGCCGACAACGTTTGTGCCCGTGCCGGCCAGGGCCCCGCCGCGCACGGTCGGGGTGAAGGCGCCGGGGTTCACCGAGTTCGAATAGGGCACGATGGCGATCTTCGAATAGAACGGTGTCTGGGTGTCGGAGACCACCAGGTCGATCAGCTGATTGGCCGCTGACTTCAGGTTGGTGATCCGCGTACCGGACATCGAGCCGGTGGTGTCGAGCACCAGGGCGACCTCGAGGTTGTTACCTGAGCGCGTGACCTCGCTGTTCACAGTCACCGGGGTGTGGGTGAAGGCCAACGGTGCGTAGGCCGCCAGCGTGATCGAGGCCTGGGCGACCACCTTGTTGTCCACCAGGGTGAAGTCAGAGGACTGCAGGCTGGCGCCGTGGATCAGCTGCAGGTTTGCGGTCAGCGCCTTGTCGCCGATCGCGTCTACGTCGGCGCTCGTATAGACCGGAGAGCGGGCGGCATAGAGTGCCGCGGCGTCTAGTGCGTCCTGCAGTTTTCCGCGCTGTTCGGTCTGGGTGTAGACGTCGAAGATGCCCAGAGCCATTGGCGCCAGAACGGCGAAGGAGATGGCGAAGGCCACGGCGCTGACGCCGCGCTGATCGCGCAGGGTCTGCTTGAGCCTCGAAAACGCTCGCCGAAGAACGGGGAGATGACGTGTCGGGTCTTGCATGATGGCGCCTATATTCCTTGGAACCTAGCGCCGCATGTTGGCCCACTAGCGTAAATGAATAGGTTGTTAAGAAGGGTAAATATTTGATTCACCACACTTAATGCGAATGTGCCTCCGTGGAGCCTCCACCGCTTGCGGGCCGCCTCCAAACTGGCGCCCATGCTAAAACGCAACAGTCCCAATATCTTAACTCGCCGCCTCGCCGGGCCATTGACGGCCTGATTGCGCAAGCGCTCCCATGAAGCTTCAGCGTGTTTCGGAGGCGGCGATGAGCGAGGGCGGCGCGGCGGGCGGCGAAGGGTCTTCGCCGGGGCGCTGGCCGCGATTGCGACGGGCGTTGCAGACCGCGCTGGCGTGGCGGATTTCCGCCCCCGCCGCCGCCGGCATCGCCGCCGGCGCCTTCGTCGCCGGCCTGATCGTCGCCGCTGCCCTGACCGTCGGACCCCACGTCAAGACCACTGAGGCCTGGGCCTCGGCCGGCGGCCCCTGGTCGCTCTTCGGAAAGCCCCGCGGCGCCGGCGCCACGCGCCCCGGCCCGGCCAAGCCCGAAGGCTTTGCCGTCTGGCGCACCCGCATCGACGCCACCGGCCCCGAGCCCCTGGCCTGCATCGAATTCAGCCGCACCCTGAACCCGGAGGCTTCGTACAACGACTTCCTGGAGGTCGCCCCGAACAACGGCGTCAAGGCCTCCGCCCGGGTGAAGGGCTCGGAGCTCTGCGTCGGCGGCCTGGGCTTCATGAACCGCAAGATCACCGTGCTCAAGGGCCTGCCCGCCCTGAATGGCGATAAGCTCGCCGCCAGCGCCGAGGTGGCCTTCGAGTTCGGCGAGAAGCCGGCTTACGTGGGCTTCGCCGGCTCCGGCGTGATCCTGCCGCGCGAGGAGAGCGACGGGGTCGGCATCGAGACCGTCAACGTCACCCGCCTGCATATCGAGGTCTGGCGCGTGGTCGACCGCAACCTGGTCCGCAAGTCGATCTCAGCCCCCGATCCCACCGGCGAGGGGGACTACGCCGGGGACTATGGGCGCGACAGCGCTGGTGACGACGGTCGCATTGTCTGGGAGGGCGATATCGCCGTGAAGGGCGATCCCGGCCAGAAGCTGACCACCGTCTTCCCCTTAGGCGCGGTGCTCAAGGAAATGAAACCCGGCGGCTACCTGATCAAGGCCAAGGACGCCTCAAGCGCCAAGCCCTCCAAGAAGAAGAAGGTCGTCGCCGCCGACAGCGCCAGCGATGAAGAAGGCGAAGGCGGTGGTGGTGACTACGACTCCAACCCGCCGGCCCAGGCGCGGCGCTGGGTGATGTTCACCGACATGGCGCTCACCGGCTACGAGGGCTCCGACGGCCTGGACATCGTCGTGCGCTCGCTGAACTCCGCCAAAGCCCTGCCCGGGCTGCGCGTGGCCCTGGTGGCGCGCAACGGCGAGGACCTCGGCGAGGGCCGCTCCGATCCGCAAGGCCGCCTGCGCTTCCCCAAGCCGCTGTTCGCCGGCGAGGGCGGCGGCCGCGCCAAGATGGTCATGGCCTACGGGCCACAGGGCGACCTGGCCGTGCTCGACCTCGACCGCGCGCCGGCCGACCTGTCCAGCCAGGGCGTCGGCGGCCGCGCTGACCCGGCCAGCTCCGACGCCAAGGCTCCGCGCGTGAGCCAAGGCGCGGTCGACGCCTATCTCTACGCCGACCGCGGCGTTTATCGCCCCGGCGAGACAGTCCACGTCAACGCCCTGCTGCGCGACCGCGAGACCCGCGCGGTAAAGGACCGCAAGGGCGCGCTCGTGGTCTACCGCCCCTCCGGGGTGGAGTTCGCCCGCTACCGGTTTGACAAGACCCCGGTCGGCTCGATCGCCGCCGACGTGGCCATCCCCAAGGCCGCCCAGCGCGGCCAGTGGTCGGCCAACCTCGAACTCGACGGCGTCGACCGCGCGGCCGGGACCCTGACCTTCGACGTCGAGGACTTCGCGCCGCAGCGCCTGGACGTCAAAGTCGCCGGCCGCGAGACCGTGCCGCTCACCGGGACCGAGACCCGGCTCATCGACGTCACCTCGCGCTTCCTCTACGGCGCGCCCGGCTCGGGCCTGCAGACTCAGGGCGAGGCGCGCCTGAAGGTCGACACTGACCCCTTCCCCCAGTTCAAGGGCTACGCGTGGGGTGACCAGGTAAAGCCCTTCGAAGAGAAATTCATCGACCTCGACCACACGGTAACCGACGGCGAGGGCAAGGCCGCCCTGCACCTGCCGAGCTTTGCCGCCCAGGGCGTCACCCAACCGCTGGAGGCCAGCCTTGTCGCCTCGGTGTTCGAGCCCGGCGGCCGCCCGGTCCGAGAGTCCCTGAAGCTCAAGGTCCGCACCGCGGCCCTCTACCTGGGCGCCAAGGTGACGCTGGGCGACTCATCCGGCCGCGAGGATCCGCTCGACACCCTCGACATCATCGCCGCCGACCCCTTCGGCCGTCGCGTCGCCGCCCCCGGGACCAGCTACAGCCTGATCCACGAGACCTGGGACTACGACTGGTTCCGCAACGGCGACCGCTGGCAATGGCGGCACAACAACCGCGACATCATCGTCCAGGCCGGCGTGCTGAACATCGGCGCCGGCGCGCCCGTGCGCCTGTCGCGCCGGCTGGGCTGGGGCGACTACCGCCTGGAGATGACCTCGCCGTCCGGAGCCAGGAGTCTCATTCGCTTCGCCTCCGGCTGGGGCGCCCCGGCCAAGGACGTGGAGGCGCCCGACGTCGCCCGGGTCAGCGCCGGGATCCACGCCTACCGCCAGGGCGACACCGTCTCGATCACCCTGAAAGCTCCCTTCGCGGGCGAGGCCCAGGTGGCGGTCGCCACCGACCACCTGATCGACTACCGGTCGGTCTCGGTGGGCGCCAATGGCGCCACTGTGCGCCTGAAGTCCAACGCCGCCTGGGGCGGCGGCGCCTATGTGCTGGTCAGCGTCATCCAGCCGCGCGATCCGGCCTCGACGCCCAAGCCGCGCCGCGCGCTGGGCGTGCTTTACGTCCCGCTGGATGCTGTGGGCCGTCGCCTCGACGTGGCCATCGGCACGCCCGACAAGGCCCACTCCAAGGCCGGCCTCGACATACCTCTGACCATCAAGGGCGATGGTTTCCACGGCAAGGCGCGGGTGACTATCGCCGCCGTCGACGAGGGAATTCTCAGGATCACCAAGTTCCAGAGCCCCGACCCGATCAAATGGTACTTCGGCAAGAAGGCGCTCAGCCTGCACTACCGCGACGACTACGGCCGCCTGCTCGATCCCAATCTGGGCGCGCCTGCCAACGTCAACTTCGGCGCGGGCGAAGGCGGCGGCGAAGGCCTGACCACCACGCCGATCCGCACCATCGCGCTCTGGTCCGGCGTTGTTGAGACCGACGACAGCGGCCACGCCACGGTCCACCTGCCGGCCCCCGACTTCAACGGCGAACTCAGGATCATGACCGTCGCCTGGACCGACGACGCGGTGGGGTCGGCGTCGAAGCCGATCACCGTGCGCGAGGCCGTGGTGGCTGACCTCAACCTGCCCCGCTTCCTGGCGCCCGGCGACCGCGCGCTGGCCACCTTGGAGCTGCATAACCTGGAAGGCCGGGCCGGCGGCTACCTGGCAACCCTGGTCTCCCGTGGCGGCCCGATCGCCAACTTCCGCCAGCTGATCCAGCTGGCGCTTGGCCAGCGCACCATCGTGCGCATGCCGGTCGACGCCCCGCGCGTCGCCGGCATCGGCTCGGTCGGCTTCCGGGTCCAGGGGCCCGGATTCTCCACCGGCCGCGACTATCCGATCCAGACCCGGCTCGGCTGGGGCAAGGTCACCCGCACCACCTCGGTTCTGCAGAAGCCCGGCGAGAGCTTCACCCCGGCCGCCGGCCTGATGTCCGGCCTCGCCGCCGGCGACACGTCGATGGAGGTCTCCTTCTCGCCGTTCCGCGGCTTCGACCCCGCGCCGATCGCCGCGGCGCTCCGGCGCTATCCCTATGGCTGCTCCGAACAGCTGGTCTCCGGCGCCTATCCGCTGCTCTACGCCGCCGAGGTCTCCACCGACCCGAAGGCCAAGCGCGGCAGCGCCGGCCTCAACAAGGCCATCGCCCAGCTCCTCGACCGCCAGAGCCTCGACGGCTCCTTCGGCCTCTGGCACGTGGCCGACGGCGAGGCCGAACCCTGGCTCGGCGCCTACATCACCGACTTCCTGATCGACGCGCAGAAGATGGGCGCGCCGGTGCCGCAGGACGCCATCGACCGCGCGCTCTCGGCCATGCGCCAGGTCTCCCGCCCCGAGGGCTTCGGCAACGTCGGCTACCGCATGAGCTACCCCGACTGGTGGCTCAGCACCCGCGAAGGCACCAAGGCCTACAACGAGATCATGCGCCGCCGCGCTTCGGCCTACGCCCTCTATGTCATGGCCAAGGGCGGCCAGGGCGACCTTCCCCGCCTGCGCTGGTGGCACGACGTGCAGATGAAGTCGGTCGCCTCGCCCCTGGCCCGCGCCCAGGTCGCCGCCGGCCTGGCCCTGATGGGCGACAACGCCCGCGCCCGCTCCGGCTTCGCGCAGGCCGAGGCCGCGATCGGCTACAAGGAGGAGTACGACTGGTACCAGAGCCCGCTGCGCGATCTCGCCGCCATGGTCTCGCTCGCCTATGAGGCCCGCGAGCCCGACGTCGCCCACCGCCTGGAGGGCAAGATGGAGGATGCGGTCCGCAACCCCGACCAGCTCAACACCCAGGAAGAAGCCCGCCTGCTGCAGGCCGCCCACGCCATGCTCCGCGCTTCCGGCCCGGCCAAGATCGCCGCCCAAGGCGCGACGCTGATGGTCGGCAGCGCCGGCGCGCCGCGCTGGTCGATCGGCAACTTGGCCTCCGCCCGCTTCTCCAATCTCGGGACCGGGGCGATCTGGCGCACGGTCACCGTCACCGGCTCGCCCACCACGGCGCCGGAGGCCAACGCGCGCGGCCTGACGCTCTCGAAACAGATCTTCACCCTCAAGGGCGAGAGTCCGAACCTGCAGACCCTGAAACAGGGCGACCGGGTGATCGTGCTGGTCTCCGGCCGCTCCGCCCAGGCGCGCACCACCCAGCTGGTGGTCGACGATCCCCTGCCTGCCGGCTTTGAGGTCGAGACCGTGCTGGGCGAGGCCGACGGCATCGTCGAGGGCGGCCAGGACGGACCCTTCCGCTTCCTCGGCAAGCTCACCTACGCCAACCTGCGTGAGGCCCGCGACGACCGCTTCGTCGCCGCCACCGCCCTGGCCGGCGGCAAGGAATTCGCCTTCGCCTACATCGCCCGCGCGGTCACCCCCGGCGACTTCCTGCTGCCGGGCGCCGAAGCCCGCGACATGTACCGCCCGTCGGTCGCTGCCCGAACGGCCGCCCGTCGTGCGGCCATCGCCGCCGGGAACTGACCATGGCCGGGCCCTCCGGCAACGCTCTGGCCGGAAGCGACCGCACAGCCCGGCGCCTGACGCTGGCGATCCTCGGCCTGCTGGCCGTGGAGACGGCGCTGTTCAGCCTCGACCTGGCCTTCCCGCCGGATCTAAGCCGCGCCAACCGCGCCTCGCCCGTGGTGCTGGACCGCAACGGCGCCTGGCTGCGCGCCCTGCCGGTCGAGAGCGGCCGCTGGCGCCTGCGCGCCGACCTCGACCGCACGGACCCCAACTTCCTCAAGCGCGTGGTGGCCGTGGAAGACGCCCGCTTCTGGGTCCATCCCGGCGTCGACCCCGCTGCGGTGATCCGCGCCACTGCCGCCATGGCCGCCCACGGCCGCGCCACTTCCGGCGCCTCGACCTTGACCATGCAGACCGCGCGCCTGCTGGAGCCGCGCCCGCGCACCATCCCGTCGAAGCTGGTCGAGATGGTCCGCGCCCTGCAGCTCGAGGCCCGGTTCACCAAGCGCCAGATCCTGGCGCTGTACCTGACGCTCGCCCCCTACGGCGGCAATCTGGAGGGCGTCCGCGCCGCCAGCCTCGCCTATTTCGGCCACGAGCCCGCCGAGCTCACCGACGGCGAACAGGCCTTGCTGATCGCGCTGCCGCAATCCCCCGAGGCGCGCCGCCCCGACCGCAAGCCCGCCATCGCCAAGGCCGCTCGGGCCGTGGTCCTCGCCAAGCTGGTCCGCAACCGCACCCTAACCGCCGACGCCGCCAAGGAGGCGGCCACCGAGCCCCTGCCGGCCCGCGCGGTGTTCCCGGCCTACGCCTGGCACGCGGCCGGCGAACTGGCCCGCGCCGCGCCCACGTCCCAGGCCACCGTGGTCTCGACCATTGACGCGGCCATGCAGGCCCGCCTGGAGCCCATCGCCAAGGCCGCCGCCGAGGCCCAGGGCGAAGGCACCACCACCGCCATCCTGGTGGTCGAGATCGACGGCCGCGCGGTCCGCGCCCTGGTCGGCTCCGCCGACCTCGCCGGCCCAGGCGGCTGGATCGACATGACCCGCGCCAGCCGGTCCCCCGGTTCGACGCTCAAGCCGTTCATCTACGCCATGGCCTTCGAGGACGGCATCGCCGCGCCCGACACCCAGATCGACGACGTCCAGCGCCGTTTCGCCGACTATCAGCCGGAGAACTTCGACCGCGCCTTCCACGGCAAGGTCTCGGCCCGCGATGCGCTGGCCCAGTCGCTGAACCTCCCCGCCGTCGCCACCCTGGCCAAGATCGGCCCCGGCGCCTTCGAGGCCCGCCTGGCCGGGGCCGGCGTCACGCTCAACCGCCCGCAGGCCCAGACCAAGGCGGCCGGCCTGGCCATCGCGCTGGGCGGCGTGGGCGTCACCCTGCGTGACCTGGCCACCCTCTACGCGGCGCTCGGCGACGGTGGGATCGCCAAGCCCCTGGCGCTCACCGAGACCGACGCGACCCGCCGCCGCAATGAACGCGGCCACCGCCTGGTCAGCGCGCAGGCCGCCGGCCAAGTGCTCGACATCCTGCGCGAGACCCCGCCCCCGGCCGGCGCGACGCCTACCGCGCTGACCCGCGACCGCCCGGCCATGGCCTTTAAGACCGGCACTTCCTACGGCTTCCGCGATGCGCTGGCGGCCGGGGTGGTCGGCGGCTACGTGGTGATCGTCTGGAGCGGCCGCCCGGACGGTGGCGCGCGCGGCGGGCTCACCGGCCGCGAACAGGCGCTGCCCCTGCTGTTCCAGGCCGCCGACCTGATCGGCGCCCATCCCTCGGCGCCGCGGTCCATCGCCCCACCCCAGGCGCCGGAGGCCCTCACCGAGCTCAAATCCGCCGCCGCCGGTCCGCGGCTGATCTTCCCGCCCGACCGCGCCACTGTGCAGGTGACCGGCTTCGGCCCGACCGCGCGCGGCCTGGCCCTCGCCGCCGGCGGCGAGGACCTATCCTGGTATGTGGATGGCGCGCCGCTGAAGGCCGACCCGGTCAGCGACAAGGTGATCTGGCGCCCCGCCGTGGCCGGCTTCTACACCGTCACCGTCATCGACGCGGAAGGCCGCAAGGCCGAGGCCCATATCCAGGTGAAGGGTGGCTAGATCTCGTCCAGCGCGGCCAGGTCTTCCGGCCCGGCGATGGTCACGCTGAGGTCATTCACCAGGCCGGTGGACAGCGAATAGACCCAGCCGTGCACGCTGAGCGGCTGGCCCCGCAGCCAGGCGTCCTGGAGGAACACGTCCGACGCCACGTTCCTCACCTGGCGCATGACATTGAGCTCGCAGAGCCGGTTCAGCCGATCGCGCTCCTCGGGGATGGCGTCGAGCTCGTGGCGGTGCTCGTGGCAAACTTCGCGGATCGGGTGCAGCCAATGGTCCACCAGCCCGCGCCGCTTGCCGTCCACCGCCGCGGCGATCCCCCCACAGCCGTAGTGGCCGACCACCATGATGTGTTTGACCTTGATCACCTCGACCGCGAACTGCAGCACCGACAGGTAGTTGGCGTCCTGCGGCGGGGCGAGGTTGGCGACGTTGCGGTGCACGAACAGCTCGCCCGGATCGAGGTCGACGATCTCGTTGGCCGGGACCCGGCTGTCGGAGCAGCCGATCCACAGATATTCCGGGGCCTGCTGGCCCTCCAGCCGCTTGAAGAAGCCGGGGTCGGCGTCGATCTTGCGCTGGGCCCAGGCGCGATTTCTGGCCTTCAGGTCGTCGAGCATCCGCCAGATCTTTCCTAAGCCGCGACCGCGTCGGGTTGTTTGGTGGGATGAGCGGCTTGGAAGGCCGCGTGCTTCGCCGCCCGATCGGCGACGGCCCGGATCGCCGGATAGGGCGACAGGTCCACCTCGAACCGGTTGGCCGAATAGACCTGGGGTATCAGACAGCAATCGGCAAGGCTCGGAGTCTCTCCGAAAGCGAAACCACGACCATGCCGGGCGATCATCGGCTCCAGGGTGTCGAAGCCATCGGTGATCCAGCGATGGATCCAGGCCAGGTTATCCTCCTGGCTGACGCCCAGCTTTTTCAACGCCCCGCCGACGCGGGTGTTGTTCAGCGGATGGATGTCGCAGGCGATGATCAGCGCCATGGCGCGCACCCGCTGGCGGTCCAGCGGCGCCTTGGGCAACAGAGCGGGATCGGGGTGGGTCTCATCGAGCCACTCCAGGATCGCCAGGCTCTGGGTCAGGACCACGCCGTCGCCGATGTCCAGCGCCGGGGTCAGCCCCTGCGGGTTGACCGCCCGATAGCCCGGCTCGCGCTGTTCGCCCTTGATCAGGTCGATGGGCGCGTAGTCGTAAGCCACGCCCTTCAGCGCCAGGCCGATGCGGACCCGATAGGGCGCGGTGGCGCGCCACGCACTGTAGAGGGTTAGCGTCATCAGACCACCGTGAAGGCCAGTTCGCCGACCCCTTCGACCAGGCCGGCCACCTTGTCGCCGCGCACCAGCGGGCCGACACCCTCCGGCGTGCCGGTGTAGATCAGGTCGCCGGGCGTCAGCATCCAGAGCTTGGAGGCTTCCGCGATGATCTCGGCCGTGGCCCAGATCAT
>JBBQTP010000011.1:0-45801 GCA_038213205.1 Caulobacterales bacterium
CGTGACGGTCGATCGACCGCTGCCAGGCCAGGAACTCTTCCGAGGTCAGCCGATAACGTTCCAGAGCGTCTTCGAGCGAGAGCAGGCCACCGCGCACGGCGGCGACCACTTCGGCCTTGCGGCGGATCACCCACCGGCCGGTATCCGCCGGCGGCAGATCCCTCAGCGTCAACGGCGCGCCCGTGGGACCTATCACGTAGGATTCCCCGCGGCTGTTCGTGCGCGTCTGCTGTTGCAGCACCATGGCTTTTAAGCCTTTCCCACCATCACTGTTGAGCGGGAATATAGGCCTCGACCGCTAACGACGGCTGAAGCGCTATGGTAAATATCACGGTAACCATGATTTTTCCGTGTTCTGATTTGATACAGGTAAGGTTTCATTTCCGATTAACCTGTGTTAACACTCAAAACTAGCGGATGATATTGATAAGTTCATCCAACATCTGATCGGCAGTTGTGATTATCTTTGAGGTTGCTGAATAAGCCTTCTGAGTAGTGATCAGTCCTGTGAACTCAGAGGACAGGTCAACGGTCGAAGCTTCCAGGCTCGAGGGGGAGATCTTGCCCGCCCCGCCGGCGCCCGCGGTCTTCAGCGTCATGGTGCCGGCGTCCAGCGCGCCGGTGTAGGAGTTACCGCTGGCCGGCGAGAGGCCGTTGGAGTTCGGGAAGGTGGCGATGGCCAACTGGGCGATCTTGCGGACTTGGCTGTTGTCGAACAGCGCCGAAACGACCCCATCGGTAGAGACCTGCACGCCGACGATGTTGCCGGCCCCGGCGCCGTTGGTGGTCACCGAGTTCACTGTCGAGGTCGAGGCCAGCTGGGTGAGCTGCTTGATGTCGAAGGTGACTGTGTTGGCGGCGATGCCAAGGGAGGTCGCCCAGGCCGGGACCGCGCCGCCCGAGGCGTTCAGGGTGATCACCTGCGGCGAAGGCGGCGCCGGGAACACGGTGGCCGGACCGAACAAGGTGGAAGCGTTGAGGTCGATCCCGCCGCTATTGTTGAAATTGATCAGGCCTTTGGCAATCTGGCCGGACGGCGTAGCGGTCGTGTCGGTGGCCGGGACCGAGTAGATTTCGGCGTTCCAGCTGTTCGGGTTGGTGGTCCGGCAGAAGGCAAGCGCCACCTTGTGGGCGCCGCCCACCGAGTCGACGATCGTCAGTTCGATCGGCGGCGCGTCGGGCGGGGTTCCCGTGCCGGTGGCGGCGTAGGCGGCCATCGACGCGGTGGCGGCGTTGTAGGTCGAGACCGCCGGGATCGGCGTGGTCTGGTTGAGGTTGGCGCTGAGGCCCACGGTGGAGGTCGGCTGCACCGCCGCGCCCAGGTTCTTCACATTGATCGGCTTGACCAAGGTCAGATCCGACGGATCCACGCCGAAGGTGCCGTTGGCCAGCACCGGCCAGCCCTGCAGGTAGAGGCCCGCGTCGTTGACCAAGAAGCCATTGGCGTCGGGCTGGAAGGCGCCGGCGCGGGTGAAGGACCGGGGGTCCGAGGCTGTCAGGCCGGCGCCCTTGGTGGTGACCACGAAGAAGCCGTCGCCGCTGATCGCCAGCGAGGTCGCCGACGCCGAACTCTGGATCAGGCCCTGCTGGCTGACAAAGCTCTTGGTCACCCCCTGCACGCCGCCGGCGGAGTACTCGCCCTTGACCGCCTGGGAGGTCACCATGGTGGAGAAGTTCACCTGATTGCGCTTGTAGGCGGTGGTGTTGACGTTGGCGATGTTGTCGGAGATCGCCGCCAGGGCCGAGGAGTTGGCCACCAGGCCAGAGACGCCGGCGAGTAGGGCTGAATTGATGCTCATGGGTCTGTCCGTTCTTTCCTAGGTTGCCGCGTGGTGCGGACGCCGATCGGCATCGCTAGGCCGTCGCTGTTGATGGGAGTTGGGTTGAGAAAAGGATCGCTGGCGCCTCATGAGGTGGCCGGCGGGGTTGTGGTGGTTGAATTGGTAGCGGTGGTCGTCGCCGCGGGGACATCCTGAATGGAGGTCACCTTGTCCCAGGTGACCTTGCCGCCGTTGATGGTCAGGAAGGTCGAGCCGTTCGACTGCTCGACGCCCGAGACGACGCCCTGGACGTAGTTGATCGAGGCGATCGTCGCGCCTGTGGCGCCGGTCGCGTTGACTCGCAGCGTATAGGGCCCGCCGTCGGCGAACTGCTTGCCGGTCTGGTCCTTGCCGTTCCAGGTGAAGGCGTGGTCGCCGGCCTTTAGGTCGCCCAGCGACTCCACGTGCAGCACGGTGCCGGAGGCGTCGACCACCTGCACCTTGGCGTCGGTGGCCTCGGCCGGGACGTTGATCACCCACTGGGCCTTGCCGCCGGTAATGTTGGCGTTGTCGCTCACCGCCTTGACGTTCTTGCCGATCATGGCGACGGCGGTGGAGACCCCCGTGGCGGTGTTGCCCACCAGCTGCTTCAACAGGTCGTTGGTGTTGAGCTGAGCCTCGACGCCGCTCATCTGCACCAGCTGCTGGGTGAACTGGTTGGAATCCAGCGGCGACAGCGGGTCCTGGTTCTTCAGCTGCGTGGTGAGCAGGCTGAGGAAGGTGTTGAAGTTGTTGGCCAGGCTAGTGCGGCCCAGCGCCGTCTTGTCGGTCGCCGCCGCCGGCGTCGGAGCCGGGGTGGGAGTGGTGGGCGCGGTGGCGGTGGTCATGGTCGCCTCAGATCCGGATGTCGACGCCGGCGGCAGATGCGCGGCGGAAGTTGAGTTGGGGGTTCGCGGCGAGGTCGGACGAGGTGTCCAACGCCGTCTGGAAGGCGCGGCCGCGGAACTGGGGTGCGTTATCGGAGTCCTGGTCCTGGCCGCGGCCGCTCTGGCCGCGATCGGTGGCCACGTCGAAGGACATGCCTCCGGTCAGGTCGAAGCCCGCCTGCTCCAGCGCCTTCTGCAGTTCGCCGGCGCGTGCGCGCAGCTCGGCGGCGGCCTGCGGGGTGTCGAAGGTCATCGACGCGCTCATCTTGCCGCTGGCGGCGATCTCCATGCGCACGTCGACCTTGCCGAGGCCGGCGGGGTCGAGCTGCACGTCGAAGCGGGTCGAGCGGCCGTCCAGCTTCTTGGCGATCTGGGCGGCGAGGTTGGCGACGGTCTGCGGCGCGCCGCGCACGGCCACGGCGGCGGCGTGCAGCAGCGTGGCCGGGTTCGTGGTCGACGCGGTGGCGAAATCGGTTGCCGGCGCCGGGGCGTCGTTGGCCTGCGGCTTGGCGTCGTGGGCGGCGGCAGGCAGGGCGGGCTCGTCACTTGAAGTGTTCTTGCCGGCGGAGCCCGCCGCCAGCGCGACCTTGGTGTCACCGGCCTTGGCGGTGGCCGCCGCGGCCGGGCCGGACTCGGCGCTGGCGCCTTCGACGCGGGTGGTCTTGGCGGCGGCGGTCTTGTCCTTGGCGGTCGTGGCCTGGGTCGGCTCGGCGGCCTTGGCCTCGATGATCGGCGCGGTCTGAGCCGGTGGGGGCGCGACCCCGGCGAGCACGGCTGCGGGGGTGGCATCCACCACCGGGGCGACGACGGGCGGCGGCGCGGCGGCGGTTTGCGGCGCCTGAGGCGCGGTCGGCGCGGTCAGCCCAGCCTTGGCGGTTTGAATAGCTTGCGCAGTCTGCAGGGCGCCGGCCGGGGCGGAGGTGTCGGTGGCGGCGGCGGCATCCTTCGCCGCGCCCGCATCGGTCGCGGCCGTGGCGCCGGCAAGCTTCGCCAGGGCATCCGCGGCGGTGCTGGCCGCAGTCTTGTTAGTGACACCGGGGGTGACGGCATGGCCGCTGGAGCCGCCCGTCCCTGCACCCGCGCCGGTTGCGCCCGTCGCGTCGGTGGCGGCCGTAGTGATCGCAGCAGCGGTTGTGGCGGCGGTCGGGGCGGGGATCACCAGCGCCAGGGTCGCGTCGGGGACCGCGCCGACCGTCGCTGTTGTCGTCGCAGCATCGGCCGCGGCCTTGGTGTCGTCAGCCTTGGCCTGACCCTTGGCGCCGTCCGGCGTGATCTTGCCGCCGAGCAGGCCCTTGCCGGCCGTCTTGCCTCCGGCCACGACCGTGGCCGCTGCGGCGTTGGGGTCGACGACCCCAACCGCCTGGCCGCCAAACAGCGCGGCCAGCAGGGCCTCGAAGCCGGCCATCGGGCCCTGCGCCTGCTGAGCCTGGGCAGCCTGGGCGGCGATGCCCTGGCCGGCGCCGGGCTGGGCGCCGGGTGGGGCTGCGAGATTGAGGAGTGGCGCGGACATGTAAAGCGACAGCCTTGGCGAACTTGAGATGGGGGTGGTCGGCTGACGCATGCTGCGCCGGGTACATTCGGTTGGTGTGGAGCAACCTTTGCGCCAACCCGGCAAGTCTTTGTTTTTGTGAAATAACAACCCCCGACGCCCCCCGGAGTCTACCCGGTCCAACGGCGTATTTTGCCGAGTCGAATCCGGTCGGGTGGGCGTTCCCTGCCGCCCTCCCGCCGCCGCTCGGCCGTCCGGTCAGCAGCCCGGCGCACAGGGGGCCGGCGGATTGGCGCCACTCTTGCGCTCTTATCCGTGAGCTCATTGGACCCTGAAAGGGACCACGTTGAAAAATATAGATATTTCCCGGTTCTACGGGCGTGTGTTCGTCAGTCCCTCGGCAGAATCCGCCGGGCCGCACGTCAGCCTTTGCCGGGCGGAGGTCTAACCGTTGTCCCTGTCGATCGCCCTAAACTCCGCCGCCTCGGGCCTGGCCGCCGCTCAAGCGAGCCTGACCGCGGTCTCGGACAATATCGCCAACGTCAACACGCCCGGCTACGTGCGCAAAGTCGTCACGCAGGAACAGCTGGTGGTCAACGGCGCCGGCCAGGGCGTCAACATCACCGGCGTCCACCGTGTCACCGACCAGTACCTGCAGCTGGCCAGCCTGACCGCTTCGTCCGACTCCAGCCGGTACGGCATCACCTCGCAGTTCCTGGACAGCGCCCAGTCGCTGTTCGGCGACCCGTCCGGCCCCGGCTTCTTCTTCAACCTACCCGACGAGATCTCCTCGTCGTTCGCCGCCTCGGCCAACGACCCGTCGTCGAGCCTGCTGCGCAGCCAGGCGCTGAACTCGGTCTCGAACTTCCTGTCGGACGCCGACCGGATCAACACCCAGATCACCCAGCTCTCGACCACCGTGGACAGCCGCGTCAGCGACGGCGTGACCCACGTCAACGACCTGCTGACCCAGATCAACCGGCAGAACACCGACATCTCTCGCGCGCGACTCTCTGGGGGCGACTCCACCGGCTCGGAGAACGCCCAGGACCAACTGCTCAACGATCTGTCGGGCCTGATGAACGTCAAGGTCAGCCCGCGTGCCGGCGGCGGCGTCACGGTGCGCTCGGCGGAGGGCGTGCTGCTGGCCGGCGACGGCGCCTCGACACTGACTTACAACCATTCCTCGACGACGAACGGCTACATCAGCGTCGTCACCCCCGGCGCCTCGGCCGGACCGCAGTCGATCGCGGTCAACTCCGGCGAAATCCGCGGCCTGCTGGACCTACGCAACAGCAAACTGCCGGGCTTGTCCGACCAGTTGGGCGAATTCATCTCGCGCACCGCCCAGCAGCTCAACGCCGCCAGCAATGCCTCGACTGCCTTTCCCCCGCCGACCTCGCTCATCGGACGCAACACTGGCCTGGACGCCACGACGGCCTCGGCCAATTTCACCGGGACCTCGACGGTCGCCGTGCTGAACGCCTCGGGCGCGGTGCAGAAGACCGTGGCCATCAATTTCACCGCCGGGACCATGAGCATCAACGCCGGGCCGGGCATCGCTTTTACCCCGGCCAACTTCGTGGCCCAGCTCAACGCTAACCTGGGCGCCTCGGGAACGGCGAGCTTCGCCAATGGGGCGCTGACCGTCGCGGCCACCGGCGGTAACGGCATCTCAATCGACCCCGGCACGGCGACCAAAGCCGGCCAGGGTTTCTCGCAATTCTTCGGCCTGAACGATCTGATCCGATCGTCGGGGGTCTCGACCTTTGACACCGGCCTGGCCGCGGGAGACGCCAACGGCTTTACGCCGGGCGCCACGATCTCACTGCAGCTCTCCAGGGCCGACGGCACGCCGATCCAGAGCGTCACCGTTGCGGTGCCCGCCGCGGGCTTGCCAACGGTAGGCGACCTGGTCAATTCGCTGAACAGTAACGCCTCGGGCGTCGGCCTCTACGGCGCCTTCACCCTCGACGCCCAGGGCGGCCTGACCTTCAAGGGCAACCCGCCGCTCAACGCCCAGCTCTCGGTGGTCACCGACACCACCCAGCGCGGGGTCGGCGGTCCCTCGATCAGCGCCCTGTTCGGCATCGGTACGGCCGCGCGCGCCGCCCGCCCGTCCAGCTACCTGGTCAATCCGACCCTGGCCGCCAACCCCACGGGCCTGCCCTTCGCCAAGCTAAACCTGGGTGTCGCGGCCGGTACGCCGGCGATCAGCGCCGGCGATGGCCAAGGCGCCCAGGCGCTGGCCGACGCCGGCGCGGGCACGACCCTGTTCAAGGCGGCCGGCAACCTCGGCAACATCACCACGACGCTCTCCGACTACGGCGCGCAGTTCGGCGGCGCCATCGGCCGGGACGCGGCGACCGCCGACAGCCAGAAGACCAGCTCCACAGCTGTGAAGACCGAGGCCGATACGCGACGCCAAGCCGTGGAAGGGGTCAACATCGACGAAGAGCTCATCCACCTGACCACCTACCAGCAGGCCTACAACGCCAACGCCCGCATGATCACCGCTGCCAAACAGCTCTTCGACATCCTCGCCAACCTGATCCAATAGCCAGAGCCTCCCAAAGGACCCGACCATGGTCACCCGCGTATCCACCGCCGGAAACTACTCAGCGATCCTCGCCAACCTGATGTCGGCCGAGGACCGCTTGGTAAACGCCGAAAACCGAGCATCCAGCCAGAAGAACGGCGCAGACCTGAAGGCCTACGCCAACAAGGCCGAGCAGCTCACCGCCATGACCTCGATTTCAAAGCGGCTGCAGACTTATCAGGAGCAGAACGCCCAGATCGGGTCGAAGCTGACCACCCAGGACCAGGCGCTGAACAGTGTCGCCGACTCCGCCGGCTCGGTTGCCCAGGCGATCCGCGAGGCCCTGGCCGCCGACAACGCCGATACCCTCATGCAGCAGACGCAGGGGCAATTTCAGACTGCGGTCTCGGGACTCAACGCCCAGTTCGACGGCAAGTACCTGTTCGCCGGCGGCCAGATCAATGTGCAGCCGGTCACCGCCACCCAGCTCAGCAGCCTCACCGCCGGCCCTCCGATCTCCAGCTTTTTCCAGAACGACAACTATCAGGTCCAGGCCAAGCTGGACGATTCCACGACCGTCACCACCGGCCAGCTGGCGTCCAACCTGGGCACCAACATGCTGACCTCGTTCCAGTCGCTGCAGGCCTTCCACACCGGCGGCTCCGGCCCGCTGAACGGCCCGCTCACCCCGGCGCAACGTACCTTCCTGCAGGGCGAGCTCGCCAACTGGGACGCGATCCGCGCCAGCGTCACCACCGCAGCCGCCCAGAACGGTATGGTGCAGAAGCAGGTGGACCAGTCCGCCACAAACCTGGTCGCCTCGCACGACACGCTCACCGTCATGATCGGCAACATCACCGACGCCGACTTGGCCAAGGCGGCCACCGACCTTTCCAACGCCCAGCTGTCCGTCCAGGCCACGGCCCGGGTGCTGCAGTCGCTGCAGAGCTCGTCTTTGCTGACCCTGTTGCCGAACGGGTAGGGCTAGACCTCGCAAAGTAAGGGTCGAGCCGCTAGATAGGCGGCCATGAACGCGCCCGTTCTCAACGCCACCAAGCTCAGCGACGGCCTGATCGAGGCCGCGCGCGAGGCTGTGCGCCTGCCCGCCGGGACGCGGATTGTGGCGGCGATGTCGGGCGGCGTGGATTCGACGGTGACCGCCGCCCTGCTGGCGCGGGCCGGCTATGACGTGGTCGGCGTCACTCTGCAACTCTACGACCACGGCGCCGCGATCCAGAAGAAGGGCGCCTGCTGCGCCGGCCAGGACATCCACGACGCACGCACCGCTGCCGAGGCTCTAAGCGTGCCGCACTACGTCCTCGACTACGAAAGCCGCTTCAAGGCTCAGGTGATCGAGGAGTTCGCCGATAGCTACCTGCGCGGCGAGACGCCGATCCCATGCATCCGCTGCAATCAGACAGTGAAGTTCCGCGATCTGCTGGAGGTGGCGAAGGACCTGGGCGCCGAGGCCATGGCGACCGGCCACTACGTGCGCCGCGAGGTCGGGCCGGATGGGCCGGAACTGCACCGCGCCGCCGACGCCAACCGCGACCAGAGCTACTTCCTGTTCGCCACCACGGCGGAACAGCTCGCCTATCTGCGCTTCCCGCTGGGCGGCCTGCCGAAGCCTGCCGTGCGCGCCGCCGCCGCCGAGCTCGGCCTGGCCGTGGCCGACAAGCCGGACAGCCAGGACATCTGTTTCGTCCCCGAAGGCCGCTACACGACGGTCATCGACCGCCTGCGCCCGCACGGCGCCGAGCCCGGCGACATCGTGCACATGGACGGCCGCACGCTCGGCCGCCACGAAGGCGTCACCCGCTACACCATCGGCCAACGCCGGGGCCTCAACGTCGCGGTGGGCGATCCGTTGTTCGTGGTGCGCATCGACGCCGACGCGCGCCAGGTGATTGTCGGCCCGCGCGAGGCGCTGCTGACCTCGGCCCTGGTGCTGAAGGAAACCAATTGGATCGGTGGCGGCGAGGCGTTTGCGCCGGGCCGCGCAGTGCTGGCCCGCGTCCGCTCGACCCGCGAGCCCGTCGCCGGCCGCCTGACCCTCATCGACGGGGCCCCCGCCGTGGCCTTCGACACCCCGGAAGAAGGCGTCGCCCCTGGCCAGGCCTGCGCTCTCTACGCCGCCGAAGCCCCGACCCGGATCCTCGGCGGCGGTTTCATCGCGGCGGCCATCAGAGCTCAATAATTCCGCTGTCATCCCGGAAAGCGCGCAGCGCTTGTCCGGGACCCATAGACACGAAGCTCTCAGATTGTCCGCCGACCATCGGCGCCTATGGGTCCCGGTCTTCGCGTGCCGCGAACCGGGATGACACTGGAGTGGGCAAGGGTGGATGAATATATGGAACCCATGACCCAGACCTCCGACCCCGTCGTCATCGCCAGCTACGCCCGCACGCCGATGGGCGGCTTCCAGGGGGTGTTCGCCCCGGTGAAGGCCACCGAACTGGGCGCCGCCGCCGTACGCGCCGCGGTCGAGCGCTCGGGCGCGCCGGCCGAGGCAGTTGAGCAGATCGTCATGGGCTGCGTCCTGGCGGCCGGCCTCGGCCAGGCCCCGGCCCGTCAGGCGGCGATCGGCGCGGGCCTGCCGAAGTCCGTCGAGGCGACCACGGTCAACAAGATGTGCGGCTCGGGCATGCAGGCCGCGATCATGGCGCACAACGCCCTGGCCGCCGGCTCGGCCGACATCATCGTCGCCGGCGGCATGGAGAGCATGACCAACGCGCCCTACCTGCTGAAGAGCCATCGCGGCGGCGCGCGGATCGGCCACGATACGTCCTACGACAGCATGTACCTGGACGGCCTCGAGGACGCCTACGAGCCCGGCCGGCTGATGGGCTCCTTCGCCGAAGAAACCGCTAAGCAGTACCAGTTCACCCGCGAGGCCATGGATGAGTTCGCCATCGGCTCCCTGATGAAGGCCAAGCACGCCTCGCAGAGCGGCGCCTTCGCCCGCGAGATCGTCCCGTTCGAGGTGGTGACGCGCAAGGGTGCGATCCTGATTACGGACGACGAGCAGCCCGCCAAGGCCGACCCCGCCAAGATCCCGACCTTGAAGCCCGCCTTCGCCAAGGACGGCGCGATCACCGCCGCCAACGCCTCGTCGATTTCAGACGGCGCCGCGGCCCTGGTGATGACGCGCCAGAGCGTGGCCCGGAAGCTGGGGATGACCATCGTCGCGCGGGTCGCCGCCCACGCCGCCCACGCCCATGAGCCGGGCCTGTTCACCACCGCGCCTGTTCCCGCCATCCAGAAGTGCCTCAAGCGCGCCGGCTGGTCGGTCGCTGACGTCGATCTGTTCGAAGTCAACGAGGCTTTCGCCGTGGTCGCCATGATCGCCGAGCGCGACCTGCGGATCGACCGGGCCAAGCTCAACGTCAACGGCGGCGCCTGCGCGCTCGGTCACCCGATCGGCGCCTCAGGCGCGCGCATCCTCGCCACCCTGCTGAGCGCGCTGGAAGCCCGCGGCGGCAAGCGCGGCGTGGCCGCGCTGTGCATCGGCGGCGGCGAAGCCACCGCCATGGCGGTCGAGCTGGCCTAGGCCTACTTCTCCTCGTGGGCCGCCTTGCTCATTTCGCGGGCCTGAGCGCGCAGCTTGGCGATGTCGGCGGGGGTCATGCGGCCGCCGGGGCCGGAGCCGGCGAAGGCCGGCTTGCCCGCCGCCATGTCCAGCGTGTTGATCTTCATCCCGCCCGGCATCACCATGTCGCCAGCCCGCATGTCGGGCGGGCAGGCGCCCTTCCAGGAGCCTTCCATGGTCATCTTGTGGGTCCCGTTGGCCTGGGCCATCGCCGAGCCCGTGGTGACCGAGGTCATGGTCATCGTGTAGTGCGAGCCGAAGTCGCCGGTGACATCGCCGTCGGAGGTGACCGTGCCCGCATCGCCGATCTTGCAGACCGAGTGGACGTGCCAGCCGCCGGTCAGCTTCGGCGTCATCGACTGCTCCGGGCACATCGACTTGATGTCGCCGCGGCTCTCGGTGGCCCACCATTTCATCTTCTGTTCGGTCATGTCGTCCAGGCACATCTTGGTCGTCTGATGCATCTGTTCGCTGCTGATCGTCTGCTCCCAAAGCCCCGCCTTGCGGGTGGGCATGGCGGACAGCGCCGTGGGCTTGGCGTCCGGCGCGGTCGCCGCCGCGGGCGCGCCTGCGCCGCCGGCCGAGGCGGCCGTGTCGGTCTTCTTGCTGCAGGCGGTCAGCGCCAACAGCGCCATGGCCGAAATCCCGATCAGATGTTTCATCTTGAACCTTCCGTCCCAATGTCCCGTTCTGGGCAGGCTAGGCGTGAAAGCTGCGGAGTGGCCAGCCTTTCTCTACTAAAGGGAGAAACCCGCGTTATGAGCGAACTGCGCGACCCCCATCTTCGCGATACCGGACGCCGCTTCGAGATGGACGAACAGGGTCTGACGTCCTGGGCGGACTACCGGCTGTCGGGCGAACGGCTGGTGATCGATCACGTGGAGACCCCGCCGGTGTTGCGCGGCACAGGCGCCGCCGGGCGTCTGATGGCGGCGATCAGCGCCGACGCCCGCTCCAAGTCGTTGAAAATCATACCGATCTGCAGCTATGCGGCCGCCTGGCTGCAACGCAGCGCGGAATTCGGCGACCTGGTCCCTTAGATCCTCCCTCACAGGGGGAGGGGACGGCGTAGCGGTGGAGGGGGTTTCACCCGCCAGTCGGTGGGCTTGAACCCCCTCAGTCAGCTTCGCTGACAGCTCCCCCTAAGGGGAGCATCCTCAAGTCCGCGCGGTGATCGCTTCCAGGGTCTGGACGCGCGTCTGGGCGTCTTCGGCGAAACGGCGGGCGAGGTCGCGCACCCCGGCCGGATAGGCGTCGCCGCCTTCGGCGATCTCGGCGGCGATCTGCTCGGCGTTGAGGATCGCGGCGCTGAGCGCGTGGATGTGATCCTTGGCCAACTGCCGGGCCTCGGCCTGCAGCCGGCGCACGCGCATAGCTACGGTTTCCGGCTTGGCGCCAGTGGTGGAGATGCCGGTTGCAGTGGCCAGGTCGTTGTCGGCCACAACGCTAAGAGACGGGCTCATGCGATAGTACCTCAATGGGACGCCCCAGGTTTCTCAAGGCCCCGCAGGATCACGGCGATCCCGCTGAAAGGGCCTCAAACCCCCCGGTGCTGTCTCGGTTACGTACAAGTGACAGCACAGGTTCCCTGACCGCTGCATGAACGGCGCCGGAGCGGCGGGAGTGGGGTGCGCGGGCCACATCGTGAAGTTAACGCGGCTCACAGGGCGTCGAAGGCAGCCCCCATGCGGGTGGCGACTTCGCGAACGCGGGCGTCGCGGCTCCACAGGCGCGCCCGTGGCGTCAGCCGCGTGGCGGCCAGCAGGTGCGCGTCCACATAACCCAGGCTCTGGCCGTGCAGCCCCTCGCGCTCGATGAAGTCATATACCTCCTCGTCCGAGGCGGTCACGGCCCCGGGCAAGGCGCGCAGGGATTCCAGGATCATCTCGCGATGGCGTATCTGGCCCATGGCCAGCTCGCCGATCACCAGCGGGTGGCTGAGCACCGTGCCGGCCTCCAGCCGCCGGGCCAGCACCGGATCGCCGTGCCGAAGGTGCCCGGCCCAGACGCTGGCGGTCGCCAGGACCAACGACCTCACAGGCCGACCTTCAGGTCGGGCTCCGTGCCGCCCAGCCGCGCCAGCCTGCGCGCGCACTCCCGCGCGATCAGTTCACCCAGAGCCTCGCGCACCCGCGCCATCGACCGCGCGCCCTCGGCCCGGGGCGTCACGTCGCGCAGCAGGTATCCCCAGAGCGGATCGGTCTCGACCAGGTCGTCGTCCAGGTAAGCCGCGCCATACATCCGCGCGGCGAGAGGAGATACCGCCGCGCCCGCGGGTTCATATGCGCTCATTTCAGCCTCCGGGTCGTTTCGGTTGCCCAACCGCCGTTAATGCCGCGCCGCGCGGGGCTGGTTCAGCGGGCGGAGGATTTTTCACGCGTGGGCGGCGGCGGTTGACGCCCGCCCGCCGCTTCTGCCGACTTCCGCGAGGGAGCGCCGATGACCGACAGAACTGCTTCGATCGCCGCGGCCGACTTGGCGCGGCTTTACGCCTCCGCATCACCGCGCCGGACACCCTGGCCGACGTCTTCGACTAGGGCCAATCGGCATTCGGCAGCCGCTCGTCTCGCCTTGGCTACCCCTCTCTCTCCCCGTCATGGCCGGGCCTGTCCCGGCCACCCTTAGACACCGCCGCCGCAGATAGCCTTCTGCGCTCGCGTGTATGGGTCGCCGGGACAAGCCCGGGGATGACGAACATTATTTGAAGCGATGCCTGCCGACGTGGCTGAATGTCGATTGGTCCTAGCGGCGCCGCCCCAGCCGCGCTTTCCTGAACCGTTCGTCGGACTCGGCCTTGGCTTCGGCCTTGATGCGCTTGACGACGGTGCGGTCGACCGCCTCGCCGGGCGCCGTCAGGACGTCATTGGCGAATTCCAGGTCGAGGAGTTTCAGGCGCTTGATCTCGTCGCGCAGGCGGGCGGCTTCCTCGAACTCCAGGTTCGAGGCGGCGGCGCGCATGCGGCCTTCGAGGTCCTTCAGCGTGGTCTTGAAGTTGTCCCCCATGAACGGCTTGCCGCCCTCGGCGACGCCCACCGGCACCGTGACCCGGTCCTTCTCGTAGGGGGAGGCCAGGATGTCCTTGATGCGGCTCTTGATGGAGGCCGGCGTGATGCCGTGCTCGGTATTCCACTCCTCCTGCTTCTCGCGGCGGCGCTTGGTCTCGGCCATGGCGCGTTCCATCGAGCCGGTGATGTGGTCGGCGTAGAGGATCACCCGGCCGTCGACGTTGCGCGCGGCGCGCCCGATGGTCTGGATCAGGCTGGTCTCGGAGCGCAGGAAGCCTTCCTTGTCGGCGTCGAGGATCGCGACCAGGCCGCACTCGGGGATGTCCAGGCCCTCGCGCAGCAGGTTGATGCCGACCAGGGCGTCGAAGGCGCCTAGCCGCAGGTCGCGGATGATCTCGATGCGCTCCAGGGTGTCGACATCGGAGTGCATGTAGCGCACCCGCAGGCCCTGCTCGTGCATGTACTCGGTCAGGTCCTCGGCCATCTTCTTGGTCAGCACGGTGATCAGGGCGCGGTAGCCGGCCTTGGCCACCTGGCGCACCTGGTCGATCACGTCGTCGACTTGGCTGAAGCCGCCTGAGGACACCGGCTTCACCTCGACCGGCGGGTCGATCAGGCCGGTCGGGCGGATCACCTGCTCGGTGAAGACGCCGCCGGTGCGGTCCATCTCCCAGGGGCCGGGCGTGGCCGAGACGTGGACGGTGTCCGGCCGCATGGCGTCCCACTCCTCGAACTTGAGCGGGCGGTTGTCGATGGCGCTGGGCAGGCGGAAGCCGTACTCGGCCAGGGTGAACTTCCGCCGGTAGTCGCCGCGGTACATGGCGCCGATCTGCGGCACGGTCTGGTGGCTTTCGTCGACGAACAGCAGGCCGTTCTCCGGGATATATTCGAAGAAGGTCGGCGGTGGCTCGCCGGTGCGCCGGCCGGTGAGATAGCGGCTGTAGTTCTCGATGCCGGCGCAGGAGCCGGTGGCCTGGATCATCTCCATGTCGAAGGTGGTGCGCTGCTCCAGGCGTTGCGCCTCCAGCAGCTTCCCGTTGGCCACCAGCCAGTCCAGCCGCGCCTTCAGCTCCTCGCGGATCTGGGTGACCGCCTGGTTCAGCGTCGGCCGGGGCGTGACGTAGTGGCTGTTGGCGTAGACCCGGATCTTCTGCAGGTCGGCGGTCTTCTTGCCGGTCAGCGGGTCGAACTCGGTGATCGTCTCGATCTCGTCGCCGAACAGGCTGATCCGCCAGGCGCGATCCTCGTAGTGGGCCGGGTAGAGCTCGATGGTGTCGCCGCGCCGGCGGAACGCGCCGCGCTCGAAGGCCTGATCGTTGCGCTTGTATTGCTGGGCCACCAGGTCGGCCATCAGCTTCTTCTCGTCGAGCTTCTGGCCGACCTCGAGATTGATGGTCATGGCGGTGTAGGTCTCGACCGAACCGATGCCGTAGATGCAGGAGACCGAGGCCACCACGATCACGTCGTCACGCTCCAGGATCGCCCGGGTCGCGGAGTGGCGCATCCGGTCGATCTGCTCGTTAATCGAGCTGTCCTTCTCGATGTAGGTGTCGGTCCGCGGCACATAGGCCTCGGGCTGGTAGTAGTCGTAGTAGGAGACGAAGAACTCGACGGCGTTCTCCGGGAAGAAGCTCTTGAATTCGCTGTAGAGCTGGGCGGCGAGCGTCTTGTTGGGCGCGAGAATCAGCGCCGGGCGCTGGGTCAGCTCGATGATCTTGGCCATGGTGAAGGTCTTGCCGGAGCCGGTGACCCCCAGCAGCACCTGGTCGTGCTCGCGCGCGTTGACGCCGGCCACCAGCTCCGGGATTGCGTTGAGCTGGTCGCCGGCCGGTTCGTAGTCGCTGACCAGCTTGAAGGCGCGCCCGCCCTCGGACTTCTCCGGCCGCGACGGCCGGTGCGGCGTCCACAGGGTTTGCACCGCGTTCTCGTCGTAGTCGAACGCGGCCGACATGTCGGCGACGCCATCGGACGGAAGGGCGGACAGGGCGGGAGGGCGAGCCATGGCGCAAAGGTAGGTTTTCCGCCGCCCGGACGCCACCCCGCCGGAGCGGTCTGGCATGCGATTGCTGACAGCAGGCTGGCAGCAGGTGGTTCATGCTCAAGCTTAGCCAGGGTTGCTCATTATTCCAGCCACACCTTGAGTTGAGTCGGCGGCGAAAAGCTGATTAGATTTCGCCAGCGCGCGACGTCGGGAGGCGGCAATGGCGGACAATCGGCTTCGGTACGGCGCCCACAACCTGACGGATCCGCAGCTCAAGGACCTGCGCGCGGCGTACGCCGGCCAGCAGGCGATCAGCGACAACCGCGGCTATCAGTATCTGGCGGGGCTGCACGGCGTGCCCGGCTTCTGGTGCTGGCACCATCAGGGCAATGCGCGAACGGCGAAACATCGCCAACTGTTCCTGCCGTGGCACCGCGCCTACCTCTACCACTTCGAGATGGGCCTGCGGGACCGGGTGTCGGCCGCCACCCTGCCCTGGTGGGACTGGACACTGCGGCCGCCGCGCCAGACGGGGCTGCCCGACGCCTTCGCGGTCGCCAAGGTGGGCGGCCAGCCCAACCCGCTGGCCAGCTTCAAGGTCAACCTGCCCAACACCAACCCGCCGGTGGTCGGCCAGACCAAGCGCCAGCCAGGCGTGCCGGGCGACCTGCCGACTCAAGCTGATATCGACGACGCGCTGAGCCGCGGCGACTGGATCGACTTCGGCATGGCGCTGGAGCAGTTGCACGACAGCGTCCACGGCTGGGTCGGCGGCTTCATGGGCCAGGTGCCGGTGGCCGCCTTCGACCCGGTGTTCTGGGCCCACCACTGCATGATCGACCGGATCTGGTGGCTCTGGCAGGTGAAGAACGGCAACGCCAACATCCCCGCCGACCTGCTCGACATACCGCTGGCGCCCTTCAACATGAAGGTGCGCGACGTGCTCAATGTGACAGACCTTGGCTACGACTACGCCGCCGGCGGGGCCAAGGTCGCCGTAGGAGGCGTTTCCTGATGGCCCGCGCCGCGAAGACCCCCCGCCGCCGCTACGATCCGCCCAGGCGCGGGGGCGTCGGCAAGATCTACACGTCGGGCCGCGTCGACATCACCTTCGCCGGGCCCGAGCACCGGACCTATCGGGTCGACCTGATGATCGACGGTATCGAGCATGGCGGGCCTTCCTACCGGGGCTTTGTGTTCCTCAACAATCCGGGGGCCACCGACAAGACGCCGCGCGATCTAGAGAACGGCTACGCCGGCGTCTTCGACATCTTCGCCCACGGCGGCTGCATGGGCGATCCGGGCCACTGTGAGGTGAACGAACACAAGCGCGAGGTCTACGACTTCCGCAATCCGAACCCGCTGACGCCGGCCCGCAAGCGGGTGACGGTCACCGAGACGATCCGTGAACTCGCCAAGCGGCAGAAGACCGCGACGGTGACGATCGTGCCGGTGATCACGGCGATGAATTCACTCTGCGAAACGCGCGATGTCTTCAAATGTGAGGAGCTGAGCTTCGTGGCGTACAACTAGGCCACCGCCATACGGGACGAAGCTCACATGCCGCCAGACCATCTGAACGCCGAGGCGATCCGCGCCGCCCAGGGCGTGCTCGACGCCTTCATGACCGCGTTCAACGCCCGCGATATTCCGGCCTTCGAGGAGACCTTCAACTTCCCGAGCGTGCGCTTGGCGTCGCAGGGCCTGGTGATTATCAAAGCCGGCGACATGAAGGCCGAGCGATTCACCACCGGCGCCCTGGCTGAATGGGACCACTCCGGCTGGGATCGCCGCGAGGTGATCCACGCCGGTCCCGACAAGGTGCACATCGACACCCATTTCACCCGCTATCGCAAGGACGGCTCGGTGCTTGGCGGCTTCGATAGCATCTATGTGGTCACCCGCCAGGACGGCCGCTGGGGCATCAAGATTAGGTCGAGTTTCGCGCCCTAGCGGACCGCAACCGGCCTAACGCGGGCTTCAAGTTCAGCGAGGAACGCATCCGGCATGCTGAAGATGGCGTCATGCCCGCCGCCCTTCAGCAGCACTAAGGCCTTCCTCGGCGCCTGAAGCTGATCAAGCCAGCGCTGCGTCGGGGCGGGCGGTGTCAGCATGTCCTGATCGCCTTCGAAGACGAACATCGGCACCGCGAAGCTCAGGCCGAGCGATCGTGCGTTGAAGCGGGCGACGTCGCCGTAAGCGGCGGGCTGGGCGACTTTCGGCGCGGCATTGAAGTCGTAGAGCTCCCGCAGGCTCTGGTCCGGCGCGTAAAACACGACCGGGGTCATGACCTTGAAGAGGTTGCGCTCGGCGGGCGTGTCGTAGACGGCCAACCAGCGGCGTTCGACGAGCAGGCCGGCCAGTCCCTTGTAGGGCGGCGGGCCAAGCTTTTCGAGTTCGGTGACCGCGGTCGCATTGCGCGCCGCCTTCGCGCGCGCCAGGACCATGGCGTAGGAGGCCGCCTCCTGGTCGTCGCGATCGTCCATCTGGCCCGTCCCCACGTAGGCGGAGAACAGATCAGGCCGGCGATGGATCATGTTCAAGGCGACGGCCGAGCCCCAGGAGTGGCCGAGGACAATGACCTGAGGCTGGCCGAGCCGGCGGCGGACGTGGTCGGCGACCTCAAGGCCATCGCGGGTTGCCTGGTCAATGCTCAGGGGCTGGCCGCCGTTGCGGCTGTAGGTCCGCCCGGCGTCGCGTTGGTCCCATTGCACGACGGTGAAGTGCTTCTCCCAGTTGCGGAACACCGGCGTGAACGGCGAGGCGGCAAAGCCGGGACCACCGTGGACGAAGAGAAGAATGGGGTTGGACCGATGCTCTCCGCGGATCTGGACCCACTGATCGACGCCGCCGATGCGGACGAAGCCCGCCTCTTGAACGCCGTCCGGCGTCGTGATCCGCAGCCTCTCGGCGATCTGGTGCTGGCGAAAGCCGCGCCAGGCAAGCACGAGCAGGCAAGCCAGGACCAGCAGTAGCGCCGCGCCCACCACAATCCGGACGGCCCATCGCAGCATGCGCCTCATCGTCTAACGCCGCGCGTTCAGCCAGTCCTTGATTGTGCGGTCGACCAGGGCCTCGGCGTCGTGCTGCACGAAGTGGCCGGCGGTGGGGATCATCAGGATGGTGGTGTCGGCGGCGACGTAGTTCCAGGTTCCGGAATGGCCGGCGGCGTTGAGCGCGGTGTCCTTCATGCCGTGGATCACCAGCACCGGCACCTTGATCGGCGGATAGGCCGGCGCGGGCGTAGCGGGGGCGGGCTCGCCGGGCGTGATGCGGGGGTAGTTGGCCCGGTAGTAGTTCATCATCGCGGCGAAGTCGGAACGCTTGAAAGCCTCCACGTAGCCGGCCTTCTCCGTCGGATCCTTGACCCAGCCGGCCAGGCCCTCGGCGGTCAGGTTCTTCTCCGAGCCGTCCTTCTGGAAGTTCCTCGCATACTGGCTGTTGGCCTGCTGGTCCTTGTTGGTGGCCAGCTCGCGGGCCATACCGGCCGGGTGCGGCACGGCCATGATGATCAGCTTGTTCACCAGGTCGGGCCGGTTCAGCACGGTCTGCCAGGCGATCGCCGCGACCCAATCGTGGCCGACGACGATGGCGTTGCTCTGGCCCTCGGCCTTGATCACCGCGCCGACGTCGCCGATCAGGTTGGGCATGGCGTAGGCCGCGACGCCGTTTGGCTTGTCGGAGAGGTTGTAACCGCGGGTGTCCATGGCCGCGACCCGGTAGCCGGCGGCCGACAGGGTGGCCATCAGAGGCTTCCAGGTGCCCCAGTAGTCGGGGAAGCCGTGGATCATCACCACCAGCGGGCCCTTGCCCTCGGCCATGTAGTGGATCTTCACGTCGCCGTTCTGGGCGTAGTGATCCTTCGGTGTCTGGGCGGGGGCGGCCTGGGCCGAGGCGGCCAGCATCATCGCGGCGGCGATAATGCCGGCCAGGGTCAGTTTGCGCATCTTGGAAGCCTCCCGTTTCGGCGGAGCATATCACCGCTTACGGCGTAAGCGAGACTGACTCGCATACTATGCGCTAGACAGTGTGTGTCACACAGTATATGACGCACAGCATGGCTACTGACGACGACATTTTCGAAGCCCTCCGGCTGGAGCTTAGGCGCGGGTCGCTGATCCTGGCGGTGCTGGGGCAGCTGCGGTCCGAGCATTATGGCTACACCCTGCGCAAGGCTCTGGGCGACATCGGCGTCGAGATCGACGAAGGCGCGCTCTACCCCATGCTGCGGCGCCTGGAATCGCAGGGCCTGCTGACCAGCGAATGGCGCGAGGAGGAGAAGCGCAACAAGCGCTTCTACCGCCTGTCCGACCAGGGCCGTGCGGTGCTGGCCCGCCTCATCCTCGAATGGCGGGCGTTGAACGCCGCCGTTACCGACATCCTCGGAGGAGAATCCTGATGGATCTCATCGAACGCTACCTGGCCGCCATCGGCCGCAACCTGCCGGCCAAACAGGCGGGCGACATCACCGCCGAGTTGCGCGACGTGCTGCTGTCGCGCGTCGAAGACCGCGAGGCGACGCTAGGCCGGCCGCTGACCAAGGACGAGCTGAGCGCGCTGCTCATCGAATTCGGCAATCCGATGGTCGTCGCCTGGCGCTACCGCAAGGTCCAGCAGCTGATCGGGCCGGAGGTGTTCCCGTTCTGGTGGGCTGGGCTGAAGATCGCGCTCGCCATCGTGCTCGGGGTCTATCTGGTGCTGGTGGTCCTGGCCGCTCTGCTGGGCCGGACCCCCGCTCAGTTCAGGCACGAGACGCCCGACCTCTGGTACGTCGCGGTCTACGTCTTCGGCATGGTCACCCTGGTCTGCGCGGCCATCGAGCGGTTCGGCAAGACCGCGATCCTCACCAAGTGGCGGCCCTCTCGCCTGCCGCCGGCCGGGGTCAAGCCGCGCTCGCGCTTCGAGGCGGCCTTCGAGGGGACGGCCAGCTGCGTGTTCATTCTGTGGTGGCTCGGCCTGTTCCACTTTGGGGACGTGCTACCGCTGCCAGGCTTCATCACCCTCGCCCTCGCGCCGATCTGGAGCGTCTACCGGTGGCCGATCGTCGCCTATGGCGTGTTCGACGTGGTCGTGAATGGGATGACGATTGTCCGGCCCGGGAATGTGCAGCTCAATTCGGCCGTGTCGATCGTGCGCCACGCGGTCGGCGTGGGACTGCTGCTCGGCGTGCTCCAGGCGGGCCACTGGGTCGTGATCGCCGGCGCGGCCCTGAGCCCAGAGGCGCTGACGGAGATGCAGCGCAACTTCGACATCGGGATGCGATTCGGCCTCTGGGGCGGCGTAGCCGTGATGGTCTGCAAGGCGGCTGGCGAAGCCTGGCGGCTCCACCAGGCTCGTCAGCCGGGCAGGGCGTTCGCCTGAGCTCCTAGAAGAGGCTCTTCGCCGCGTTGGCCAGCAGGATCACGCTGGCCACCAGCGTCACCACGGCAATCAGGATGTGGCGCACGTCCGTATCTCTCCCGTCCTAAGAGAGATACGGACGCGGCCCATTTTCGGACGCTGAAGCTTACTTCTTCTCGGAAGCCTCGGTCTGGACGTGACCGGCCACTGCGCCGGCGGCCCCGCCGACAACGGCGCCAACCGGGCCGGCGACAACCGCCCCGCCCACAGCGCCCGCGGCGGCCTTCTGTTCGGTGGTCGTGTTGCAGGCCGCGGCCCCCATCAGGGCAGCGGTGAGAGCGAGCACGCCGAGTGTCTTGTGCATGGTGGTCTCCAGTTCAGGGAATAGCCGCCACTCAAACGAAACTGCAGCGCTTACGTTCCGTCCGCCGGCAAGCTGGCCCACGAATTGCGGTCCTTGAGCCCAGTCGCCCCAAAGGGGAACAACTCAGGGATTCTGGCCGGTTACCATGTTGCACTGCAATAGAAGCTTGCCAAACCGACCGGGTTTGTTCATAGAGCCTTTACCATTTGCCGTCGCCAGCCCCCGCAGCAAGTTCCGGGCTGGCCAGCCGGCGACCGCTTCCAGCATGGGCAGGGGCGGACGCGGCGACACTTGTCGGGGGGCGCTGTCGCCCTCGCCGTTCAGGACATCGTTTTGTCAGTTTTAACGCAGGCCCGCGCCGATCGGCGCGCGCTGATCTGCGCCGCTTTGATTGGTTCCAGCTTTGGCCTGGGACTGGGCGCAACCTACCTGGCGGGCGGCATGGGCCGGGCCGCCGAAGACCACCGCCGCGCCGAACGGATCGCCGAGGCCGCCCAGGGCGGGTTCTCGGAAACCATGTTGCAGCGCGAGATGAAAGGCATGGACGCCGCGACGCTGAAGCTCGCCCGCGCCCATGACAGTTTCGCCAATTCCGCGCCCGATTCCGAGCGTGGCCTGGCCTGGCCGGTGCGCGCCGAGCAACGCTTCCCGGTGGGCCGTCACGCCTCGCCGCTGGACGCCGCCCGCGACCTCGATTGCCTGACCCAGGCGGTCTATTACGAAGCCCGCAGTGAGGCCCCGCGCGGCCAGGCCGCCGTGGCCCAGGTGGTGCTGAACCGCGTCGCCAGCCCAAGTTTCCCCAAGAGCGTCTGCGGGGTGGTGTTCCAGGGCGCCGCCGGCCACGGCTGCCAGTTCAGCTTCGCCTGCGATGGCTCGATGAAACGCGGCCTGGAAGTCGCCGCCTGGGACCGCGCCCGGATCGTCGCTGAGCACGCGCTGTCCGGCGTGGTGCTGGCTGACGTGGGTAAGGCGACCCACTACCATACCGTCGACTGCCAGCCGTACTGGGGCGCACAGATGCTGCGTGTCGCCCAGGTCGGCCTGCACATCTTCTATCGCACCAACCCGCACGCGCCGGTCCTGCGGTCCGATCCGATCGAGCACGCGGTGTTCGTGAGCCTGCCGACGCCGCCGACCAGCATCCGCCTGTCGGCAGCGCTTATCGAAAAGACGCTGGAGGCTTCGCCGGCCGCCGCGCCGCAGCAGCTCGTCTCGAAGCCGCTGGCCCCGGCCGCCAAGGCCCCCGAGCCTACGGTCTTGTCCGGGTCCTCGGAGCCGGCTGCATCCTGATCACCGGGCCGCAACAACGTCCTTGCCGCGGGGTCCGGCGCCGCTGAAGCTTAGCCCTTCAAAAGCCGAGTCTCTCTCGCGCGACGAAGGGCCCAACGGATGCCGAAGACCTCCAACGACGAACTCTCCCAGCAACTGCTGGCCTGCACCTATGCCGAGCTCAACGCTGTGCAGAGGAGCGTCATCGACCTGATCGCCAACGAGGCGCCGGCCACCATCGATCCGGCGATGCGCCACGACAACCGCACCTTCGGCGCGCGGCTGGCGGACCAGGTGGCGGCCGTTGGAGGCTCCTGGGGCTTCATCATCACCTTCGGCGTGATCCTGACAACCTGGATGGGCTGGAACTCGTTGATGAAGGGCGGCCACCTCTCGTTCGACCCCTATCCGTTCATCTTCCTCAATCTGATGCTGTCGATGGTCGCGGCGCTGCAGGCGCCGGTGATCATGATGAGCCAGAACCGCGCCGCCGCCCGCGACCGTGAGGCCGCCGAGCACGACTACGTGGTCAACCTGCGCGCCGAGCTGGAGATCATGCACCTGCATGACAAGATGGACGCGCTGCGCGAGAAGCAGATGATCGAGCTGCTCAAGCGCCAGAACGAGGCTATCAAGCTGATGCGCACACAGGTCGAAAAGCTGAGCAACAAAAAATAGGCGCGGGCGTTGAAGGGCGCGAAGCCCCCGGGGCTAGGCCATGCGATCGTCGACGACATGAACAAGACCGTGGCGCCTGGCGCTCCCAATCCGCCCGAAGACATCAAGCAGCCGGAACGGCCGAAGCTTCTGGAGGTCCTGGGGCCAGGCCTGATCACCGGCGCGTCCGACGACGACCCCTCCGGCATCGCCACCTATTCCCAGGTCGGCGCCCAGTTCGGTTACAACATGGCCTGGGCCATGCTGTTCAGCTGGCCCCTGATGTGCGCCATCCAGGAGATCAGCGCGCGGATCGGCCGGGTCACCGGACGCGGCATCGCCGGCAATCTCAAGAAGCACTATCCGCGGCCCGTCTTGGCCGCGCTGGTGGGTTTGCTGCTGGTCGCCAACACACTCAATCTTGGTGCTGACCTGGGCGCCATGGGCGCGGCGCTGAAGCTGGTGATCGGCGGGCCGCAGCTCATCTATGTGGCGGCCTTCGCCATCGTCTCGACGCTGCTGGAAATCTTCGCCCGCTACTCCCGCTATGTTTCGGTGCTGAAGTGGCTGACGCTGGCCCTCTTCACCTATGTTGGCGTGGCCTTCGTGGTCCACGTCCCCTGGGGCACGGTCGCGTGGCGGCTCGTCGCGCCGCACATCCAGTGGTCGCCGACCTACATCACCGCCCTGGTGGCGATCCTGGGCACGACGATCAGCCCCTACCTGTTCTTCTGGCAGGCGGAGGAGGAGGTCGAGGAGGTCAAGGAACGCGACGGCGCCAAGCCTTTGTCGCGGGCGCCGAGGCAGGCGGCCAAGGAATTCACTCGCATCCGTTGGGACACCTACATCGGAATGGGGATTTCCAACCTCGTGGCCCTGTTCATCATCGTCACCTGCGCCGCGACCCTGAACGCCCACGGGATTACCAACATCCAGAGCTCGGCCCAGGCCGCCGAGGCGCTTCGGCCCATCGCCGGACCCGCGGCCTTCTTCGTCTTCGCCCTCGGCATTGTCGGCACCGGGCTGCTGGCCGTGCCGGTGCTGGCGGGGTCTGGGGCCTACGCCGTGGGCGAGGCTTTCGGCTGGCACGTGGGCCTGTCCCGCAAGTTCAGCCGGGCGCACGCCTTCTACGCGACGATCGCGGTCTCGATGCTGGTCGGTGCGGCGCTCAACTTCACGCCCATCGATCCGATCAAGGCGCTGTTCTGGTCGGCGGTGATCAACGGCGTCGTCGCCGTGCCGGTGATGGCGATGATGATGTTGCTGGGCGCCAATACCAAGGTCATGGGCCGGTTCACCCTGACGCGCGGTATCAAGACCATTGGCTGGCTCGCGACGGGTGTCATGGCCGTGGCCGTGGCCGGCATGTTCATCACCATGGCCCTCAGTCCTTCTTAGAATAAAGGGGAGCAGGGCTAGGCCCGAGCGGCGCGGCGCAGCGCCTGCGGCGGCTGTCCGAAGGCGCGCAGGAAGGCTCGGCGCATACGTTCCGGATCGCCGAAGCCTGCGGCCTCCGCCACCCGGTCGATCGGCTCGTGGCCGGCTTCAACCCGGGCTCGCGCCGCTTCCAGCCGCAGCCGCTCGATCGCCTTGGCCGGCGTCGTTCCCGTTTCTGCAGTGAAGGCGCGGGCGAAGTGGCGCGGGCTCATCGCCGCCTGGTCGGCCAGCCGCTCGACCGAGAGCCGCTCGCCCAGCCGCTCACGCGCCCAGTCCATCAGGTTGGCGAACCGGCCATGCGTGCCCCCCATGTCGAGCAGGTCGGAGAACTGGGATTGGCCGCCCGGGCGGCGCTGGTGGACCACCAGCTGCTGGGCTGTGCGCCGCGCAATGCCGGCCCCCACATCGTCCTCGATCAGCGCCAGCGCCAGGTCGATGCCGGCGGTGATCCCGGCCGAGGTCCAGACATTCTCGTCGCGTACGAAGATCCGGTCCGGCTCCAGCCGCACCTTGGGATAGCGCCGGGCGAAGTCGTCGGATCGCGCCCAGTGGGTGGTGGCGCGCCGGCCGTCCAGCAGCCCGGCCTCGGCCAGAACATAGGCCCCCGAACAGACGCTGGTCACCCGCCGCGCGCGGGGCGCGATGTCCCTAAGCCAGGCCACGATCCGTGCCAGATCGTGGAGCGAACGTGTGCCGTCGCCGCCGGAGATCATCAAGGTGTCATAGGGGCCGGGTCCCAGGGCGGCGGCGCTCATCCTGACGCCCGAGGAGCTTTCCACCTCGCCCGCCTCGGGAGCCAGCACCTCGATGGCATAGGTGTCCGCGGCAAAGCGGCCGGCGATCTCGAAGGCGGCGATCGGCCCCGCTGCGTCCAGCAACTGGAACCCCGGGAAGATCACCACGGCGATGGTGCGGGTCATAGCAGACGTGATGTCCGAATTGGAGGTAACTTTGGCATTTCGGCCAGACCATGCCCCCGCTAGCTTCCTAGCGTCAACCACCGAGGGCCAACCATGTCCAAGCTCAAGATCGTCTTCGCGCTCTATCCTGGCGTGACCCACCTGGATTTCACAGGACCGCACCAGTTCCTGGTGCGCACGCCCAATGCCGAGGTGCTCGCAGCTTCGCTGGGCGGGCAGGACATCAAGGCCGAGGGCCTGACCTTCTGCGACCTCACCGACCTTGCGGCGATCGACCGCTGCGACGTGCTCTGCGTGCCGGGCGGCCTGGGCTGCACCGACGCCATGCTGAGCGAGCCGTTCATGGCTGAAATCCGGCGGCTGGGCGTGAGCGCGACCTACATCACCTCGGTCTGCACGGGTTCGCTGATCCTGGCGGCGGCAGGCTTCCTGACCGGCAAGCGCGCGGCCTGCCATTGGGCCTGGCGCGACCTGCTGACCCCGTTCGGCGCGATGGTCGGCGAAGGCCGCGTGGTGCGCGACGGCAACATCATCACCGGTGGCGGCGTCACCGCCGGCATCGACTTCGCCCTGGTGTTGCTGGCCGAACTCGCCGGCCCCGAATATGCCCAGGCCACGCAGCTCAGCCTGGAGTATGCGCCGGCCCCGCCGTTCAACTCGGGGCGTCCGGAGCTTGCGTCGCCGGAGGTGCTGGCGAATGTGAAGGCTCGCCTTGCGCCGATGATCGATCCCCGCATCGCGGCGATCGCAACCGCGGCCGGGCGCCTGCAAACCGCCTGACAGGAGCCGCGACATGACGGCCATCGAAGGCGGTTGCCTGCGCGGCGCCGCCGACTGACACGGCCGCCGGCTTGGCCGTGGGGCGGCCGCCAAAATTACCTCGTTGACACCACCAGCCAGCTCACCGCGTAGACGCTCGCGGCGCTGGAAGCGGCCCTCGAAAACGGCCAGTTCAGTCTCATCCGTCGCGCGCGATCGACCCCTATCGTTGTCGCGATCGTCGCCTACCGGCCGGGCGCGACCCACCCCAACTCCCTCGTCCCCGAACGAATGAGGACGAACAATGAAATTCCAGATCCTTGCCCTGGCCGTGGTCGGTTTCGTCGCCGGCGCCGCCTCGGCCCAGACGCCCGCCTTGGCCGACGGCGGCAAGGTCGTCGTGCGTTATGCCGACCTCGACCTGACGCGTGAGCAAGGCGCCAGCGTGTTGGCCCGCCGGATCAATCAGGCCGCGCACGTCATCTGCGGGCCGGAGCCGCGTCCGGTCAGCCTGGACGAGTATTTCCGCTATCGGACCTGCGTGAATGACAGCGCCGAGGCGGCGGTCCACGAGGTGGGTTCACCGCTGGTGGCGGCGGCCTACGAGCGCAACCTGCGCCCGATGATGCTGGCCAAGCGCTGATCCCGCCGGCCGGACGCTGATGGCGTGATCGACCCCCCAGGATGGCAGGATCGTCGCTTATGTCCGCGACAAAGACAGCGCAATAACTTCTCCCCCCTCAAAGGGCCAAGGATTCGAGCGATGAAGAAGTTCGTGATCGAGCGTGAGATGCCAGGCGTCCACTGCCTCAAGCCCGCTGAGTTGAAAGGCGCAGCCAGCGCTTCAAATACTGTACTAGCGCGGTTGGCCCCCCGGGTGCAGTGGATGCATTCTTACGTGACCAAGGATCGGACCTTCTGCGTCTACTTGGCCGACGGCGAGGACGCGATCTACGAGCACGCCCGGCTGGGCGGATTCCCAGCCAACAAGATCAGTGAAGTCACCGGCGTCATCGATCCGACGACCGCTGAATGAACGGTTTGGGCGCGAGGGGGCATTAAGAGAGATGGCACGGACGATGGACGCAGGCGGCGGCGGTGGAGGCTCGAAGTTGATCGACGTGACGATGGTGCTGCTGGACGACGGCCCTTCATCGACGGGCGTGGTGCCGGTCGAGATCTTCCACTACGCTGGCGTGCTCTGGAACGACATGAACGGTCGCGCCGTGGCGCCGGCGTTCCGGGTGAAGACAGTTTCGCTCGACGGCAAGTCGGTGGTCAGCCCGCAGGGGTTCGAGATCAAGCCGGAAGGCGCCCTCGCCGACGTGGAGCACACCGACATCGCGATCGTGATGACCTCCGGCCTCGAGCTGGACGTGCACCTAGTCGAGAACAGTGCGTTGCTGCCCTGGCTTCGCAAGCACTACGCGGCGGGGGCTCATCTGGTCGGCATCTGCATGGGCGCTGCCTATCTGGCCGAAGCCGGCCTGCTGGACGGACGCCTGGCCACCACTCACTGGGCGCTGAGCGACGATTTCGCCCGGCGCTATCCGAAGGTGAACTGGCGCACCGACCTGTTCGTCACCGAGGACTCGCGCCTGCTGTGCAGCGGCGGCCTCTATGCCTGCATCGACCTCAGCCTCTATCTCGTGGAAAAGATCTGCGGTCACGAGGTTGCGGTACAGACCGCCAAAGCCCTGCTGCTGCCGATGCCGCGCAAGCACCAGACCGGCTACTCGATGCTGCCGCTCTCGCCCAGCCACGGGGACGATCGGGTGCGCGCGGTAGAGACCTTCCTGCAAGGCAACTACAAGGAAGACATCTCGACCGAGGCGCTGGCGCGGCAGGCGGGACTTGGCGCGCGGACGCTGGCGCGGCGGTTCAAGGCCGCCACCGGCCGCCACCCTGCCGCCTATCTGCAGGCGGTGCGGATCGAGACGGCCAAGGCCATGCTCGAGCGTGACTCCTCGGCGGTGCAGAGCGTCAGTTCCGCGGTCGGCTACGACGACGTCAGCTTCTTCCGAAACCTGTTCAAGCGCTCCACCGGCATGACGCCGGCGGAATACCGCTCGCACTTTGCACCGTTAAGCGTGCGTGGGCATCCGACCGAGGCCAACGTGCGCTAGACCCTGACCTGTTCAGATGAAATCACCTGAACGGAAAAGAAGGCCTATCTTCAAAGGTTTAGAGTGCGTCGGATGAGTGAAATGGTTTCGATTTCACCCTGACGCGCTCTAGGCTCTGGGCGCCGGCTGATCTTGCCCCCAACCGGATCAAGCGGCGTCCAGGGCCCCCTCGTGGCTCAGGCCGCGTCAAGACCGACGTCGAGGACGCTGGCCGAGTGAGTCAGCGCGCCGACGCTGATCACATCTACCCCGCTCTCGGCGATGGCGCGGACCGTCTGAAGATTGACCCCGCCTGACGCTTCCAGCCTGGCCCGTCCGGCGGTCAGACGCACCGCGGTCGCCAGGTCGTCGGGATTGAAATTATCCAGCATCACCACGTCGGGCCCGTGCCGAAGCGCGTCCTCGAGCTGGTCCAGCCGGTCGATCTCCACTTCCACCTTGGTCAGGTGGCCGGTTGCGGCCTTGGCCCGGCGCACCGCCTCGGCCACCGAGCCACAGGCGGCGATGTGGTTGTCCTTGATCAGGATGGCGTCATCCAAGCCGAAGCGGTGGTTGACCCCACCGCCGCAGCGCACAGCGAACTTTTCCAGCGCCCGCAGGCCGGGGGTGGTCTTGCGCGTGTCGACGATCTGCGCGCCCGTGCCGTCGATGGCGTCCACATAGGCCCGCGTCAGGGTGGCCACGCCGCTCAGGCGCCCCAGCAGATTCAACGCCACCCGCTCGGCGCCCAGCAGCGCGCGGGCGTTGGCGTCCACCCAGGCGAGCTTGTCGCCAGGCGCGATCCGGTCGCCGTCCTCCACGACCGCCTTGAAGTCGGCGGTGGGATCCAGCGCCAGCACCGCCAACCGCGCGCAGGCCATGCCCGCCACCACGCCGGCCTGGCGTGCGGCGAACACGGCGCGAAGGCGCGTGTCGGCCGGGACGCAGGCCAGGGATGTGATGTCGCCGGCGCGGCCTAGATCTTCGGCAAGCGCCGCGCGCACCGTCTCGGCGATCAGCAGGTCAGGCAGCGGCGCGATCATTCGGCAGCGTAGCGCTGGAACTGCGCAGCGAGGTCGGCGAGCCGCAGGAAGGTCCGTCGCGGCGTCGCGGTGGCGCCGGTATCGGTGCGGAAATGCGCGCCGCGGTTTTCGGTGCGGGCCAGGGCGCAGGCTGCCACCAGCCGCGCGGCTGCCAGCGCCGCGGTCAACCCGTGCTGCGTCTCCAGCCCGTCGATCTCGCTCAGCAGGCGGGTCAGTCCCTGGGCGTCGCGCACCACCCCGGCGTCGCGGCTCATCGCCACCCGCAGCCTGGCGACGGCGGCCAGCGGCAGGGAAGGGGGCGCGACGCAGAGGATCGGCGCAGTTGCCGGATCGGCCTCGGCCGCAGCCGCGCGCCCGGCGCGGGCGCCGAACACCGCGGCCTCGACCAGTGAGTTGGAAGCCAGTCGGTTGGCGCCGTGCAGGCCGGTCGAGGCGCACTCGCCCGCCGCGTAGAGACCGCTGAGCGAGGTTCGGCCCTCGGCGTCGGTGGCGATCCCGCCCATGTGATAGTGGCAGGCCGGCACGACTGGGATCGGCTGGACGCGTGGATCGATGCCGCCGGCCAGACAGGCGGCGAAAACCGCGGGGAATTCGTCGGGGAAGGTCTCGCCCACAGCGGCGCGGGCGTCGAGGAAGGCGCCGCGGCCGGCCTCGCGTTCGGCGTGGATGGCGCGGGCCACCACATCGCGCGGGGCCAGCTCGGCGTCGGGGTGATAGCGGGCCATGAACCGTTCGCCGCCCGCATTTACCAGCACAGCGCCCTCGCCGCGCAGAGCCTCTGTGGCCAGCGGCGCGGGATCACGGCCGACATCGATGGCGGTCGGGTGGAACTGGACGAACTCCGGATCGGCGATCATCGCGCCGGCCAGAGCGGCCACGCCGAGGCCTTCGCCCTTCAGCTCGGCGGGCGTGGTGGTGACGGCGTAGAGGCCGCCGATGCCGCCTGTCGCCAGGATCGTCGCCGCGCCGGTGATCTCCAGCCGGCAGCCCTCCCAGTCGACGGTGACGCCGCGCACCCGGCCGACCGCGTCCTGCAGCAGGCCGCGCAGGCGGGCGCCCGTCCGGACCTCGATGTGGCGCGAGGCCAGCACGCGGGCGGTGACCGCGCGCATGATCGCCGCACCCGCCTGGTCGCCACGGACCCGCGCGATGCGGGGACGGCCGTGCGCGGCCTCCAGGCTTTGGGCGAAGCCGCCGGCTTCGGTCCGGTCGAAGGGCGCGCCCAGCTCGGCTAGCGCGCGAACTGCCGCCGGGCCTTCCTCGGCCAGCAGGCGCGCGATCGCGCTGTCGACGAGGCCGGCGCCGGCCGCGATGGTGTCGGCGGCGTGTTGCTCGGGCGTGTCGCCGTCGGAGAGCGCCGCAGCCATGCCGCCCTGCGCCCAGGCGGATGAGCACCCGTGGTTCAGCGACGCCTCGGTGAGCAGCAGCACCTTGCGCGGCGCGGCGGCCAGCGCAGCGATCAGGCCCGCCAGGCCAGCGCCGACCACCAGAATCCCGTCGTGAGGGATGCGGTCAGGCATCTCGCGGCCTCGGGAAGTGGTAGACGCCGGGAAGCTCGCCGGCCATCAGATCAGCTCCACGTCGACGTGGTGACGGGCCTTGACCAGGTCGTAGCGGGCAGGAACCGCGGGCGGCGGCAGGTCGATCATCCGCTGGACAGCGAGCCGGGCGCGCTCGGCGATCGCCTCGTCCACCGTCACCTCATGGCGGCCGTGCAGCAGGGCCTCGTAGATGTTCTCCAGGCTGATCTGCTTCATGTGCGGGCAGAGGTTGCAGGGCCGCAGGAACTCGGTGCCAGGGGCGTCGGCGGCGACATTGTCGGCCATCGAGCATTCGGTGATCAGCACCACGCGCTTGGGCTTCCGCGTCAGCACGTAGTCGTTCATCGCCTGGGTCGAACCGGCGAAGTCGGCGACCTCCAGCACCTCTGCCGGGCACTCCGGGTGGGCCAGCACCTCGGCGTCGGGATAGGCTTCCTTCAGCTCCAGGATGTCGGCGGCGGTGAAACGCTCGTGCACTTCGCAGCGGCCCTGCCAGGCGATGATCTTGACGTCGGTCTGGCGCGCGACGTTGCGGGCCAGGAACTCGTCAGGGATCAGGATCACTCGGTCGGTCCCCCACAGGCGCGCGGCTTCCTCGACCACCTGCACGGCGTTGGCGGAGGTGCAGCAGATGTCGGTCTCGGCCTTCACCTCGGCGGTGGTGTTGACGTAGGTGACCACCGGCAGGCCCGGGTAGCGCTGCTTGATCAGCCGCACGTCGGCGCCGGTGATCGAGGCGGCCAGGCTGCAGCCGGCGCTCAGGTCGGGGATCAGCACGGTCTTGTCGGGTGAGAGGATCTTCGAGGTCTCGGCCATGAAGTGCACGCCAGCCTGGACGATCACCGTGGCCTTGGAGCGCGCGGCTTCCTTGGCCAGGCCCAGGCTGTCGCCGACATAGTCGCCGACCCCGTGGAAGATCTCCGGCGTCATGTAGTTGTGCGCCAGGATCACCGCGTCCTTCTCGACCTTTAGCCGGTTGATCGCGTCGATCAGCGGCGCCTGGCCCCGCCATTCCATCGGCGTGACGTGGCCGCGGACCTTCTCCCAGACGGGCGCCGTGGCGGCTTGGACCTGTGGTGTGAACGCGAACTGGAAACCGTCGGCGGCCATCGGAAGCTCCTTATGCTCAAAATGAGCATTACTGGGGCCTAGAAAAACGCCAGAGGAGCGGTTGGGTGAGAGTTCCCTGGCGTAACTTATGCTCACTTGGAGCAAAAGCATGGACACCATATAGCGTTCAAACGCCGGAGCGCAAGCGGAGCCGTCAAACAGCTTCGGGAGTCTTCCCCATCACGGTCTCGATCACGGCGGCAAGGGCGTCGGCGGTGTAGGGCTTGCGGAGCAGGGGCCAGGGGGCTTCCGCCGCCGGGCCAAGGGCCTCGCCGGTGTAACCCGACGACAGGATCACCGGCAGGCCGGGGCGGATCGCGACCGCCTCGTGGGCCAGCTCCACTCCGGTCTTGCCGCCCGGCATGATCAGGTCGGTGAGCATCAGGTCGATGCGCTCGCGCCGGCGCAGGATCACCAGGGCCGGCTCGGCGGCCTCGGCGCGCAGCACCTCGTGGCCAAGGTCGGTGAGCATGGCCTCGACCATCTCGCCGACGGCGGCCTCGTCCTCCACCAGCAGGATCCGTCGCGCCGGGCCGGCGGCGGTAGCCGGGGCGGGGGTCTCGGGCTCGATCAGGTCGGGCGCCTCGCTGGCCAGCGGCAGGTAGATGCGGACCGTCGCGCCCAGCCCGGGCGAGCTGTCGAGCGTCGCGGCCCCACCGCTCTGGCGGGCGAAGCCATAGACCTGGCTGAGGCCCAGGCCAGTGCCGCGGCCAGGTTCCTTGGTGGTGAAGAAGGGCTCGAACACCCGCCCGGCGGTGTCGGCGTCCATGCCTGAGCCGGTGTCGTGCACGCTGACGCAGAGGTAGTCGCCGGGCTTGATGTCCTCGACCTCGCCGGCTGCCAGCCGGCAATGCAGGGTCTCGACGCTGATGCGGCCGCCGGGCGGGGTGGCGTCGCGGGCGTTGACCACTAGGTTCATCAGGGCCGCTTCGAACTGGCTGCCGTCGATGTTGGCCACGCCTTCGGGGCAGGCAGGCGCGATGTTGAGGCTGACCGCCTCGCCGACCGCGCGGCGCAGGAGGGGCTCGCTGTCGCGCAGCAGGTCGTCGACCTTGAGCAGCTGCGGCTTCAGCGCCTGGCGGCGAGAGAAGGCCAGGAGCTGCTGGGTCAGGCGCTCGCCGCGGCGGGCCGCGCTCTGCGCCGCCTCGATCATCCGCTCGCGGCGGGCCTCGTCCTTCGGGTGGCGCTGCATCAGGTCGAGCGCGCCGATGATGACGGTCAGCAGGTTGTTGAAGTCGTGGGCGACGCCGCCGGTCAGTTGGCCCACGGCCTCCAGTTTCTGCGCCCGGCGCAGCGCCGCCTCGGCCTCGTCGCGTTCGGCGAGCGCGGCCTGCACCCGCTCGGCCAGCAGGTCGTTGATCCGCCGCAGGTCGACCTGCGCCTGCTTGGCGTCGGAGATGTCGTACCCGACGCCGATGTAGCCGGAGAGCTCGCCCGAGGGCTCATAGCGCCGCTGCGAGATCGAGCGGATCCAGCGGTAGTCACCGTCGCGGCGGCGGTAGCGCGCCTCCCAGATGAAGTCGCCGCCCGAGGCCTCGGTCTGGGCTCCCTCACGCGCGATCCGGTCGTGATCCTCGGGATGGATGAATGAGCGCCACTCCAGGCCGAGCGCCGTGGCGTAGTCGACGCCGAGGAAGTCCAGGTAGGCTCGATTGGCGAACTCGCGGGAGCCATCGAGCTTGGAAATCCACATCAGCACCGGGGCGCTGTCGGCCAGGGTGCGGAACCGCGCCTCCGTGGCCTTCAGGTCGACCTGCACCAGCGTTTCGGCGGCCTTGGACTCCTCAAGCCGCAGGATTGCTGAGCGCAGAGCCGAGGCGACGACCACGGTCAGCGCTCCGGAGAGACCGAACTGGACCATCACCGCCTCAAAAGAAAGGCTCGCAGCGATGGCGGTGGGGGCCAGGAGGCCGATCCCTAGCGAGGTCGCCAGCGTCGCCCAACCCCAGGCCGGGCCGGCATAGAGGGTGGCGATGATGTAGGCTGGGAAGTAGGTGGCCGAGAGGCCGGCCGCGTTGTCGAAACCGAGCACCAGGCCGCGCATCACGACGGCGCCGGCGATGGCGGCAAGGCTGATGATCGTGGCCAGCCAGAGCGGGGCCGAGCGGCGCGGAATGAGCCTCAACGGCCATTCAGACGGCGTCATTCCAAGGCCTCTCCGGCACGCAACCTGCAAGCTGAGCCTGCAAGGACCAGAATGGGAGCGCTGGCGGCGAGGCGCAACCGAGGATATGAAGTCGCCCGCCGCGCTGAGAAGTCGTGGTTTTTTGGGCGCCCCTTCGGCGACGCTTGTTCATCTTTTGGCCGGGTTGCGGCCCTGACTGCGCCGCTTGCGTAGAGTAAGGGTAGCCACCCCTAGGACAGGAAGACGACGAGATCCGAGAGCTTTTCGGCATAGGACGCCGCGCCGGACTGGCGACGGCGATGGCGATAGCTGTGGCGCTTGTCGCTGTGGCCGGCTGCGCGCCGTCCAAGCCAGAGCCGCAGACCGGCCTGCAGGCGCTTGCCGCCCACGACCTGTCCGATCGCGCCCTGATGGCCGCTACGGCCCAGCTGGAGCCGGGCGTCCGGGGTCTGGCGCGCCGCCACGATCCGGGCCTGCGCCGCGCGGATCTGTGGGGCCGGCCGCTGGGCTGGGCCAACCTGGATCTGCGGACCGTTCCCGATCTGGGATTCGATCCCGACAACGCCGACAGCGCCGAGACGATCAACAAGCTGCGCCCCTTCGCCGGCATGCCGATCCGCGCGATGAAGCCCTTCGTGCTGCAGGCCAATGCCGAGGACAGTGCGCGCGCGCTGCACTGCATGACCCAGGCGATCTACTTCGAGGCGGCGCGCGAGCCGGTGCGGGGCCAGGAGGCTGTCGCCCAGGTGGTGTTGAACCGCATGCGCCATCCGGCCTATCCGAAATCGATCTGCGGCGTGGTCTACCAGGGCGCTGCGCGTCCCACCGGCTGCCAGTTCACCTTCACCTGCGACGGAGCCCTGCGCTGGGCGCCGCAGGCCACCCTGTGGCGCCAGGCCGAGGATGTGGCCAGGCGGGCCTTGGCCGGCTTCGTGGACAAGGACGTGGGCTCAGCGACGCACTATCACGCGGCCTATGTGTCGCCCTACTGGGCCCCGACGCTGGTCAAGATGACCCAGGTGGGCCAGCACATCTTCTACCGCTGGACGGGCCCATGGGGCGAGCCGGCGGCCTTCAACGGCCGCTACGAGGGGCGCGAGGCCTATCTGTCGCCGGCCCTGCTCGGAAGCTTTGATGCGCGCACCCAGGGCCTGCTTGGCGCGCCGATGGCGCCGCAGGAACGTAAGATCACGCTCGCCGTCGCCGGCGAGGTGCGCACCTACACCGTCTCCGATTCCGGCGCTGGCGCCCACGCTCCGGGGTCGCTCTCGGCCGTGCGTCGCCAGCCGACGCCGGACGAGATCAAGCGGATCAATGACAGCTTGGCGGCGATGGAAAAGGGCATGGACAGCCCGGCCCGGCCTTAGATCGGTAACTCCTAGCCGTCGAAGGCGCTCGGGTAGGCGACCGTGAGCGGCCCTTCGAAGGCCGTCGCCTCGAGCGCCAGCCCCTGGAACGCCGCCAGTCCGCGATAGGGCGAACGCACCTCAGCCGCCGCCAGCGCCGAAAAGCCGAAGCGGCCGTAGTAGGCGGGGTCGCCCAGCACCAGCACCCCATGGCAGCCGAATTCGCGCGCGTTCTCCAACCCGGCGCGCACCAGCGCCGAGCCGATGCCAGCCCGCTGATCCTGCGGCTGCACGGCGAGCGGGGCCAGCGCGCCAAACAGCCCCGAGCGGTCGGCCCAGAGCCGGCTGAACAGGACGTGGCCGGTGACCGCGCCGTCCTCGTCGGAGACCAGCTCGAATATCACATCGCCATCGGTCCGCAGCCGGGCAACGAGTCCCGCTTCGTCGGCGCGGCCGAAGGCGGCAGCGACCACGGCCTCAATGGCCGGATGATCGCCTGCGCGGGCGTTGCGGATCATCGCGGCCGCTTCACCAGACGCCGATCTTCTCGGCCTCGTGGTGGCTGATCGGGTGGTGGGCTGTGCGATGGTCTTCCTCGGCCAGGAAACGCACGGCCTCCAGCGCGGCCATGCAGCCCATGCCGGCCGCGGTCACCGCCTGGCGGTAGATGTCGTCGGTGACGTCCCCGGCCGCGTAGACTCCCTCGATCTCGGTGGCGGCGGAGCCGGCTTTCACCTGCAGATAGCCTGCGGCGTCCATGGTCAGCTGACCCTTGAACAGCTCAGAGGCCGGAGCGTGGCCGTTGGCGATAAACACCCCATCGCAGGACACCTGGCGGGTCTCGCCGCTCTTGACGTTCTTCAGGCGCACGCCGGTGACGCCCATGGGATCGGCGCCGCCCGTCACCTCGTCGACCGAGCTGTCCCAGATCACCTCGATCTTCGGGTGGGCGAACAGGCGCTCCTGCAGGATCTTCTCGGCGCGGAACTCGTCCTTGCGGTGGACCACCGTCACCTTCGAGGCGAAGTTGGTGAGGAACAGGGCCTCTTCGACCGCGGTGTTGCCGCCGCCCACCACCACGACCTCCTTGCCGCGGTAGAAGAAGCCGTCGCAGGTGGCGCAGGCCGAGACGCCGAAGCCCTGAAACTTCTGCTCGCTGTCCAGGCCTAGCCACTTGGCCTGGGCGCCGGTGGCGATGATCAGCGTCTCGGCCAGCCACTCCTGGCCGCTATCGGTGGTCAGGCGGAACGGACGCTTCGACAGGTCGGCGCTGAGCACGATGTCGTTGACGACCTCCGTGCCGACGTGCTCGGCCTGGGCTTGCATCTGCTCCATCAGCCAGGGCCCCTGGATGACGTCGGCGAAACCCGGGTAGTTCTCCACATCGGTGGTGATGGTCAGCTGGCCGCCGGGCTGGATCCCCTGGATCAGCACGGGGTTCAGCAGGGCGCGCGCGGCATACACCGCGGCGGTGTAGCCGGCCGGGCCCGATCCCACGATCAGGCAGCGAACGGCCCGGGCTTGGTTGGGGCGGGGGCCGGTTGGGCTGGCGGAACGATCCTCAGACATGTCCCTTATGTAGGTGAGATTCTGGAGCGATGCGATGCAGGACGAATTGAAGGCCGCTGGGGCTGTGGCCCTGGTGGGCGCGGCCGTGGGTGCGGGGATCGCGCTCGGCATGGGCCTGAGGCTGTTCTCCGGCGTGGCCATGGTCGGCCTGGGGACCGGGATCGCGCTGGGTCTGGTGGCGGGCACGCGCCCCAGGGCGCTGCCGCCGGCTTAGTTAACGCCCCGGTCAATTGCCGGGGCTACACTGGCGTTCGAGATGAGCGCCGCACCCGAAATCGAGATCGCACGCCGCCGGATTGGGGCGGACCATGCGCCCTATGTGATCTGTGAGCTGAGCGGCAATCACAACGGCAGCCTAGACCGCGCGCTGAGCTTGATCGATGCGGCCGCGGCAACCGGCTGCGACGCGATCAAGATCCAGACCTACACCGCCGACACCATAACGCTGGATGTCGACCGGCCGGAGTTCAGGATCACCGGCGGCCTCTGGGACGGCCGCAGCCTGCACGAGCTCTACCGCGAAGCCCAGACGCCCTACGAGTGGCACGAGGCCATGTTCGCGCGCGCCGCCGAGCACGGCGTCACCCTGTTCTCCAGTCCCTTCGACGAGACCGCCGTCGACCTGCTCGCCGGCCTGGGCGCGCCGGCCTACAAGATCGCGTCTTTCGAAGCCGTGGACCTGCCGCTGATCCGCTACGCCGCCGCCAAGGGCAAGCCGTTGATCATCTCCACCGGTATGGCCAATTTGGCCGAGATCGAGGCCGCACGGACCGCCGCCCTGGAGGCCGGCGCGGCGGGCGTGGTGCTGCTGCACTGCGTTTCCAGCTACCCGGCCGATCTCTGCGACGCCAACGTCCGCACGGTCGCTGACATGGCGAGGAAGTTCGCCTCGCCGATCGGCCTGTCGGACCACACCCACGGGACGGCGGCGTCGGTGGCGGCGGTCGCGCTGGGCGCCTGCGTCATCGAAAAGCACTTCACCCTGGCCCGCGCCGACGGCGGTCCCGACGCGGCCTTCAGCCTGGAGCCGGCGGAGTTCACCGCCCTGGTTCGCGACTGCAAGGACGCCTGGACCGCGCTCGGCCGCGCGCACTACGATCTGCTGGGCTCGGAGCGCGCTAACCGCCAGTTCCGCCGCTCGCTCTACGTCACCGCCGATGTGACGGCCGGCGAGGTGCTCAGCCGCGCCAACATCCGCTCGGTGCGCCCCGGCAACGGCCTGCCGCCCGCGCACTTTGACGAGGTGCTGGGCCGCATCGCCGCGCGCGACCTGAAGCGGGGCGAGCCGCTGGCCTGGGACATGCTAAGCTAGGCCGTATGGACGCCGCGGCCGCCATTGCTGCTGAGATCGCCCCCCTGCCGCGCGGCGACACCGCAGAGGTTCGCGCCGTGCGGCGCCGGTGGTCGAAGTCGCTGCGCGCCACGCCGGCGGCCGAGGTGCTGTCCATCGCGCGCCGCGTCGAGGCCGCGGCCAGCCAGACCGGCAAGTGGGTGGCCTACGAACTGATCCGCTATCACCCCGCGGCCTTCTCAGAGATCGTCGAGCCGGCCGTCGCCGACTATGCGGCGCGGCTGGCCTCTTGGTACGCGGTCGACGCCTTCGGCACGATCCTGGCCGGTCCGCTCTGGGCCAAGGGCAACCTCTCCGACGGGCTCATTGAGGCCTGGTCGACGTCTGAGGACCGGTGGTTGCGCCGCTCGGCCCTGGTCGCCACGGTGGGCCTGAACGCGCGCAGCTCAGGCGGGCTGGGCGACGCCGCGCGCACCTTGCCGATCTGCCGCCGCCTGGCCGGCGACCGCGACGACATGGTGGAGAAGGGGCTCTCCTGGGCGCTGCGCGCGCTCTCCCAGCGCGACCGCCCGGCGGTGGAGGTCTTCATGGACGACCTGGGCGAGGCGCTGCCCGCCCGGGTCAAGCGCGAGGTGAGCAACAAGCTCACTACCGGCCTGAAGACGCCCGGCAAGCGCCTGGACGGAATCGCGGAATAGTAACCGCGGCTTAAACCAAATCGCGGCCTCTTGGCGGTATGCCGGAGACGATTGCATGACCGCCCTGCTGAAGCCCCGCGACGTTGATCCGTCCGCGCTCGGCCAGACCGTGATCGACGACTTCATCCGCGACGGCGCCCACCTGTTCGACGCCCCGGTCGACGCGGCCGCTTGCGCGCGCCTGCTGGCCGACATCCGAGCCACCCGCGAGTTCGGGTCCAGCCTGTTTCTGTCCGAAGAAGCTTTCGACGCCGACCCGCAGTACACCGGCGTCAATCCGAAGCCCGGCCTTAACCTATTGGAGCGCTTCGAGGACCAGCTCGGCTTCGTCGAGCGCGCGCCGCACATCGTCGACGCCCTCACCGCCCTGTTGGGCCCGGACTACGAGGTCCTGGGCAAGAAGGTGGTCTGTGGCGTGCCCGCCTCGTCGGTTCCGGAGTGGCTTCGGGAACGCATCCTCGGCAATCCGGTGAACAATCTGGGCGCCTATGTCCGCCCGCAGTATCGCGACGTGACCTATTTCTACGGCATCGATTTCCACCAGGACCTGATCGACTATAGGGCCCGCGAAGCCGACTTCCTGACCCTCTACATTTACCTGCATCCGGTCACCCGCGCGGACGCGCCGCTCTATCTGCTGGAGGGCAGCCATACGCTCGGCGGCTCGGTGTTCCCGCACAACCTGACCCGCATCGGCGACAAGGATTGGCTCTACTGCAACGCCCCGCACGGCGAGACGGTCGCGCGCCAGCGCATCCTCACGGGCGAGGCGGGCTCGGCGGCGATGTGGCACGCCTGCACCCTGCACGGCACCCAGCCGGACGCCGCCGACCATGAACGCATCTCGCTGCGCTACCTGCTGGCCAAGCGCCACGATGGCCCGACCGGCATGGACGTGGTCAACGGGCGCCTGAAGGGTCCGCTCAGCATGACGGCCACCCGCGCCGACCTCGCCGCCGACGGCTCGGCGGCGATCAAGAGCAACACGGTCCTGAAGGCCTGACGCGGTGGACGCTGCGCCCCTCGACCTGCAGGCCGGCCGCGAGGCGCTCCTTGCCGGCGATCCGCAGGCCGCTATCGCGATTTTCGAAGGCCTCGTCGCGGCCGAGCCCACCGACCACGAGGCGCGCTACTGGTTGGCCAGCGCCCGGCTGACCGGCGGCGATTCGGACGGGGCTGCGGAGGCGATGGACGACGCGCGCATCCTGCAGACCCTGGCGATCGCGCGCGTGCGCGGCGCCGATGTCGACCGGTGCCGCGCCGATCCGGTCTACGCCGGCAATATCGCCACCCAGCTCTACGGCCAGGGTCAGGTCGCCATGTCGGGCGTGATCCGCGCGCTGGCGCTCTCCAGCGGCGCCATCGATGCGACTGGGCTGCTGAGCTACGGCCTCGCGTTGCAGCACCAGGGCCGGGCGGAGGAAACCAGCCAGGTCTTCCAGGCTCTCGTCGAGAGCTTCCCCTCGGCCGCGGCGCACCAGTTCCTAGTCTATCCACAGCTGCTGTGCGACGACAGCGACGCCCGTCACGCCGCGATTGCCGGCGACTGGGCGCGGCTCTATGCGCCGGCCTTTCCGCAGCCGCGGCACGCCAACCCCGATCTGCGCGGCCGCAAGCTGCGGATCGGCTATCTGGCGCCCAATTTCACAGGCTCGCAGCTGCGCCAGTTCATCACCCCGGTGCTCGAGACCCATGACCCCGCCAAGGTCACGGTGACGCTCTATCCGGCCCAGGCCGAGACTGAGACCGCTTGGCCGGCCTGGATTCAAGTCCACCCCATCGGCCACCTGAGCGACGCCGACGCCGCGGACCTGATCCGCAACGACGGCATCGATGTGCTGGCCGATTGCTGGGGCCACTCGGCGGGCTGCCGTCTGGCCGTCTTCGCGCGGCGTCCGGCGCCGGTGCAGGTGGCCTGGATCAACTTCCTGACGACGACCGGGCTCGAGCAGATGGACTATGTCCTGCACGCCGCGTCGGCGACGCCGGCAAACGCGCCGGAGATATTCACCGAGCGCATCTGGACGCTCGGCCCGGTGTTCAACGCCTTCCGGCCCGCGGCCGGCCGGCTGCCGCCCACGCCGACACCGGCGCTCAGCGCTGGACGGATCACCTTCGGTTCGTTCAACCATCCCGCCAAGCTGAGCGACCGGACCCTGGACGCCTGGGGCACGGTGCTGCGCCTAGCCCCGACCGCGGTCCTGCTGCTCAAGTACCGCTATTTCGAGGACCCGGTCCTGCAGCGGGCGACCCAGGCGCGTTTCGCCGCCCGCGGCGTGGCGCCGGAACGGATCGTCTTCTCTGGACACTCCGGGGGCGAGGCCTATTTCAGCGCCTTCGGTGAGGTCGATCTTATGCTCGACGCCTGGCCCGCGCCCGGGTCGACGACGACGCTCGACGCGCTTTCCAACGGCGTGCCGGTGCTGACCATGATCGGTTCGACACCGAATGTCGGCGCACTCTACGCCCGCGCGATCCTGCGGGCCGTCGGGCTCGACGAACTGGTCACCGCCAGCCCCGAGGACTTCGTCGACCGGGCCCTCGAACTGACCGGCGACCTCGACCGGCTGAACGCGCTCAGGGCGCGGGTCCGGCCGGGCTTCGAGGCCAGCCCGATCTGTGATGAGGCGGGTTTCACCCGGAACCTGGAGGCGGCCTTCGGGGAGATGTTCCAGCATTGGCGCACGCAAGATCCTGCCGTGCGCGCGACGGCGGGTCCGTCGTGACGATCGCTTCCGCCGCTCTGGACAGCCGCCATCGCACCTACCTGCGGCTGGTGAACGCCGACGCGCGGGACGCCGGCTACATCTGCAAGCTTCGCGGCGACGAGACCCTGAACCAGCACCTGAATCCCTCCTCGGCCGACGTCGCCGCGCAGCTCGGCTGGCTGCAGGGCTACAAGGTCCGCGAGCGGGCGGGCGAAGAGTACTATTTCGTGATCGTCAGCGACGGCGCCGATTGCGGCCTCGTGCGGCTGTACGACTTCTGCGAAATGGAAGGTCGTCGCTCGTTCTGCTGGGGCAGCTGGATCATTCCGCCGCCACGCGCCCCCGGTCTGGTGACCTACTCCGCCTTGCTGGTCTACGAGGTCGGGTTCGGGGCCCTGGGGTTCGAGCAGTCGCACTTCGACGTGCGGCAAGGCAACTCCGGCGTGATCGGCTTCCACGAGCGGGCCGGCGCGCGGCGGGTCTCCGAAGACCAGCAGGATGTGTTCTTCAGGTTCTTCCCTGAGGATCACGACCGCCTGAAGACCGCGAGTGCTTCCCAGATCGCCGCCCACCGGCCGCGGGCCTCCTAGTCTCAGGGGGCGACCCGACGAGATCTGCGAGCCCCTGGCCAAGTTCGGCCATGGCCCCGGCCCAATCGTCGGGCGCCGCCGCCGTCATGGCCCGCGCCCGTGGAAACCACGGGAAAGTCTGAGTCCCCAGCATCGCCCAGTGGTGCGGCGTCGACAGGAACCAGGTCTCCACGCCGCTCGCCGCCGCCAGGACGGTCTCCGTGTCAGGCGGGCCGATAACCACATCCAGCGCGCGCATCAAGGCGGCCAGGTCATCGGCGTCCGCGTAGCGGAGCTCCGGCGGGCGTGGATTGATCCTGAGACCGAACGTGTCCTGCAGCGTGGTCAGCTCGGCGAGCTCCAGCGGCTGCAGTGAGATCGGATGGATCCCTGGCACGGCGAGCGGGGCCTGCAGGCCGCTGAGTGGTGGGGCCTGCCAGAACCTCGCATCGGCGTGGGCGCGCCAGATTACGCCCACCTTGGGACCAGGCCCCAGGGACGCGAGCCGTTCGCGCCAGTAGCGGACCCGCGCGCTCTCAGGCTTCAGATAGGGCGCGGTCTGGACAAAGTCTTCGCGCCGTCCGCGACGCGCCCCCATCAGCGACCGCAGCGGCGCCCAGGCCGCCACCAACGCGCCGCCGTGGATGTGCGGGCTATCGAGGTCGGCCGCCCGCAAGGTCCTGCCGCCCTGGGTGCGGTGCAGAAGCGGAACCACCATCGCGTCCGGAAGCGACCGTTGGGCCAGGGTCGTCAGACTGCCGTCGATGGCCAGGATGACCTTCGCGCCGCCGGCGATGATACTGGGAACCACCTGCAGCAGCAGGATGTCGTCGACGACATCGCCCTCGCCGATCAGCAGCAGGCGGCCCTTCAGAGGCGCTCCCGGCGTCCACCGCGGCGCAGCGACCCTGATATCGACCAAGGCGGCGTCGCCGGGTTCGACTGCCGTAGCGAAGGCGTCCCATCCCTCTGCCAGCTGGCCGGCCGCAAGCAGGCGCCGTGCGTGGGCCTCGTTCAGCGCCGGAACATCTTCCGCCGCCGCAGCCGCCAGCGCGTCGTGGCTTTCGGACAGCGCGCGCTCGACATCCCCGGCCCCGAGCATGACGGCGTCCGCCAGCCCATCACGCGCCTGCGTCAGGCTCGGGTCCAGCCGCAACGCCTCCTCGAAGAAGATGATCGCCTGGCCGTGCCGCCCCTGGACGCGGAGCAGCTGACCAAGCACGAGCCACAGCAGGGGTTGGACGGGGTCGACCTGCAGGGCGGTCTGCAAGGTGTCGTAGGCGCGGTCGAAGGCCATCAGAGCGGTCTGGGCGCGCGCCAGCTCGCCGATCGTCTGCGTCGTCGGTCCCGCGAGCGTGTGATGGAGCTTCAAATGTTGCTCGGCCTGCGCATAGGCGCCCTGCCGCATCGCCACGCGCGCCCGGTCGACGCTGAGCGCGGCCACGTCCGCCCCGGCGGCCGCCGCCTGCTCATAGGCGCTCGCCGCCGTAGGCAAGTCGCCCTGCGCCTCCAGGGCCTGGCCGAAGACCCGCCAGGTCGGGCCCAGGTTGACGCCCATGGTGTTCGCCCGCCGCGCCGTCCGCACCGCCTCGTCGATCTGTCCGGATTGCAGCAGATGCTCCGCCCGGGCCGTGAGGACCAGGACTTCGCGCAGCCGGGCCTCCTGGTCCTTGGCGCTTCCGATCTGCTCGGCTGGGCTCGACGGCACGACGCCTCTTTGGATGGGTTCGGGAATCGGGATGCTTATGTGAATGGTCCGCCGAGTCCGTGGCGAAGTCACCAACTCGACCCTGGATGCGGAGCGCATGTCCTCACCGCCGATCCTGCCGTTCGTCACAGAGGCCGCCTACGCCCGCTGGGTCGGCGTTGGGCAGCAGGTCATCTATGCGGCCGAGACTGTGGAGGGCGAGGCTCCGGCGGTGTTCCCGCAGCCCGAGCCGGGCTTCTACGACATGGCTCCGCTTCGCTACGAGTTCCCGCCGGTCACGCTGACGACCCTGCGCGATGTCGCCGTGCGGGGAAAATCCAACATCCTGCAGCCACCTGAGGCCATCGTCCGCCATGGCCTCATGGACCTCGCCGTCGAGATCAATCCAGAGGTGTTCTACGGTCGCCTGGAATTATCCGGCGATGGCAGCGCCTCCGTCTGGGCTCCGGCCGATCCGTTTAATGTGGGCTACCTGCCGGAGGCCGCCGTCGTGACGGACGGCGTGGCGTTCAACTACGCCCACTGGCTCACCGAGGTGCTGCCCCGCATCGCCGCCCTTGCCCGGCACGGCGTCCACGCCTCGGTTCCGCTGATCGTCGACACCGATCTGCACCCCAACATCATGCGCTCCATCATGTTGGTGGCCGGCCCGGAAGTGACGATCCATCGTTTGGCGCCGGACCAGGTGGTGCGGGTTGGCGTGCTGCACAACGTGTCGCCAGCCGGCTACATCCCGTTCAAGCTTCGCCCAAAATCCCAGGGCGCCCTCTGCCATGGCGTGTTCGGTGGCCAGGCGCTGGGTGAAATGATCGCCAGTCTCCGCCGCCACGCCGGAGGCGGCGAAGGTGAGGGGACCCGGCCGAAGCTGCTGATCCGCCGCAACTCGGCGATGCGGCACATCGTCAACGAAGAGGCTGTCGCCGAGGCGCTCGTCGCCCGCGGCTTCGTCGTCATCGAGCCCGAGCGGATGAGCCTGGAGGAGCAGGTGGCGCTCTATTCACGGGCGCGGATGGTGGTGGGCGCGACCGGCGCCGCCGTCGCCAACCTGATCTTCTGCCAGCCCGACTGTCCGACCGTGGTGATGATGCCGAAGTTCCGGGAGACGGGTTACTGGTACTGGCGCCGCATGGCGGCCGCCGTGGGGGCCGGACAGGTGTTTCATGTCAGCGGCGAGCAGGTGACGCGACTGGAAGATCCCTACCACCCAAACGCGCTGCATCAGGACTTCGGCGTGGAGGTGAAGGACGTGCTTGAGGCGGTCGAGGCCGCCGAAGCCTTCAGCGGCTGAAGAACTCGCGCACGCGGGAGATGACGAAGTCGATCTCCTGGTCGGTATGGGTCGGGTCGAGGGGCAGGCTGAGCAGAGACGCCGACAGGGCCTCGGCGACCGGGAAGGCGCCCTCAGTCCAGCGCCCGTCGTAGCAGGGCTGCAGGTGGATCGGCGTCGGGTAGTGGATGTTGGTCCCGACGCCCTTCTGGTCGAGGAAAGCTTCGAGCGCGTCGCGCGCATCGGGGACCCGGATGGGGAACACATGCCAGACCGGCTGGGCCCAGCTTCGCACCGCCGGCAGGTCGATCTCGCGAACGTCGGTCAGGCCCAGGAAATAGCGCAGGGCGATCTCGCCGCGCCGCGCGTTCCAGGCGTCCAGGTGGTCGAGCTTGACGCCCAGTACGGCGGCCTGGATCGGGTCCAGGCGCGAGTTGCGGCCCAGTTCCTGATGCCGATACTTCTGGGTCGAGCCGTAGTTGGCGATCCGGCGCACCCGTTCCGCGGTTGCCGCCTCGGTGGTTACCAGCGCCCCGCCGTCGCCCAGGGCGCCGAGGTTCTTCGTCGGATAGAAGCTGAAGGCGGCGATGTCGCCGAAGGTGCGCGACCGGCTGATCGCCGCGGGCTTCGAGCCGTCGGTCAGCGACAGCCCGGACAAGCTGGCACAGATGGTCAAGGCCGACTAC